>JBJXFJ010000581.1:0-3485 GCA_046154735.1 Chloroflexota bacterium | reverse complement strand
CGCGCTTTGTCCCACCTTCATCTCTCTTTGGGCGCATTCCAAGCGTGCTGGATCTGGCAGTGCTGGTGACCTGCGTCCTCGCGCTCTTTCTCCACTCTGCAGTCCTCGTGTTCGATTTCGTCTTCTTATTTCTATTCGCCGGGGCGTTTTACTGGTCACCACGCCAGTTTGGAATCCGGTGCGTTATCTGGTGCACGATTACTCTCGGTAGCCTCGTTATTACCGTCACTGATGCCGCGACTCTCGTCACTGAGCTCATCGACATTCCGATCATGCTGACGATTCTCGTGGGCGTGTTCTACATGGCTCGCCGCCGCTCCCAGACCATCAAGCAACTGGAGACTATTGGAGTACTGCGTGCCTTGATAGGCGGGAAAGAGGACGTACAGGATCTCACCGAGCTCCTTCGGACGCTTCTGAGTCGTTCCGCGGCGCAGGTCGGCGCAGACGGAGGCACTATCTGGCTGTGGAACGCAGAGTCCGAGGAGCTTGAGCTGACAGCCTGGTACGCGGGACACATTGTGGATACCGGTCCTCACCGACGGGGTGCTCGCATCCGGCTTGGCGAGGGGGTTGCGGGACGGGCGGTGGCTCAGCGGCAGAGTCTCATTGTCAATGACTTTCAGAAGTCTGACGCGCTTGCGGAGCAAATGCGTCCCTGGTCTTCCGCGCATGCGGTCATGTCCGCACCGCTGCTCTATGGCGAGCGGCTCCTTGGCGCCATCTCACTGGTCACGTATAAGAAGGGGCGAAATTTCACGAGCTCCGACCTCAACTTGCTGGATATTGTTGCTGACGAGGCCGGGACAGTCATTACCTATGCTCAAGCACGAGCTGACGAAGCGGATCAACGACGGCAGCTTGGGGCGGTGCGGCGAATCAGTGCGGAGCTGACCCGCGAGCAAGACCTTCCAGAACTGCTGGAGCTGATTCGGAAGCATGCCACCGAACTTCTGAAAGCGACTGAGGGGCGCATCTATCTCTGGGATGACGACCGGCAAGTGCTCGTCCAGGCGGGCGACCACACACAGCTTCCTGGGCGTCGGTATGAATGGGCGCCGGGACAGGGAGTGACGGGCACCGCCTTCGTTGAATGCCACGGACTGCTGGTCAACAATTACCGTCACTCCGAGTTTGTCACTGAGCAAACCGGTGATCGCGCGGATCTCGACGAGGTCAACCTGATGAGTGTTCCGATCAGCCATTTTGGCGTGAAGATTGGGGCGCTGACCGTGAATAGTGGCCTCACCGGGCGATTATTTGCCCCCTCGGACCTGGTTGTCCTCCAGGGGTTCGCGGAGCAAGCCGCCGTGGCGCTGCATACGGCCCGACTTCTCGATCAGAGTCAGCAGCGGCTGGCGCGGATGGCCAGTCTGGTGCGCATTACTCAGCTCGTCTCCTCATCCCTCGACGCTTCCGAAATCCTCGATGCAATCGTGGGTGCTACCGCGGAGTTGAGCCCAGGAACAACCGTGACACTCTGGCTGGTGGACGGGCCGAATGAGACACTCAAAGTGGCTGCCAGTACAAATGATGACTATCGCATCGGCATCCGCCTCCCGGTGCGCTCGTTTAGCCGAGGAGGAGTAGGCTGGGTTGCCGCACATCGTGAGATGCTGCTCTGCAATGATACGTTTGCCGATGCGCGCTTTGATAATGCCAACACGTCGCCTACGAAGCTGAATCATTTTCTCGGAATTCCGATCGTCGAGAGCGACAGACTTCTCGGGGTGCTCTCGATTCACAGTCGGAGCCATATTTCGGCTGACCCGGACAATCAGGAGATTCTGGGGGCCTTTTGCGCGCAAGTGGGCCGGGCCCTGAAAAACGCCGAGTTGTACGAGGCCGCGTCCGAAGCGCGTGAGCTCGCCGTGCACGCCAGTCAGGCCAAGAGTGAGTTTCTGGCCAATATGTCCCACGAGATCCGCACTCCCATGAATGGGATTCTTGGCATGACGGAGCTCGCCCTGGCCACCGATCTCTCCGTTGACCAGCGCCAGTATCTGACCATGGTGCAGTCGTCGGGAGAGCACTTGCTCACCGTGATCAACGACATTCTGGATTTCTCGAAGATCGAGGCCGGTCGCCTGGAGCTTGAGGCGATCGACTTCGATCTCGCGGAAGCGCTGTCCCTCGCGATCGCGCCCCTGGCATTGCGAGGTCATGAGAAGGGCCTCGAGCTCATCGTGAGCGTGGACTCAAGCATGCCCCCACGGCTTGTGGGCGATCCCACTCGGTTTGTCCAGATCTTGGTGAATCTTGTGGGGAATGCCATCAAATTTACGGCCAAGGGCGAGATTTGGGTGTCTGTGAAGCTTGAAAGACGGTCACTGGATGGTGCGACTCTGCATGTCACGGTGCGCGACACCGGGGTTGGCATTCCGGCTGATAAGCTGCACACGTTGTTTCAGTCCTTCGTCCAGGCGGATGCGAGCACCACGCGCCGGTTCGGTGGCACCGGCCTGGGGCTAGCCATCAGCGGTCACCTGGTGGAGCGTATGGGCGGACGTATCTGGGTGGAGAGCATCCCGGATCATGGCTCCACATTTCACTTCACGGCCCAGCTTGGAATTGCCCCGGCCACGGACGTGGAGCGTACGCTAGACCTTCACGCCAACCGGGCTGGATGCCGGGCACTGGTGGCGGATGATCATCCGGCGGCCCTGGAGCATCTCTCAAGTAGCTTGCGGGGGTGGGGCCTAAGCGTGACGGAGGCAAGTTCCCGCGCCGAGGTTTTGGCGGCCATGGACAGCGCTGCGCAGCATGGCAAGCCCTTTGATCTGCTGTGCCTGGAGACCGATATTCACGGTGGCCAGGGATTTGCGCTGCTTGCGGAGCTCCGCGAGCGGCCGGGGCCTCAGCCGCGCGTCCTGCTGGTATTCCCACCGGTGTGGCAGCCGGGCGATGTGGAACGCGGACAAGACCTGGGGTGCACCGGGCAGACGCTCAAGCCGGTCATCGCGACCAGGCTCCGAGAAGTCCTGGAGGAAGTCTTCCAGAGTGACGCTGGACAGCAAGCTAAGCCCCCGAGCGCTACCGGAATATTGGCCCAGTCAAGATCTGCAGAGCTCCGCGTCCTCCTGGTTGAAGACAACCTGGTGAATCAGCGGCTGGCAACGTATCAATTGCAGATGATGCAGCATGAGGTCACGCTGGCAAGTGACGGACGGGAAGCATTGGATCTACTGGATCAGCAACATTTTGACCTCATTTTCATGGACGTACACATGCCGGTGATGGACGGCTTTGAGGCGACCCGCACCATTCGTAAGCTGGAGCGGCAGTTTGCCGCCGGTGTCTCGACTCCCTCGCCAGGTTCCACTTACGCAACGTTTGGTGTCTCCGCCCGGCCGATCCCGATTATTGCCACGACGGCACTAGCCATGGACGGGGATCGCGAGAAGTGTCTGGCCGCCGGCATGTCATCGTACATTTCTAAGCCAGTGAAGTCCGCGGGCCTGGCCGCTGCCATAGACGGCGTCCTC
>JBJXFJ010000578.1:0-7376 GCA_046154735.1 Chloroflexota bacterium | reverse complement strand
GGCGGAGCTTCGCTAGCAGCACATCCAATAGCGAAATTTACACTCGTTGTGTCCGTGCCGACTGCTACAATCTTCACCAGATGCCCGGCGAGCCGGGCATATTTTTTGCGTGAGCAATCAGTGTGATACCTCTCAGTGACGATCCGGTCCGAAGGCGAACGCCGATATTCATGTTCGCCATTTTGATGGTGAACATTGCCGTATTTCTTTACGAGCTCTCGCTAGGCAATCGCGGCTTGGAGCAGTTCTTTTACTCAGCCGGTGTGATCCCGTTTGAGTATCTCACTGGTCAAAACGTGGCCACGCCGCCACCGGGTGGCATCATTTACTTGACCCTATTCTCGTCTATGTTCATGCACGGTGGGTTTCTGCATATCGCCTCAAACATGCTCTATCTCTGGGTCTTCGGGGATAACGTGGAGGATCACTTGGGGCACGGACGATTCCTGATCTTCTATCTCGTCTGTGGAATTCTGGCGAGCTTTGCGCACATTTTCATGAACCAAGGATCGCAAATCCCGTCCATCGGTGCCAGCGGCGCGATTGCCGGTATCTTAGGTGCTTACCTGGTTATGTTCCCCGGCGCCACGATTCGCACGCTCGTCTTCCTGGGGCCGTTCATTTTCCTTCCGCGCATCTCCGGCATCTTCCTGATCGGCTTCTGGTTTCTGAGCCAGGCCTTTGCCGGACTCGCCTCACTGGGCGCCACCAGCGAGCAGACCTCCGGCGTGGCTGTCTGGGCGCACATCGGTGGCTTTGTCGCCGGCGTGGTGTTGGTGGGTCTATTCCGTCAGAGATAACAGGCCTCCTGCTTACTTGCCGCGGCCCGTGGTAAGATAGCCATCATCATGGCTATCTTGGAGGCGGAATGGGAAAGATGTATTCGATTGCCGAAGCGCGGAATCAACTCCCGAAGCTGGTGCATGACGCGGAGGAGATCGGCCCCGTTGCGCTCAGTCGGCGTGGTAAGCCGGTTGCGATGATCATCTCTTGTGAGGAATTCGAGTTGCTTCGCTCACCACGGCGTACTGCCTGGGATGTCATTCAAGAATTCAGGAGTCGTCCTGAATTTGATGAGATAGCCCTGAGCGACGAGGATTTCAAAGGTCTCAGAGACTCGGCCCCAGGGCGAGACTTCCGATTCGAATGATCGAGTTTCTGCTCGACACCAACATCGTCTCAGAGCTAACAAAGAGGGTGCCTAACCCGACGGTTCTTCGGCATTTCCGTGATCGGGTAGGAACTTATGCCATTGGCGCGCCAACCTGGCACGAGCTCATGTTCGGCCTTCAACGATTGCCGGACTCACGGCGCCGAGTGGAATTCGAGCGATATTTCCGCCAGCTCATTCAATCCGATGTTCCGGTGCTCGCGTACGATCATTTGTGCGCAGAGTGGCATGCCGCGGAACGTGCTCGCCTGGTCCGAATTGGGAGAACCCCGCCATACGCAGATGGTGAGATAGCAGCGATAGCAGCTGTGTATGGAATTCGGTTGGTTACTGCCAATGTCAAGGACTTCGAGGGATTTCAGGGCATCAGCATTGAAAACTGGTTCCGGTAGCACCAATCCATACATGCGAGCATACGCTGGAATTTCAGAGACCCTTTTTGGTCGAATCGTGCGGACTCCAGGCCCAGTTCTCTGCGACAAGCTTCGTCACCGTTACTGGTCGTTTGCAGAGCAGTATCAACCATCAAGCTCGAACACTGACATCGACACGTTCGTACGAAGGACAATGGTTTTCTGGTCTCCGAGCCCTGGCGATAGAGCGCATCTTTCCGCAGCCGTGGCGGATGGAGCACCCCGCGGAAAGGTTTCGCTCTTCGGCCGAGCGCTCTCGCCCAGCCTCAGCGCAACAGACTGGCAGCGCGACCCGTTCAGCAGCCTTACCTGGCCCAGCGTGCATCACTCGAAGATTGATGTGCTTGAACTTGGCGGGCCTTCGGATGCCCGTGTGGTCTGGGAGCTCAATCGCTGCCAGCACTTGATCCCACTGGCTCAGGCGTATGTTCATAGTTGCGATGATCGCTATGCACGAGCATGCTTCGATCAAATCGAAAGTTGGATCGCTCAGAATCCGACCAGTACTGGGATCAACTGGACCAGCACCATGGAGGTGGCCATCCGAGGCGTAGTCTGGAGCTGGCTGCTGGCCATGCTCGAGGGCGCACCGAGCCTGACGGTCCAGAGGCGGACCGCTATCAGCCGGTGCCTCTGGTCACATGGGCTGCACATCTACCGACACCTGGAGCACGAGGAGCACAGCGGCAATCACTACCTCGCCAACGCACTGGGGCTCATTGCGCTGGGGATCGCGTTTCATCCAGCCAGAGAAGCGGGTCAATGGTTACAGCGTGGCCAGGCGATTCTGGATGAGGAGATCCTGCGCCAGTTCTACCCAGATGGCGTGAACTACGAGGGCAGCCTGGCCTACCACGGTCTCGCCCTCGAGATCGCACTGCTGGGTTACATCCTGCTGGAGCGAGTACAGCTCTCGCTCAGTGAAACGAGCCTTGAACGCCTTGAACGAGCTCTCGACGTGTCACTCGCCATCACCCGGGAGGATGGGACTTATCCCGCCGTTGGCGATGTCGACGACGGCCACATTCTGCCTCTAGGAACACGCACGCCACGCTCACAGATGCATCTGCTGGCGCTGGGGGCGGTCCTCTTCAATCGTGCCGATTGTGCCGTTGCCGCCCAGGCGTCGGCTCAGGAAGTACTGTGGCTGCTGGGGCCCGCGGCCCGGGTTCGACTCGATTCGCTCCGCCAGCAAGCGGCCGTGGAGCCTGAGTCGCACGGATTCAAGCAAGGTGGCGTGTACGTCATGCGCAGCGGCACACAGCATCTGACGCTGGACTGTGGCAATATTGGTTCGCTCGGTCGGGGCGGTCATGGCCACGCCGACCTGCTGAGTTTTGAGTGCTTCGCTCTTGGGCAGCCGCTCATTGTGGATGGCGGCACGTTTTGCTACACAGCCAATTCTGAGGCGCGCCATCGTTACCGTGGCACCGCGCAGCACAACACGCTCATGGTGGACGGACAAGAGACACTTCAGCCGGCTGGGCTCTGGGCGTTCCAGGAGCCCGCTCAACCTCGGGTCCACCACTGGTCCGTAACCGACATAAGCGACATATTCAGTGGAGAGTATGAGCTACCCGGCCGAGGCATTGCCCACCAGCGGTCAATTGTGTTTGACAAAGCGCGCGGCGCCTGGCTCATTGCGGATCACGTACGCGGTACTGGCCGCCATTTAATGGAGTTACGCTTCCATGTCCCCACGACGAAGGTCGAGCTACTTGACGCCGGGGCGCGCATCGAATATTCCACGGGCATGAAGCTGCTCATCCTGCGCGTCGAGGCTGAGTGGGCTGAGGTCTCCAGCGAGCCATCAGCCATCTCGTCCATGTATCTTCAGGAATCACCGGCATTAGCAATCATTCTGGGTGGCAGCGGCACGCTGCCGGCGCGCTGCTTGACGGCCATAGTGCCCTATGAGGGACAATGTCCGGACCGAGCCTCCATCCTGGAGTGGGCTCGGACCTGGGCACACGAGCTCCAGCCTGTTCCGTAGTCCGACTCATTTTCCACTGAATTAACCCGCCGTCGAGGCCCCATCCGTCAACGCTCGTCTGTTCGCACCCCCATGAAACTCTTCATCCAGATCCCCTGCTACAACGAAGAAGCCACGCTTCCACTGGTGGTCAATTCAATCCCGCGCGAGATTCCTGGCGTGGATGAGGTGCGGATTCTCGTCGTGAACGACGGCTCCACCGATCGCACCGTTGAAGTGGCGCGCGATCTCGGTGTGGATTTCATCGTCTCTCACCGCGGAAATCGCGGCTTGGCGGCAACCTTTCAGACAGGCCTGGACACTTGCCTGCAGCTTGGCGCGGATATCATTGTGAATACCGATGGGGATAACCAATACCCCCAGGCTGAAATCCCGCGGCTCATTGAGCCCATCCTGCGGGGTCAGGCGGACATGGTGGTGGCTGATCGGCAAACGAACCAGATCAGCGAGTTCTCACCCCAGAAAAAGATACTCCAGCGGGCCGGGAGCTGGATGGTGCGACGCCTGGCCGGGGCACAGGTGGCAGATGCTCCCAGCGGATTCCGCGCGTTCACGCGGGAGGTGGCGGAGCGCCTCAACGTGGTTTCAACGTATAGCTACACGCTGGATACGCTGATCCAGGTTGGCCGTGGGCGGCTCAAAATTGCCAATGTCCCGGTTGTCACCAATGCCAAGACCCGGGAATCGCGGCTTATGCGCGGCACGGTGGACTACATTGCGAACTCCACGGCCACACTCCTGCGCGTTTACGCGATGTATGAATCGCTCAAAGTCTTCTTCATGATCGGCACCATTGTCATGCTCATCGGCGCCGCGTTCGTGGCGCGCTGGATGTTCTACTACTTCCAGGGAGAGGGCGAGGGGAAGGTGCAGTCCCTAGTGCTTGCGGCATCACTGCTGGTCATTGGCTTCCAGGTCTGGTTTATGGGCTTGCTGGCAAACCTCATTGGGTCCAACCGTCGACTGCTGGAGCAGCTCCTCTATCGAGTGAAGCGCATCGAGCGTACACAGGTCCCCACCGAAGCCCTGCGTGTGGCTGATGAGGTGGAAGTGATCTCGACGCGTACCGAGGTACCGCTTGGCCGATAGCCGGCCCAGGGGCGGGCTCATGCAGCACGCACCCGTTCGCTGGGTCTTTGCCGTGTGGGTGATAGTGGTGCACATCCTTTTCTTCCGCCAGTTTGATCAATACTGGGATCGCCTTCTAACGCTCATTCGCGGAGCCTAACCGGTGTCGCTGAGCAGCTACAACCCAGCGCTCGATCTACTCATCACGGCGCTCATCACCCTGCTCGCAATTGGTGCGGGAGTTACGGTGCTTCGCTGGGCGGGACTGGCCCCCCCGGATCGCCTGGAGCGACTCGTCTTTGGCTGGCCGGTGGGTCTGGCGCTGCTGTCATACGGCATGCTCGCATTCGGGCTGATGGGTCATCTGCGGCTCTGGGCCGCGTGGAGCATGGTCGCTTTGCTCACCCTGCTCGCCGCTCCCGTGGCAATGAGCGCGGCGCGTGCCGTGCCGGGGTTGTTGCCTTTGAAAGTGGAGCGATCCACACGCACCGCCGGCTCGGCCCTCCTCATCGCCTTAATCGGTGGCATCTTTGTGCTCAATGCCTTTGGTGCACTCAGTCCGCCCACCTACAGCGACACGATCAATCATTACCTGGCCCGTGCCTTCTACTATGTACAGCAGGGCAGCATTCCTTTCGTTCCCTATAAACTCTGGAACCAGCCATCATCACAGGAGATGATCTATGCGGCGCTCCTGCTGATCTTTCCGGGCAGCGGCGGCGCAGCCGTGCAGCTTGGCCTCACGCTCTTGGGCACCCTATCCCTCGTTGCCTTTGGGCGGCGATTTCTCTCCCCCGGCACGGGCCTGCTGGCCGCGGCCATGTTTTATACGATCCCCATGGTGATCCAGCAATCCACCGTGGCCAAGAACTATGGCGCGGTCGCGGCGTTAGCATTTCTGGCATTGTATGCCGCCTGCAAAGCCACGCTGGACGGTGGCGGCTGGCGCTGGCTGGTATTGGCGGGCGGGTTGGCCGGATTTGCGGCTGAGACACATATGTATGGGATTCTGCTTCTGCCGGCACTGGGGCTCACGGTGCTCCTGCTGAGTGCACTGCAACTCCGGAATCTCCGCGGGGTCGTTGCTCACGGATTCGCATTCGGGACCGCGGCCGTGATCGTCGCCGCTCCCTGGTACACCCGCAATTGGGTCGTCACCGGAGATCCGGCGTGGCCGTGGGGCTGGGCATTGTTCCATGGCATTGGCTGGAATTGGCACAACCATGCCAAGTTTATGGGGTATGAGCTGGGTGCGGGGCGGGATCCACTGGCGTTCCTGATGGGCCCCTGGAACATGACGGTGAATTCTGCACTCTTTCACGGCGATCGCGTGCCCGCCGTCTCGCCGCTCTTCCTGGCCTTTATTCCCGGGCTCCTGCTTCTGCTCCCACAGTTCGACCAGCGGCAGCGTCGAGCGCTGGGCGCCGCACTCTTCTGCGCGCTGATGTTTTACTTATTATGGTTCTCCAAATATCAGTACATTGGCTATGCTCTGGCGTTGACGCCGGCACTGTCATTGGCGGCTGGTGCGGTCGCAGCGCAGTGTCTCCGGATGGGTGGAATCACTCGCTGGTCCACGGTCTTAGCCCTGGCGGTTACGCTAGGCTTTGGTGGCGCGGCGGCGGTGGCCTATAACGCGCAGTTCGTATCAGTGGTCCTGGGGCGCGAGAATCCTGAGCGATTCGTGGCCGATCGGATCTATTACTATGCCGATATTCAGGTGGCGAACCGGCTGCCCGAGGGTTCCAAGCTGTTAGTGTTTCCGCTCACCGATTTGTACTTCCAGCGTGACCATATCAATGGTCTGCCGGGCTTCACCGGTCAGCTTGACTACACTCAGCTTCCCACCATTCAAGCGCTATTGGCGAAATGGCAGTCGCTGGGCATCACGCACGTCTTCAAGGACAGCATTTACTTTAACAATGGCGCGGACCACGTGGAGTGGGCGCTGGGCGGTGAGGATCGGTTGCGACAACAGATGGCCGAACTGGAGCGCGATGGCTTTATTCAGGCCGTATACGTGAATCAAGAGGCGCGCATCGTCGACAGTCGCACCCTGCAGCGCACGCGAACCGGCGAGGTGACCATTTACGAGGTCCGCTATCCTCAGTCCCTCACTCCCGCGCCCCCTGGAAGTGGGCCGCAGTGAGGGCCGTTGTATGAGTGAGTCAGCGGCAGTAGATCAAGGGGACGACCGGGACGTGAAGCCGGTACTGGAAGGCCGGGATATCGTTCTACTCTTCGGTCCACCCTGGGATCAGACGGCACGGATCAGTAAACATCATCTCACGGCATATCTCGCCCAGCGCAATCGGGTGCTTTTCGTGGAGAGCCCGCCGCACACGCTGACCCTGGCACGCAGGCCGCTGCAGGCACCCGCGATTCTGCGCCGGGCACTGGCTGGTCCGCGCCAGGTGGAGCCCAACATCTGGGTGCAAACGCTCTTCAACCCTGTTCCTTATCACAGCATCACGGCACTCACTGGCATGCCAATCATGAACCGTCTCGGACAACTGGCCATGGCGCCGGCGTTCCGACACTCGCTCCGACGGTTAGGGTTCAAGCGCCCGATCTTCATTCTGGGGCTACCGCAAGCGCTGGATCTCATTCACGGCATTTCGCGCTCAGGGCTGGTTTACCACTGTGCTGATGACTACGCTGAGGTGAGTGTGTTCCCCCCCAGCTTTGCGGCACTGGAGCGTGGCCTCCTGGAGAGCGCGGACCTGGTGAT
>JBJXFJ010000568.1:0-6186 GCA_046154735.1 Chloroflexota bacterium | reverse complement strand
CTGGCGTTAGCGACTGAGCAGCGGTACTTTGAGCAGCAGCTTTTCAACGACACAGGCGGGTGCTTCGGCGCGGAGGGCGATGTCTCCGGCGCGGCGGTCAATGTCTACGGTCACTGTGCCGCAGGTGAAGTCTCGGTACCAGAGCTCGCCCTTTTGATAGCGCCTCCCCAGCGGGCTGCCGAGACGGTTCTCGTAGTCATCAAACAGCCAGGCCTCCTGGTACTTCTCTCCGTCCGCGTAGCGGAAGTAGGTTTGTGGCCCGGCTATCATCAGATACGAGGCAAGTGCGAAGCGCATTCGGTTGAGATCGTTCCGGGCGCCCTGACTAATTGCCAGAAATGACTTCCCCCGCTCTGTGACGGAGTCTGCCTGGGAAAGCTGGGCGGCCCAGCCATTGGGGCCAACGGCGCGCCCGCGCTCCAGGGTGACAAAGTACTCATTCATCACGCCGTCCAGGTATGGAAGGTAGGGCACATACTCATCAGGCTGATTCAGTCCTTCGGTGAGATTGGCCCAGAGGAGGCTGGCGGGCACGCCGGTCCGCACGGTTTCCAGGTAACCAAGGACTGCCTCTCGGTAAGTCTTCTCGTTCGCGTACTCTTTCACAGTTTTGTCGCTATTGCGCTCATTGTCTGTGCCGCGCCGCGGGGTGAGGTCGACGTTATCGAGAAATATCCCTGAGTAGGGCAGCGCACTGGCATTGTCCTGGGCGCGCGCGGCAAAGTAGTCGCGCCATGCCACTGAGCCGGGGTTCATGAGGTAGTAATAGCGCGTGCGGGTGGCACTGCCTTCCTGGAAGCTCAGGGACGAGTACAGGCGCTCACCCTTGCCATTGTGGAGAAAGTTGCGCTCATCAGCATGCAATGCGGCGCAGAAATCACGCGCGATTCCAGTGACGTCGTTGCCCGTCTGAAGATAGTCGCCACAGCGCGCGGTGGCTGATGTGGCGGGCTCAGGGCCGGACGCTTCATTCGCCACCAGATACTGGAGTGCCGGTCCACTGAATCCAATCTCGCGCAGTTGCTGAAGGTATCGTTCATCGCCCCGCGTGTAGATCACATGACGAGCTTGCGCCGCCAAAGTCCGGATTGGCGTGCCGTCTTCCGGCGGGTGGTAAAAGCTTGAGAGGCGGATGAGATCGCGCTGGCCCAGCGAGGGAATGTTCTGTGCGATGGTGAACACGGTGACGAGCAACAGCACCGCGGCCAGCAGCGCCGCCCCCGCTCCGATCAAGCGGCCACGCGGCCGTGTCCTTGGCTCTGCTGTCAGTCTGGGCAGCGATTTCGCTCTTAGTTCGATAGGCGCGGTCGTTGGCCGAGAGCTTTGCAAGACATCATGATGAACCGAACCGTTTGACAGGGCGCGCATCGTATACGCGGGCGCACTGCTCGTTCGCTGGGCATAGTCACTCCACCAGGCGGCCGCCAGCATGGACAGGACCATGTGGCGGTGCCACCCATCCGCAAGCACGGAGTCATATGCATCAAGGGGCGATTCACCCGGTGAGGCAATGAGCTCAGGGGCCGGGTGATCCAGCCTTTCGGTCATCATCGAAGCGCTCGGATGGCTGGCACGCTGCTCATCATTGGTCAGCATGAAGCGACTTGGAGATGCTGCGCCTGAGTTGATTCGAAAGACCCACACTGGCGCCCCGACGCGGGCCTCAACGGATTCTCGTACGGAAATTGGGCCAGCGCCTGCCCGCGTTGCCTCGGCATCGTCGCTGAAACACCCGCTGATCGTTGTGAGTGAGAGGTCCCGCGGACGAGAGGTGGATCTCCTCCGCCCGCGAATGCTGCCGACCAGACCCTGGGAGCTCGATGAAAATACGGGTCGGGTCGGCGAGACCTCGAGCAGGTAAGGGAGGCCTCGCGCGCTCAACGCCTCTCGAAATCCATCATCATCACCGAACGTTACTCCGGCCAGAATGCAACCGGACTTCAGGGACTCGTGAGCCGCATCAATCATGTCCAATGCGAGCCGGGCTCGACTTCCGAGAACATGCTGGTCGCCAGCGGCCGATCCCGCGGGGCCGGGAATGAGAAGACGGGCATCCACGATCCCGTGGCCGTGATCTGACGCGTAGGTGAGAAACATTCCGACTTGACCGGATACGACGGTGCCTGACGACGCTGAGTAATGGGGGGCGATCCCGTCTCCCTGGCTTTCCCGACGAGGGAAGAGTCTCTCGGAGATGATCAGCAGTCCGTCCCTGGTCGAAAGTTGATTGGCAATCCAGGTCTGGAGATGCCCGCGTACCGCGGCTGCATGCCAGCTTGAGCTTTCGAGGACCGCGCGGCGAGAGCGGGCGGTGGCCATCGGGCCGGTGCGCCGCCTGTTGGTCTCGCGCCCTGGGTCGGAATAGGTTGATGCCAGAAGCTCAAGATACTGCAGGGATGATCCCTGGTCCGTCGTCTCACCAAACAGCAGAGCGAACTGTCGGAAGAATTCACGCAGGTCTTCGACTTGCTCAATCAGGGTGGAGGCTGCCACAGGGTTCCCTTGGCCGTTACTGGCGAGATTTGCTTCAGAGTGAAAGGCACAGTTGTGCGCGTTAAGTCACAACGTTGAAACGGTGGAGTTGAGCAAATGGGCCAATTCTGAGTAAAGCTCGCTTTAGAGCAGTCACAGTAGAGCCGAATATTTCATCCCGTGGTCGGAGGATGACAGGGCCGCGACGGAGGTGTAGACCTGGCGGATGATTCAACTGGGCTGGTCAGAGCTCGTGGTTCCGCTCTATTCAGAACATTATGGATGAGCCCAAGGTGTTACCCGCCTTCTGAACAGCATCTTTGGTTCAGTGGTTCAGTGCCTGGACTTTCGGGCTACGAGACCAGGCCGGAAGGCCGCCAATGCCCACGATAACGGCCGTAGGACGTGGTCCCCGGCTCAATGCTCCCATCCCATGCCGCAGCCTCCAACGTTTGTCTAAGTAGCCGCTTGCACAGCCGCTGGGGTCTGTTTGGGCTGCTCACGTTGTAGTTTTTGAGCGAGGTTTGAATTGGAGAGCCCGCGATGACGCTCGAATCTCATGTTTGGCTGGTTCGCCTCGCGGATGAATTCGGTCAGCCACTTGCCGCCCGACTGACCGCGTCCACCGGGCTTATCGTCCAGACTGTTGCGTCACTCAATGAAACAATCATGCGCCTGTCAGAATCGGCCCCTCGTCTTGCCATAGCGGACGGGAACTTTGGACAAACCGAGCGGCTGAAACTCTACGCGGCGCTCCAGGATCATGCCTCTGACGGGGAGATTCCCGTAATCTTCGCCAGTCAGCAAGCTGATGCCGTGGCTATCGAGATCGTGGGCTCGCCATCGGTCGATGTCGTCCGGGTTGTCTCTGCTTCAGATCTTGTTGAGCTCGTGCGCGGATATGCTGCGCCGTCAGTGCCCGGCTTGCATTCGGCGCAGCCCCAGGCCATGGTGGATGCCGGGCAGTCAAGCGCAAGTCTCGGGACAGAGCGCACATCACCAGCTCCCGTTGCGGATGACTCGGCTGTACACGTCGCTGTTCGGGAGCCAGTGCAAGGCGGTGTATCAGTTGGGCCCGCAAACCAGATGGGTACCCCAGCACCGACGCCTGCTCCGCCGCGTGAGCCCAATGCCTTCGAGCAGCTTTTTAGCGCTCTCGTTCGTCGCTGGTGGTTGGCCTTGGCGGTGCTTGCCACGGTGATGGCGGCAAATGTCTACTACACGATGACACGCGAGAAGACGTACCTTGCGCGAGCCAGCTTAATCATCAGCCCGAGTGCCAATGTGGATCGCGGAAGTCTTGTGTACTCCGTGGATTCGCTTGGTCGCGGTCGAATTGTTGGAACCTATGCTGAGGTGCTTGGGAGTGAGGTGGTTCATCGCGTAGCTCTGGAGCGCCTGGGTCTTCCCTCCACGGCACTCGGAACTTCAGTCACATTCAAGAGCTCAACCGTGGCCGATACCGCGGTGGTCCAGGTGACGGCTGAGAGCCCCGATCCGGAGCTGAGTGCACAGGCCGCCAATCACGCTGGCGAGGTTGGGATTGAGCACATGACGGGACTCTTTCCCGTCTATAACCTTGTGTTCCTGAGTCGCGCCACTCCGCCCATGACCGTGTATCGGCCGGACCCCGTCCGCAATTACTCAGTTGGACTCCTGATTGGGATCATCCTAGCAACGGTCATTGCGTATGCCACGGACAACGCCGTGCGCAGGGTCTCAGCCCGGCCATCCCCAGCAGGAGCGTCCGAGAAGAAAAAGTCTCGAAAGAGTGAGGCCGTGTTGAAACCAGGTAACCCGCCCACGGCGGTGAGGGCCGTTCCGTCTGGCCAGTTAGGCTTACTTCCGGAGCCACCTAAGCCCGAGAAGAAGTCCTGGTTCTCTGGAGTGTCGAAATCAGCCCCGGTTGCGCCGGTGATGGTAGGGGAGCCTCATCGAGAAGCGGAGACGCCGAGCTCCGTTACCGCGCGGTCTCCCGAGCCACTCCGCGAAGACGTTCCGCACATTGCGATGCAGGATGCACAGCCAAAGCGCGGCGGGCTTTTGAACATCTTTCGGACCTCACCTAAGCCGAACAATGCTCGCGGGGCACCCGCGGCCGTGGCACAGCCTGACTTTGCGCCAAAGGAATTGGCGGCCGTTCCGACAATTGTGCCGGTACGGCCCGGGGTCGGCGCACCCCAGCCAGAGAAGAAAGCCGAGGGCTCATCATTCCTCGGTCGGTTCTTCAAGCAGCGTGAGAAGGCTGGCTCGGGTAAAAAGTCGGTTGCCTCCTCGGCTGCTCAGGATGAGGCTGTGAATCGCCTGGAACGGGTTCTGAGCGTAGCTCCGTCGGCTGGCCAGCTCGCCAGCTCGGGGGCGTTCGACGATTCCGGTGCTCGAGATCGCAACGCCTCAGCCGTAGCGTAGTCTCAGGAGAATAGGTCTCTTCTGTGGCAGCAATCCGTGCGGCTCAAAGCCTTCTTGCTCGTGGACCCGGCCAGCATCTGGCCGTGCTCGCCGCGGCCACCCTTGCTTCGCTCGTGGGCTGGTGCACCGGCTACCTCGTGACGCTTGAGATATCGCCATTTAGAATGGCGGTCATTGTGCTGGCCATGGCGTCTCTGCCACTCGTCATGGTCCACGTGGCTCTTCTCCCGCCGTTGTTCATGGGCATACTGTGGGCGCGAATTTCGGATGTGGCTATTGCCACACACGGTATTCCCTCAATTGCCACACCGGTAGCGGCCGGGCTGCTGGCACTCTCGCTAGTCAAGAAGGTGTTATCCGGCCAGAAGATCTCGTTGCACACGTTTGGAGACCTGGCGTTAGCCATGCCATATATCGCGGTGGTCACACTCTCACCGCTCTGGAGCGCCTTCCCGGCCAGGGCGTTTAATGTCTCCGCGATCTTGCTCAAGGACATCGTCATCTTCTGGATGTTTGCGGATGCATTGCGTGATCGAGTGATGCTCTTGCGCGCGGCACAAGCGATTGTGATTTCCGCGGCGGCGCTGAGCCTGCCGAGTCTACATCAGTACTTCACCGGCAACTTCGATTCGAGCTACGGGGGCTTTGCCGCGAGCGCGGTGCTCAATATTGTGGGCGATTTTGAATCGCACCGATTGGGCGGCCCGGTGAACAGTCCAAATTACTTCGCACTCATCCTGCTGATCACCGTTCCGGTGGGACTGGCGCTGCTGCGCACAAGCATCACCGGCTTGGAGCGCCTGGTGCTGGCAGCATCGCTGGCGCCAATCTGTCTCACAGTGCTGCTTACCTTTTCCCGCGGTGGCTCGGTGCTGCTGGTGCTACTGGTGGCGCTGTCAATGCGGCGCTCTAAGTTCAGTGTGGTACAGCTCATTCTGGTTTGCCTTGTCCTGGGGGCCGTGGTGCTGGTGACCCCACCACGAGTCTGGGATCGGCTTGGCACTCTTCTAGCGCCGATCACCGGCTCTACTGACTCAGGAACCATTGTGGATGAGTCCGTTGAGCTCCGCATCGGTGCGCAGGCCACCGCAGTGGAAATGTTTTTGAGCCATCCCTTTCTGGGAGTGGGCGCCGGAAATTTTCCGCCTCTATACCAGGATTATTCGCGGTGGCTGGGCTTGCGAACACGCGCGGCGGAATATACCCCGCACAATCTCTATCTTGAAATTCTGTCGGAGACCGGTGCTATTGGCATGCTGGCTTTCCTGCTCACGGCAATCATCCCAATTGTGGCGTTGAGGCGGG
>JBJXFJ010000579.1:0-7004 GCA_046154735.1 Chloroflexota bacterium | reverse complement strand
GGCCCGCACCGCGCGATCACAATCAGCAACCGGGAGTACGGGGAGCGGCCGCGACGTCCGGGCCGCCAGGGATGGCAGCGCTCCCAGTGGGGCCGGGCCGGCTTTGCCCCCGGGGGCCGGGAAACTTTGAACCGCTCAACGCAGAGAATACTGAGGATGCGGAGATTGGCCGATTATTGGAGCTGTTGACCATTGATGTGTTCGCCTGAGCTTGATTGGGCTCTGCGCACAATGATCTCAGGTTGAACATTGGAGGCTCTACCGGCGTTTGGGCACAGCAGCCAGGCCTAATATTGGAACACCACAAGCGAGTGGGTGAACGAGTCAGTGACTGAAGGGGTTGCCACTCATCCACGCGTGAGAGCGGCCCGAGCTCCGGGGATTGCGCCCGCCAGCACGTGTGTCGGGGCGTCAACTTTTCGGTCAATGAATCTGGTCACCCGAAGCTAGCCGCGAGTGTGGCTGCTTCCAGCGCTAACGAAATGAGCGAGGTGTTAGAGAGGCCTATGGTGTAGCTGAACGAGTTTCCCTTATCTCCTCCCGTAACCCGGGGGCTGGCTTGCCAGCCTTCGGGCTCCCCACGTCCAGCTCAGGCGGCTACGGCTGCTCGCGCTGGGTGGGTTTCAGAGGGCTGGCCTTCCACGGTTGCAAGAGACGTATCAGAGGCCAGGAGCAGGGTAATCAGGAATCCGCGCATGATCTCCGATTCTTCGCGCGCCATCCAGCGCGCGTACATTTGCGCGGTGAGCCCCAGACCAGGCAAGAGCAGCATGGCCGGTATGGACACGGAGGAAATCTCTGAGCTCAGTTGACCCGCCGCCGCCGTGCTCACAAACATCGTGGCCACGACGACTGCCACGGTCAGCCAGAGTAGTGAGAGCCAGGCCACCATCGGGTCTTCGAACACGCGCACGTCAATCTCAGTTCCATCATCAGATTCCTGCCAGGTTCCCGTGGCAATGGGCTGGTACGTGTTCCGTGGAAACGGCGTGCGCCGACGTATGCGAAAGCCTGCGCGATTGACCGATCCGCTCATTGGCGTGGCATCGAATCCAAAGAGCCCCTTGAGCTGAAACCAACCCAGGGTCTTGTCTCGCAAGAGAGCCGTGCATTGGGCTGCATTCAGCGATGTACGAAGCGTGAAACGAGTTGTGGCAAAAGGGTTGAGCAAGCGGGGAACTGCCATGGAGCACACCTCGGACAACAGCCGGTGAAGTACATCGGCATGCCGGCTTTCTCTAATGTTCGGCTGAACGAGCAGATTTGTTGAGGATGTGAACCGCGGAGAGGGAAAACGGACACCCGACGCCCCGAGCGCCGCTGACCGTCTCCGCGTCTCTGGGTCTCCGCGGTTCTACTGATCTGGACAAAGTGCCAGGAAGGGGCGTGCTAGAATGCCGCCCTCACTGAGCTCATCACTGGAGGGTGTGGATGGAGTATCGAAGACTCGGCAATTCAGGACTCAAAGTCTCAGCCATCGGCCTTGGCGGTAACACATTTGGGGCGACCGCGGATGAATCGGGTTCAGTTGCGGTGATCCAGGCCGCGTTTGACGCGGGCATAAATTTTGTCGATACGGCGGACGTCTACGGCGCCGGCGCCTCGGAGGTGTTCGTGGGCAAGGCCGTGAAGGGGCGGCGGCAGGAAGTGATCATCGGCACCAAGGTGGCCGGCAAGATGGGCGATGGGCCCAGTGACGCGGGCCTCTCCCGGAAGCACATCATGGATGGTGTTGAAGCATCGCTCCGCCGGCTGGATACGGACTACATTGATCTGTATCAGGCGCATCGACCGGATGATTCCACCCCGCTCGATGAGACGCTGCGGGCATTTGATGACGTGGTGCGGCAGGGCAAGGTCCGCTACATTGGCTGCTCGAACTATATGGCCTGGCAACTTGCTCAGGCGCGGGGCATCCAAGCTCAGCACGGTCTGGCGCCGTGGATCTCCGTGCAGCCCTCCTGGAACATTGTGGAAGGGCTGCAGGATCCGCATCTGCTGGACGCCTGCCGTGAGTATGGCGTGGGCATCATCCCCTATCGGCCCATTGCCAGCGGCGTGCTCACGGGCAAATATCAGCGCGGTCAGGAGCCGGAGGCCGGCACGCGCGCGGCCGAGGTGCCGTACGGTCGACGCGATCTGACAGATCACGCGCTGGACGTGGTGGATCGCTTGCGCCCGTTTGCCGAGGCACGCGGCAAGACGCTGGTGGAGCTGGCCATTGCCTGGCTGCTGGCCCACGCGGAGTGCGCCACGGTCATCGCCGGCGCCCGCCGCCCAGAGCAAGTCACCCAGAATGCCAGGGCCTCAGAATGGGTACTCACCCCGGCGGAGCGCGACGAGCTCAGCGCCCTCGCACGAGGCGACTAACGAGTGATGGGTACTGAGTGATGAGTGAGGAGTGAGGAGTGAGGCAGAGTCGGCCACTCATCACCCATCACCCATCTCATCACTACGTTACGGTGTGGGTGATGGGGTTCTTGTGGCGGTGGCCGTGGGTGTTAGGGTCATGGTGGCGGTTGGCGTGAGCGTGGGTGTTGCGGTGAACGTGGCCGTGGGTGTCAGCGTGGGTGTTGCGGTGAACGTGGCCGTCGGCTGATTGGTGGGTGTCAGTGTTGGTGAGGCCGTGGGCTCAACGGTTTTCGTGGGCGCGGCTGTCTTGGTGGGCGCCGTGGTGCCTGTGGGCTCAGGTGATGGTGTGGCCGTGAGCGTGGGAGTTGTGGTGGGGCTCATGGTGGGGCGCGGCGTGCCTGCCGGGCCCGGAGGCTGTATGGGCGGCGCTTCCGTAGACCAGGACGGCCCCATGGCCGGTCCGCCCACTTGCAGAATGGCGTCGGACGGGCCATTGGACGCCAGTGAGCTATCGCGCGCCACCAGGCCATGCCCCTCGTCGAAATGATAGAGCGCCAGGGTCTGCTCATCGGGTGAGAAGGCCGCGCTGGGGCGGTCAAATCCAAACTGGTAGCGCAGGTTTGAAGAGAGGCGCACTTCATCCAGCCAGCCGATGAATGGCTCCAACTGGGTGCCTCCGGGGATGTCCTTATTCCGCCCAATCAACAGGAACCGATCCTGCAAGCATGGCTCACAGCCCGTCGGCCAGGTGCCATCTGGGAGTGAGATATCGCCATCAGGCCCATTCAGCGCGTTATCCAGCGAGCCGTCCACAAAGATGCCAATCACGCCGTCGCGCGCGCGGCGCTGCACCGCAATATGGTGCCACGCTTCATCGTGCACGGGGGTGATGCCGCACACACTCAGCGCCTCGCCCTCCTGGCCAATGACGTTGAACATGACCAGGCCGCCGGCCATGGTGATCATGTACTCCCGGCTATCCACATTGATGCGGCTTCGATCAAACAGCACATGGCCGTGCACACCCGAACCGCAGCCCTGGAAGGGGATGGGGTTGTACTCCGGATACGCCTTGATCCAGAACTCCAGCGTGAAGTCCGTGGCGCCAACGTCCGCGGGAGAGCCCCACACGGTGTGCGCTGGCCCATCCAGCGGAACGCGCACATGATCTGCAGTGCTGCCCCCTGAGCCGGTGAAGTAAATGGAAAAGCCGTCAGTACTCGCATGCGATACGGGCGGCGCGATGCCGGAGGATGGTGTGCCACCGGCGCTCAGCAGCCCCCACAGGAGCCCCAAGGAGAGCACGGCGCGAGGCACGATGGTGCGCACGAACCGGCTCAGACGAGCATAGTTGAAAGACACAGAGATGTATTGCACATTGGAATCATCGACAGTTGCGCGTGACCGGCAATCGTTTTGAGGCCAGGCGGTGGGGGCCGTGACGGACTTGTAACCCCCACTCAAGGAGGTTGCTCAGGGTGTCTCCGACAAGCGAGCACAGGGGCGAGTTCAGAAGCGCGGCCAAGACACGGATTGATCGTGTCATACTTTCCCGTGGCCACATGTGTACCCTCCAAGGCCAATCAGGAGACAGCGATGAGCTTTTTTGCCGAGATCAATGAGCCGGCGGCACCTATCTGGGCGGATGTATTCAACCTGCCGCTCGTGCGCGGCATTGCCGAGGGCACGCTCCCAGAAGACACCTTCCGCTACTACATGAGCCAGGACTACAAATACATCGTGGAGTACGCCCGCATGCGCGTGGCCGGCGCCCAGAAAGCGCCCACCCCAGAGCTCATGGCCAGCTTCGCCGAAGGGGCGCTATTCATATTGAAAGGCGAGGCCATCTACCATCGGTCCGCGGCCCGCTACCTCGGCTGCCCCGTAGAAGACTTCCTGGAGGGTGAGCGTGCTCCCACCTGCGAGGCCTATCTCAACTACATGCAAGCAGCCGCGTATAACGGCACATTTCTAGACGTGTTGGTGGCCACCCTGCCCTGCCTCTGGGGCTACGCCCACGTGGGCCGCATCCTGGCCGAGCGCGAGCTCCCCGATCACCCCATGTACCGCCTCTGGATAGAAACCTACGCGGACCCCGTGATGCAGGAAAAAAGCATCCAGATGTGCGCCCTCCTCGACCGCCTCACCGAAGACGCCAACCCCGCCACCCGCGCCCGCCTGGCCCGCCACTACTACGTGTGCAGCCGGTATGAGTGGATGTTTTTTGATATGGCGTGGAGGAAGGAGCAGTGGCCGGTGTGAATCCCTCGTTCGGGGTCCATTTTCACCAGACCTTACGGATACAGGCCGGCGCGTCTGGATGCCGATGGTAGACTCAGCGTGTGATCCACCAGCCAAATGCCTTTCTCCTCAAGGCGCAAGAAGCCTTGGCCGGCGCCGAGGTCGAATTCGAGAGTGATCGATTCAACAATTGTGCAAATCGATGTTACTACGCGTGTTTTCAGGCTGCTATTTACGCTCTGATTCGCGCCGGGGTTCCTAGTCTTGGGAAGACGTGGACCCACCAGTCGGTCCAGGCACAGTTTATCGGGCTGCTGATCAATAGGCGTAAACTATTTCCAGCAGAGCTACGCGAGACACTTCATTTGACGCAGAGCCTACGCGAGGTAGGTGATTACGCCGAGATGTGGGTCACGAGACGAGATGCGTCTCGATCATTGCGTGTGGCGCGAGCGTTCGTGGAAGCGGTGCAAATTCGTGAGGGAGAAGGATCGTGACGGCACGAATAAAGGGAATGACTCCAAGAATTGAGGAAGTTATTGCCGAGCTCAAACAGTTAATAAGTGCACGATACCCCGAAGCGAAATATGAACTTGCCGATGGAGATGATCCGGAGGGCGTTCGGCTCATTCCGATCGTTGACGTCGACGACCTGCTTGAGGTTGTTGATATCGTGAGCCCGCGACTCGTTGATCTCCAGGTGGAGGAAGGCCTTCAGCTCTACGTGATCCCTGAACGGACGCCGGAGCGGAATCTAGAGGTCATACGCCAAGTGTTGGAGAAGCGGTCGGCAGCTATTCGATAGGTCAATCTCCCGCCAGGCTTGGCGGGTTGAGCAGCAACCTCGGTTAACCTCGACTCCTTCGCGATCATCCTCGTCGCCTCCGAGAACACGCATAGGTGTGCCAGCAGCTCCTCCAGCGCGGCCTCTCCGACCACCCCATCTGGATCGAAACCTACGCCGACGGCTACCTCCAGGAACGCACCGAAGCCATGGTCGCCCTCCTCAACCGCCTCGCCGCCGACGCCGACCCCTCCACCCGCGCCCGCCTGGCGCGCCACTACCTCACGTGTAGCCGTTACGAGTGAATGTTCTTCGACATGGCGTGGAAGAAGGAGCAGTGGCCGGTTTGAACGACTTGGAGCCGAGCCTTTACTCGTTACCCCTACGCCAAGGTCACGAGCTGGTGAGCTGAATAGCCCGCCCATAAAATTGGGCCATGGCGGAAGCGCAAAACATCCTCCTTCTGAAGGCTCAACGCTCATTGGCGGGTGCGGAGACAGCCTATGCGAACGAGCGCTTCGACAATTGTGCGAATCGAGCCTACTACGCCTGCTTCCAAGCCGCCTTACATGCACTGATCGCCGTGAACGTCTCAAGCCCCGGGGCGGACGTGGAATCACGAGTCGATTCAAGCTCTATTTGTGGGGCAGCTCATCAATCGACGTAAACTGTATTCATCCGAGCTTCGACAGGTACTGCAAGATCTCCGAGCGTACCGAGAGAAGGCTGACTACAAGACCGAGTGGGTGACCCGTCGAGAAGCCTCGCGCGCGCTCCGATTGGCCCAGACGTTTGTTAGGGAAATTGCGGACCGAGATCAGGGCGAAGGGTGAGCATGGAACGCATCAAGAAGCTTACACCGAGACTCCAAGAAGTAATCGATGAGCTAAAGGCGAGCATCCGGGAGCGCTATCCCGAGGCGACGTATGAGGTTGAGTACGGCTATGATCCGCCAGGGTTCCGTCTCATACCCATTGTGGACGTAGAGGACACAGCGGATGTCATCCACGTCGTAGGTGACCGTCTACTAGAGCTGCAGATCGAGGAAGGACTTCCTATCTACGTCACGCCAAGTCGCTCACCCGAGCGCATCGAGGCGATGACGCGAGAGCTACTTGAGAGGCACCCGGAGCTCCGCAAGTACGTGGCGTCATAACGTACATCCTGGCGCGCTTCCTGGCCGGCAACCGCTCACCCAACCGCGAGGCATACGAGAACTACCCTGCCGCCGCTGCCCACCACGGCGCTGTTGCCTATATCGTCCCACCACGGCGGCCCGCTCATAGGGCTTTGCATCTGTGTGCCAGCAGCTCCCCGAGTTTGGCCTCCCTGACCATCCCCTCTACCGCCTCTGGATCGAAACCTACGCTGACACATACCTCCAGGAGCGCACCGAAGCCATGGTCGCCCTCCTCAACCACCTCGCCGCCGACGCCGGCCTAGCGCGCCACTACCTCACCTGTAGTCGCTACGAGTGGATGTTCTTCGACATGGCCTGGCGCAAGGAGCAGTGGCCGGTGTGAGCCGTGACAGCTAGCAACCGGCAACGGCCAATGGTGCAGTGCCCACGTTTTCCCAACCTTCGTGGCTCGCAAGCTGCCACGCTTGGCAAGCGGTCGAGTGACTG
>JBJXFJ010000555.1:0-2765 GCA_046154735.1 Chloroflexota bacterium | reverse complement strand
CGCGGCAAGCGGAGCGTGGTGGTAGATCTCAAGCAGCCGGACGGGCTGGAGCTGACGCTTCGATTGGCTGAACAATGCGATGTGCTGGTGGAGAACTTTCTCCCGGGCACCATGGGGCGGCTTGGGTTGGGCTATCCGGCAGTAAGCGCGCGCAATCCGCGTCTCGTCTACGCGTCCTGCTCCGGGTTTGGGCAGACTGGCCCAGATTCCAAGAAGCCAGCCTATGACATCATTGTTCAGGGTGCGGCCGGGACAATGAGTATCAATGGCGACGCGGATCGGCCGCCCACCCGAGTGGGCTTCTCCATTGGCGACATCGCCGCGGGCCTCTTTGGCGCTCTCGCTATCGTGGCCGCGCTGCGTGAGCGTGATACCAGTGCGCAAGGGCAGCACATTGACATTGGGATGATGGATTGCCAGCTTGCACTGCTGGAGAATGCCGCGAGCCGATATCTTAATCTGGGCCAGGTGGCCGAACGGCTCGGATCGTCGCATCCTGTCTCAGTGCCGTTTAGCGCGTATCCGACGGCTGACGGGGCTATCGTCATTGGTGCGAGTCATGATGATGAGTGGGAGAGAGTCTGCGCGGTGATAGGTCGGCCGGAGCTCGCGCACGATCCGCGCTATGCGGGGCGGCGTGATCGGGTGGCGCACCGTTCCGAGGTGGACGGGCTGCTCACAGAAGTGATGCAAACGGATACCACGGCACACTGGGTGGAGCGGCTGGGCGCGGTTCGCGTGGCATGTGGACCGGTCAATACTGTGGCGGACGCAATTGAATCGCCCCAGGCTCAGGCGCGTGAGATGGTGGCCGGGATGCGCGATCGGAGCGGGCGGGAGATCCGCGTTGTCGGAACGCCCATGAAACTCTCGCGTACGCCAGCGTGTGTTGCTGGACCACCGCCGGAGCTGGGGGAGCATACGATCGCGGTGCTCACCGACGTGTTAGGACTCGACGCAGTGGCGCTCGAGCAACTGTCCGATCGCGGCGTGGTGGTGCAAAGCTGATTCGATTCAAGCATGAGGAGTCAGCCGCTCACTCTTCATGCTTGAATCCCAGTTCGTTTCAGAGCGGCTTTCGGCCTACGGCGCAGTAGTATGGTTGCGCGATGAACAGGGTTTTCTCGGCTTGCGCTTGGCGCACCGCGGATTGCCACTCCTCGACCTCGGCAGGACTCAGCACCGCACGGACGCGCGACAGGGCAGTTTCCAATCTTGGGCCCGGCTCGATGGTAGCGAGGCGCGGGCAGATGTCTACATCCACGAGCCCGGCGGCTGACATGCGCCGGGCGAGACTCGCATCCGCACAGCCGCGCACGGCCACACCGCCACTGCCAATGGTGGCGGCTTTCACTTTAATTTCTGGCCGGACCGGCACATTCACCCACCAGGGTAGATCCACTGACCGCACCATTGTCGCCACGGATCCTCCGGATCGCGTCACCCGACTGAGCTCGCGGAGCATCTGGTCCGCGTCACCCTCCTCCAGCACCGTTACGCAGAGGGTAACGTCAAATTCCCCATCTGAACAGGGCAGATCCTCGGCATTACCCTCCCTGAGATCAATGAAGTCTGCGAGGCCTTGCTCCTCGGCCAATGCGCGCGCCTCATTGAGCAGATATCGATTGATGTCCACGCCCACAATCGGGTTCGCCCCGGCGGTGTGGCGGGCGAGCCAGCGGACGACGGTGCCGCCACCGCAGCCAACCTCGAGCACGCGTTGTCCGGGCTCCAATCGTGCCGCGGAAATGAGGTCGCGCAGCATGCCCTGGTACCAGACCGTGCGGGCCCGCTCCTCAAGCTGGGCCACCATTCCAAGCTCCGCGCCGCCGAGTAGGATAGTGCAGAAGCGATCACTCAGTCGCTCAATGAGTGGCTCCCACTGTGATGGCGTGAGGGCCAGTGGCAGGAGCAGGAGTGGTGGCCCACTCCCGCGTACCTGATATCGGATGCCCTCAGTTGTACCGGAGCTGGATTGAGGCTGAGCGACAGGTAGCGGTGGCTGTGCCTCAATGTGGGCGACAAGGGCGTCGAACATTGCCTCGCCACGATCGGCGATGACATCAGACCAGGATGCATCCACGTAGCCCGGGAGCGTCAGAGTGGCGGCGCGTTTGAGTTGGGCTTGTGCCCGAGGAACCACCTGACTGTTGGGCCCTTGATCACCGTGGATAAGCAACAGCCGCGAATCAAGGGCTTGAAGGATTGCAGGGTCCAGATTCCCCGGCGAGACCAGCGTGAGTGAAGCCAGTGTTTCTGGGCTGGTTTGAACGAGCCCGCGGTAGTCCTGTGCGCCGCTCCCGGCGAAATGCGCGCGATCAATGCCCATGTGCTCGAGCAGTCGCTTCAGTCGAAGCTCAACGGGCGTCGTGTCGTCTGACATTGCCCCTCCTCCCTATGTATGACGGATGGACGGCAGACGGTGCGGTATGTCTGTCCGTCCGTCAATCCTATGGGGCCAGCTTCGGGGTGGCCTGGTAGCTGAGCGGCCGACCGAAGAGCATGCGGGTGTGTGCATCTAACGCGGGCAGGGTGACAAACGCCAGCCCCAGGATGGGGAGCAAGAGCCAGCCGAAGAACTCGTAAAGCCATTCCAGCGGATTCACCGGCATGCCGCGCAGCAAGCGATCCACGGCAATAGCCACCAGGAGGCACGGCAAGCTGGCGGTGATGACGGCGCTTGCGAGATTCAGGATCGCAATACCTTGCGGTGAATGGGCAAATGGCGGAGCCAGCAGAGGAGGCAGATGAAGCCCCAGCGTGAT
>JBJXFJ010000546.1:0-20202 GCA_046154735.1 Chloroflexota bacterium | reverse complement strand
GAGGAGTGGAAACGGTGCTCCCGCGCGCCGCTCTCCAAATACTCCGGTGCTGCAGTCGATGCGTCGGTTAGGCGGAGACCACGGGCAGGGTCAGGCTGGCAGGTCTTGAGGGCTGCCTGATGGCAATGACCTCACCCTGCAATGACCACGGGCTGGTCTGGGTGATGCGCACGTCCACAAGCTGACCGACCAGGTCCGTAGGGTCGGCGAGATGAACGAGCTTGTTGTTGCGCGTGCGACCGTACCACTTGCCCTTGGATTGTCCTTCCACGAGGACTTCCACAATTTGATCCTGAAACGCGCGATTGCGGCGGGTGGCGATCTCCTTCTGGAGCTCTTCTACCAGATGCAGCCGTCGCTTCTTTTCATCTAGTGGAAGCTGGTCGGTGTATTCCGCCGCGGGAGTGCCGGCACGGGTGCTATATGCAGCCGTGTGGATGACGTCCCATTGAATATTCTCGATGGCCCGCAACGTGTTCTCAAACTGGGCCACCGTCTCACCGGGGAAGCCCACGATGATATCTGTGCTCATGCTGAGATTGGGGATGCCGGCGCGCATCTTCTGGACTTGCTCGGTGTAGAACTCAATGGTGTAACCGCGCTTCATGGTGCGCAGCACGTCATTGTCGCCGCTCTGCACGGGTAGATTGATATCTTCACAGACCCGGGGCAATTGAGCCACAGCTTGAATGAGGTCTGACCCGAAATCACCGGGATAGCTGGTGAGAAATCGGATGCGCTCCAGGCCGCTGACATCGTTGAGCTGCGCGAGAAGCTGCGCAAGACTCATCCGCGGACGCAGGTCCCGTCCATAGCGCTCCACAATCTGGCTCAGCAGCACGACCTCACGCGTTCCGCGCTGGATCAAACCCTCAACTTCATACTGGATCTCGAAGGGGATGCGACTCCGCTCGCTGCCGCGCGTTGACGGAACGATGCAGTATGTGCAGCTCCGATTGCAGCCCTGCTGGATGGTGACACCCTCCGAGACGCGGCCCATGCGCACGGCATCTTCCGGCTGGGGGCGGTAGAGCTCATCCAGTTCAATGAGGTCAGTGAGCTTGTCCTGCACGCTCAGGTCCTGACCTGGCTCCAGGAAGAAGTCTACAAACGAGTACTTCTTCTGCCAGGTGCCTACCTCACCGATGCAGCCCGCTAGGGCCACGCGAAGTCCAGGCTTTTCCAGCTTCATTTTCCGGAGCGCGCCGAGCTGACTATGTACCTTATCCTCGGCGTGCTGGCGCACCATGCAGGAATAGAGGATCACGACATCCGCATCGCGCATCGTCTCCGATTCACTGTATCCAAGCTGCTCGAGCTCATCCGACACATTGCGCGCATCCGACGTGTTCATCTGACAGCCAATGGTCCAGACGTGGTAGTTAGGCATGGAAAAGATTATAGAGCGCCAGCCCGCAGTAGGTGTGCTCAATCTGGATTGCGCGATGTTCTTGAGCAGGTGACTTGACTGGATTCCCGGTGAGCGAGAAGGAGATATGAGCCTGGGCCGAGGGGCTTGAAATCGATGTACTCACACCGAGCGACCTCAATTTCTTGATTGTGAGCTTGCCGCAGCACCCGCTCCTCGGCAGTTATAATTCGTCATTCCCAATGTCTTCATTTAAGCTCGTGTCCGACTTTGTGCCCACGGGCGATCAGCCCGCGGCGATTGATGAGCTGGTGCGCGGTATTGACGCCGGGAAGAAGCACCAGACGTTGCTGGGTGTCACTGGCTCCGGCAAGACATTTACTATGGCCAACGTGATCCAACAGATTGATCGGCCCACGCTGGTCATGGCCCACAATAAGACGCTGGCAGCGCAGCTTTGCTCCGAGTTCCGCGAGTTCTTTCCCGAGAACGCGGTGGAGTATTTCGTCAGCTATTACGACTACTACCAGCCCGAGGCGTACATTCCGCGGACCGATACCTATATTGAGAAGGACACGCTACTCAATGAGGATATCGATCGCCTGCGCCACTCCGCCATGCAGTCACTCTTGACGCGTCGAGATTGCGTGATCGTGGCCTCGGTTTCGTGCATTTACGGTTTGGGCGCGCCCGAGGATTACGGTAAGGCGGTTGTCTCGCTGAAACGCGGTGAGAGCCGCAAGCGGGATCGAGTGCTGCGTCACCTGACCGAGATCTATTACGAGCGGAATGATTATGATTTTGCGCGCGGCAAGTTTCGCGTGCGTGGCGACACGCTTGAGGTGCATCCCGCTGGTCAAGAGATCGCCATCCGGATCGAGTTCTGGGGCGATGAGGTGGAGCGAATCTCCGAGGTGGACCCGCTCACCGGCGAGATTCTGGCAGAGCGCGCCGCGGTGGACATTTATCCGGCCAAGTATTTCGTAACCACGCGCGAAAAGATGGATGAGGCGATTCGCGATATCGAGGCGGAGCTGGAAGAGCGCCTGAAGCAATTTGAGGATGACGGCCAACTTCTCGAGGCCGCGCGTCTCCGACAGCGCACCCGCTACGACATCGAGATGATGCGCGAGACAGGTTTCTGCACTGGTGTTGAGAACTACTCACGTCATCTGGCGCGCCGAGCAGCCGGCTCCACGCCGTGGACCCTGATCGATTACTTCCCGGAAGACTTCCTGCTGTTCATTGACGAGTCGCACATGAGCCTGCCACAGATACGCGGGATGTTCAATGGCGATCGGGCGCGCAAGCAGGTGCTGGTGGACTTCGGGTTCCGCCTGCCATCGGCACTAGACAATCGACCCTTGATCTTCAACGAGTTTGAGCAGCATCTGAACCAGGTCGTCTTCGTTTCGGCCACACCCGGCCCGTATGAGGCTGAGCATGAGGACGCGCGCATTGAGCAGCTCATCCGGCCCACCGGCATCCCGGATCCGACGATTGAAGTGAAGCCCACGAAGGGGCAGATCGACGATCTCATGGCCCAGGTTCAAGAGCGGACGCGCCGTGGTGAGCGGGTGCTGGTGACCACGCTCACCAAGCGGATGGCCGAGGACCTCACTGACTATCTGCGTGAGATGGGCGTGAAGGTGCATCATCTGCATTCCGAGATCGACACCATGGAGCGTATTGAGATCCTGCGCGACCTACGGCTGGGGGTGCATGATGTGGTGGTCGGGATTAACCTCCTGCGGGAGGGTCTCGATCTGCCAGAGGTATCGCTCATCATCATTCTCGATGCCGACAAGGAAGGCTATCTGCGCTCGGAAAGTGCCTTGATCCAGAACATCGGCCGGGCGGCGCGCCATATCGAGGGGCATGTCATCATGTACGCCGATACCATGACTGGCTCCATGGAGCGGGCCATCGGCGAGACGTATCGTCGACGAGAAAAGCAAATTGCCTATAACAATCAGCACAACATCACCCCGGTCGGTATCAAGAAAGCCATCCGTGACATCTCGAATCGAGTCAAGGCCGTGGCTGAGTCAGCCGAAGCCTATCGGGTGGGTACTACCGAGACCATGCCGAAGGATGAGATCTTTCGGCTTATCAAGGATCTCGAGATCGAGATGAAGACGGCCGCGAAGGCACTGAGTTTTGAAAAGGCAGCCCTGCTCCGCGACCAGATCGTAGAACTGCGCCGAACGTTGCAAGGTGAGGAACAATCCGTGGTCCCGAGAGAATGGCTCAAGACCAGATAGTCATTCGCGGCGCGCGCCAGCACAACCTCAAGAACATCGACGTCACCATCCCGCGTGATCGGCTCGTAGTCATCACCGGCCTGTCCGGCTCCGGCAAATCATCGCTGGCGTTTGACACGATTTACGCCGAGGGACAACGGCGATACGTTGAGTCACTCTCCGCGTATGCCCGGCAGTTTCTGGGCCAGATGGACAAGCCCGATGTTGATCTGATTGAGGGGCTATCGCCGGCCATCTCGATCGATCAGAAGGGCGCCAGCCACAATCCGCGCTCCACGGTGGGCACGGTGACCGAGATTTATGACTATCTGCGTTTGCTTTATGCGCGGATCGGCCACCCGCACTGCCCCAAATGTGGACGCCTGGTCACCGCGCAATCGGCCGAGAGTATCGTGGACGCGGTGCTCTCGCTGCCGGTCGGCTCGCGCATCATGGTGCTGGCGCCACTGGTCAAGGCGCGCAAAGGTGAGTATCAGCAGGTCTTCGATGACGTACGGAAGGCCGGCTTTGTGCGGGTGCGCGTGAACGGCGAGATCCACGATGTGAATGATGAGATCAAGCTGGATCGCTACAAGATGCACACCATTGACGTGGTGGTGGATCGACTGGTGGTGCCGGGGAGACATGCATCTTCAAATGAGGAAAGTGCCGATGGACGCGCTCCTGGCTCTGAGGAGCGTGGGCGCATTGCTGACTCAGTGGAACAGGCGCTCAAGCTCGGTAATGGCACCGTCCATGTGGCCGTTGTGGATGGCGAAGAACACGTCTACTCCGAACAGTTCGCATGTGTGTTTTGCAATGTGAGCCTCGGTGAGATTGAGCCGCGGACATTCTCATTTAATAGCCCGCACGGCGCCTGCCCGGATTGCACGGGGCTTGGGCATCGCCTGGAGGTGGACCCGGAGCTGGTGCTGCCCAATCACGACCTCTCGGTGAATCAGGGTGCGGTGGTTCCCTGGTACCGCTCCTACACGGTGAGTACGTATTACCAGCAGGTGCTGCTGGCACTGCTGAAATCAATGGATCTCTCACCGGATGTGCCGATCAAGGACTATCCGGAAGAAGCAATCCAGACGATTCTGAATGGCCTTGGCAAGCAGCGGGTGACCATGCGGCACACCAATAAGCACGGCCGTACCCATGAGTACCGGGTGAGCTATGAAGGCGTGGTGAACAACCTTCAGCGCCGGTTCCGAGAGACCGAATCTGAAGCGGTGCGCGGCGAAATTGAGCAGTACATGGCTCAGCGCCCCTGCCCCACGTGCCGCGGGGCGCGCCTGAAGCCGGAGTCACTCTCGGTGACGATTGCCGGCCGGCCGGTGAACGAGGTCACCCACATGCCCATTGGTCGCACGGCGCGGTTCTTCAATGCGCTCGCGGAAGGGGTGGTGTTCGAGAGCGAACCGCTCCCCGTGCTGGTGCCTGACGATGCCAAACCGTCAAGAAATGGCCGCGCAAAGTCCCGTAAAAATGGAACAAGCGTGCCGTTCGAGGATGAGCGGAGCCTCACGCTCACGGATCGTGAATTTACTATTGCGCGTCAGATCCTCAAGGAGATTCAGGCGCGCATCGGGTTTCTGCTGGATGTGGGACTGGACTACCTGACGCTGGACCGCACCGCGGGCACGCTCTCGGGTGGCGAGGCCCAGCGCATCCGACTGGCTACCCAGATTGGCTCCGGTTTGATGGGCGTCCTCTACATTCTGGATGAGCCCAGCATTGGGCTGCATCAGCGTGATAACGGCCGCCTAATTCGCACGCTGGAGCGCCTGGTTACCCTGGGGAATACTCTGATCGTGGTGGAGCACGACGAAGAGATGATGCGAGCCTCGGACTGGATTATCGATATTGGCCCTGGGGCGGGCGAGCATGGCGGCCGAGTGGTGGCCAGCGGCCCAATCGAGACGGTGCTGGCCAATGCCGAATCCGTGACGGGCCAATATCTCAGCGGGGTAATCTCCATTCCGACGCCCGAGATGCGCCGGCCGGGCAACGGCCACGAGCTCAAGATCATCGGCGCGCGGGAAAACAATCTCAAGAACGTGGACGTGAGCTTCCCGCTCGGTAAATTCGTCTGCATTACGGGAGTCTCAGGCTCAGGCAAGAGCTCACTGGTCACGGAGATTCTGCATAAGGCGCTGGCCCAGACGATCAACCGAGCGCGCGAGCGACCGGGCTTGCACGATCGCATTGAAGGATTGCAGTACCTCGATAAAGTCGTGAACATTGATCAGTCGCCCATCGGCCGCACGCCTCGGTCTAATCCGGCCACGTATACGGGCTTGTTCACGCCGATCCGTGATCTCTTTGCAACGGTGCCCGAGGCGCGACTGCGCGGCTACAAGCCCGGCAGATTTTCATTCAACGTCAAAGGCGGTCGGTGTGAGGCCTGCCAGGGTGACGGCATATTGCAGATTGCCATGCAGTTTCTGCCGGATGTGTATGTGCCGTGCGAGGTGTGCAAAGGCCGTCGCTATAACCGCGAGACACTCGAGGTGCATTTCAAGGGCAAGAATATTTCAGAAGTGCTGGATATGACGGTGGAGGAAGGTGTGGACTTTTTCGATGCCATCCCATCTATTCGGCAGAAGCTTCAGACACTCTTTGATGTGGGCCTGGGTTACGTGCGGCTCGGTCAGCCGGCCACCACGCTCTCAGGCGGTGAAGCGCAGCGCGTCAAGCTGGCCACGGAGCTCTCCAAACGGCCCACGGGACGTACCGTCTACATCCTGGATGAGCCGACAACGGGCCTGCATTTTGCAGATGTCGCGCACCTCCTGCGCGTGCTCAATCGATTGGTGGACGGTGGCAATACTGTCATCGTGATTGAGCACAATCTGGACGTGATCAAGACGGCCGATTGGCTGATTGATTTGGGCCCCGAAGGTGGCGATGCCGGTGGAGAGATCATCGGCGTGGGCACGCCCGAAGAGCTAGCGGAGAACCCACGGTCGTATACGGGCGAGTATTTGCGAGCAGTGCTACTCGAAGCAGCTCCAGTCTCATGATGCGCGGATCGAACGGCGGAGCTCCTGCTTCGAAGTAATTCCAATGGCCATATATATGGGTAAGACAGTATATACTGCTGGAATGAAGACCACCGTTGACATCGCTGACACTCTATTTGCCGAGGCTCGCCGTGTGGCGCATGAGGATGGCACGACACTTCGTTCTCTGATTGAAGAGGGCCTACGTCATGTGATTGCCGAACGAGGGAATCGCACACGGTACATCATGCCTGATCGCTCGGTTGGCGGTGATGGCTTGACGCCGGAATTCCGCGATGCGGGCTGGGACCGGATACGTGATGCAATCTATGAAAGTCACGGCGCGTGATTGCTGTCGATACCAATATTCTGGTCTATTCACATCGCAGGGATTCTCCATGGTTTCAGTTGGCAGACCAGCACGTGCGAACACTGGTACAGGGAGCACACCCCTGGGCACTTCCATGGCCTTGCGTTCATGAATTCTTTGGAATCGTGACGCATGCGCGCGTCTACGCTCCTCCATCTACGATTGATGAAGCGATTGGCCAAATCCAGGTCTGGCTCCGCTCACCCTCGGTGGTGATGCTGCACGAAACTCCGATGTATTGGGATCACCTCCGTGACCAACTTCGTCGAGGGCAGATTCAGGGACCACGCGTTCATGATGCGAAGGTCGCCGCGCTCTGTACGATGTACGAGGTTTCCGAGCTCTGGTCGGCGGATCGGGACTTCAACCGGTTTCCGGGTTTGCGAGTCCGAAATCCTCTCGTCTCCTAAATGACCAAGTGGATCAGTGCTGGAGCCTCATAGTGCTGCGTAAGTGTGCATCCTGTCTCCCAAGTGAGAGTTTTCGGCGAAAGTAGGCCGTGAGTCTCGGTCGATGTCCTGCGGGTTCGGCCGTCTAGCCGGGCCGTGACCGGGAGCGATGGCTGACCTGGCGTTGGGCTTGTGGCCCGACACGCACGTGAACTGCCGAGACGTATCGGCTTCACAGCTTTAGCCCGTTCCAACCCTCGCTGGACCAGGTTCTTGGAGCGGCTCTCTTGACTGCTCATGACCTGGCGTACGGCTCAATGTTTCTTTGACGAAGAACAGCGTCAGTCCGGCGGCCATGAATCCGCTGAATCCAAGGTACAGGAACGAGGCCACGAAGCCGCCGTGCGTCGAGAAGAACGTGAACATCACCGGGCTCAGAAACATGGCGGTCTCACCAACCAATTTCCACATGCCAAAGAACTTGCCTCTGGCGTTCGCCGGTGCCACGTCCGCGGCAAGGGTTTGCATGGATCCGTGGGTGAGTGCTTGACTCATGTGGGCAAGGACAAGCGAGAAGAAATAGATCGGGAACGGGAGCTCCGCCACGACGACGACTGCCATGAACACCATGGATAGACCGACCAGGGTGAATCCCGGGACGACGGTCTTCTTCCGTCCAAAGCGGTCCATGATGTGGCCCGCGAGGAAGGTGACCGGCAGGCTCACCGCCGTGCCGACGGCGGCCATGGCGCCCAGGATGCCCGGACTGACGCCATAGGTGTACACGGCGTAGATATCCAAAATGCCGTTGTGGGTGCTGCTCCGCGACATCTGGACGAATACCTGGACGATGCACAGGACGATGATTGGGAAGACCATCACCTCTTTGAGCCAGCCAAAGCCTGGAGCCTCCCGCGCCTGGCGCGCCCGCGTCTCCTCCCTCGTCGGATCGTGAATGAGCTTGAAGCTCGGGATCACCGCCAGCATCGCCAGCACACCGTGGACGAAGAACGGGACGCGCACATCCGTGAATTCGGCGATCCCGCCACCGAGCGCGGGGCCAAATAGCTTGCCCCCACTCTCAACGGCGACCATCGCGGTGATGAGCCGACCGCGTTTCTCCCCGCCCTGATCCGCGATGATGGTGAGGCGTGCCAGCACCCACATTCCCTGCGCCCAACCATTGATAAATCGCAAGACCAGGAGCTCCGGAAAGGAACTGGCGAACGGGATGAGCAGGGAGCTGACGGCGGTGATGATCGGTCCGGCGAGGACGATCTTGCGCCTTCCGACCTTGTCCAGCATCATGCCGGTAGGGATCGTGGATACCGCGGCGCCCACCAGGTGGACGATGACGATCCAGGAGGCTTGCTCAAACGGGATGTCGAACGACTTGGCATAGACCGGAAGTGCTGGGGCGGCGATACCCGTGCCCACTGCCAGCGTGAAGGCCGGCAGGTAGAGTGAGAGAAAGACCTCGGAGGTGATCGCGGCCTTGATCTGCGCGAGGCGTCGCTCGATCACGGATTGATGCGTTCGAGGAGGTGCATTAGGTGTGCGATTCTCCAGACTGAGATTGGTCACACGGCACCACCGGACGGGTGGTGATCCAGGGGCTAGTCTAGCAAATGCCTCGCAGGCATGGGGGATAGGAGCGCAGTTGATGCCGTAGGCGTCATGAATGTACCCGTGCCTACCGCAGGACCGTCCCGCGCCGATCGCGCTCCAACGCATGAGCTGCGGTGTCCAACACCAGCCATGACCTGGCATATCTGAGGCGCTTCCACGGAGCGCGTTGCCGAAATCGACCGACAGTAGGCCAACTCTCCCAAGGGAGGGAGCCTGATCGAGCCGCCTAAGAGCGATCGACCCGTCTGATGCCGCATAATTCGGCCTCGGTTGGTCTTGGAGGTTTCCCTCAGAGGCGCCAATGGCACTTATCGTGTGTCCCGAATGCAAGAAGGTCGATGTCTCGGACCAGGCGTCGGCGTGTCCGAACTGCGGTTTCCCCTTGCGCACCGCGCACCTCGAGTTGCGACCGCGGGACGCCCCGAGCAGCGCCATCGAAAAGACCAAGCCGCTGGTGCTGGCGCTTTTTATCCTGGTGGCCGTGGACCAGGTCCTGTCACTCACCGGTCTTCGCGATGTACTCATCTCGGTCATTGACGATGGCTTGCTCGAGTCTCTCGACGCAATTGACCCCCTCGTCGGAATTCCGCGCTGGTGGAGCGCGCTCTCGATTTGCGTCTCTCGCTCAAATGACTGGCTCGGGCTGCTCGTGCGAGTGGTCATTCCAGCAGGATCGAATTGCTTGATCCATGCATCATGGACATCATTCGAGTACGTCTTGAGCGCTGGGCCTCTCGCGGGCGCGTTCTTCGCCATGAGCTACGTGCTCGCATTTGTGCTGCTTCATAAGCTCGTGAGCTTCGTATTCCGCGTTGATCTCAATATCCCGCTCGTATTCGGTATGCTGGCTGCCATACCCATAGTGGCGGTCCTTGTCGTAGCTGCCTTCAAGGTCTCACTCCTGGCGCTCCTCCTGGCCGTGAAGTTCACGCTCGCGGCGTCGGTGCTACTGGGCGCGCTCTACAAGGTCTGGGACCAACTTGGTGACTTACGAAAGGTCACCGGCAACGCGATCCGGATCGGCAACCCATTCCGAGCGCGCAGGAGAGCAGATTGACTCTGGATTCCGCTGGGTAGAATCGGAGTAGTGTGTGTGGCGTGCCCATGAGCAGGCATCGAGTTTGGAGACGCGGTGGACTTTGAACTTTCGTCTGAGCAACGTGCATTGCGTGAGACGATACGTGAATTTGCCGAGGCGGAGATCGCGCCGCACGCTGATGCCTGGGACCAGGCAGGCGAAGTCCCATTGGACACTGTCCGAAAGCTGGGCGAGCTGGGGGTCATGGGGCTCGCGTTCCCTGAAGAGTACGGCGGGGTAGGCGCCGGCACTCTGGCGTTTGCCCTCGCTATCGAGGAGCTGGCGCGAATCGATTCATCCACGGCCATTACCGTAGGTGCATCGGTCTCGCTTGGAGGCGGTCCGATCTACCTCTTTGGTTCCGAAGCGCAGAAACAACAGTGGCTTGTGCCACTCGCCCGGGGCGAGACGCTCGGCGCCTTTGGAACCACGGAGCCGGCCGGCGGCTCAGACGTGCAGGCCATGACGACGACGGCTCGCGCAGAAGGTGATGAGCTGGTCATCAATGGCACCAAGGCGTTTATCACGAATGCGGGCACAGAGATGTCGGCCTTCGTCACGATCGTGGCAATCACCAGCGATCATCCACGTGAATATAGCAACGTACTCATCCCCACCGGAACGCCCGGCTATACGGTGGGCCGTCCCTACCGAAAAATTGGCTGGCATGCATCCGATACGCGTGAGCTGATTTTCGAGGAATGTCGAGTCCCCATGAGCAATATCGTTGGAACAGCCGGACGTGGGGTGGCACAGTTTCTAGAGGTGCTGGACGGCGGTCGAGTGGGTGTGGCCGCGCTCAGCGTGGGCCTGGCCCAGGGCTGCCTGGACCTCTCAATGGCCTACGCCAAGACACGGATGGCGTTTGGCACGCCCATTGCTCATAAACAGGCCGTGCAGTTCCGTCTCGCGGAGCTGGCCACGGAAATTGAGGCGGCTCGCCTCCTCACCTATCGCGCGGCGATAGCAAAAGATGCCGGACGGCGCATTACAATGGAGGCAGCGATGGCAAAGTTATTTGCTTCTGAGGTTGCGGTGCGCGCGGCGGATGCGGCGGTCCAGATACACGGCGGACTCGGCTACATCGAGGAAACGGCCGTGGCGCGTCACTATCGTGATGCCAAGATTCTGACGATTGGTGAGGGCACCTCGGAGATTCAGAAACTGGTCATTGGTCGAGCTCTCGGACTGAACGAATGATTGAGCCTCAGCGATTTCAATCTCGCCTGAAAGACAATCCTTGCGGTCTCGATCGGGGACCTTTGAGCCATGAATAACGTGTATATCGCCGGGGCTGCCCGCACTCCCATTGGACGCTTTCTGGGTGGACTATCCAGCGTGCCGGCCGTGGAGCTTGGCGCCATTGCGATACGCGGCGCGCTCGAGATGGCCAAGCTACCGGCGAGCGCGGTGGACGAAGTGATCATGGGCAACGTCCTGAGTGCCGGTCTTGGTCAGGCTCCAGCACGGCAGGCAGCGATCAAGGCAGATGTGCCGGTCACGGCCTCCGTGATGACGATCAATAAAGTGTGTGCCTCGGGCCTCGAAGCTATTCACCTGGCAGTACGATCTATTCGTGAGGGAGAGTCTGATGTGGTCATCGCGGGGGGTATGGAGAGCATGAGCACCGCGCCCTACCTCTCACAAGGTGCACGCCAGGGGCTGCGCGCGGGGCATCAGACGCTCCAGGACTCAATTATCCAGGATGGGCTCTGGTGTGCCTTTGAGCAGCATCACATGGGTAATTCGGCGGAGGCAATTGCTGAAAAGTATGGTCTCACCCGTGCCGACCTAGACGAGTATGCGCTGCAAAGCCATAAGCGCGCCGTTGCGGCCTGGGATGCCGGAGAATTCGATGATGAGGTGGTCCCCGTCTCAGTGACGATCGGTCGACAGGCGATGGTTGTGGAGCAAGACGAGGCACCTCGGGCGGACTCCTCGATTGAAGCACTCTCGAAACTGCGACCGGCGTTTGCGGAAGACGGCTTGGTTACAGCCGGAAATGCGCCCGGGCTCACCGACGGCGCCGCGGCGCTGGTAGTTGTGAGCGAGCGGGCGATGGCCCAGTATGGCCTCTCGCCTCTGGCCCGGGTTGTCGGACACGCGTCCACGGGCATCGAGCCCCTCTGGTTGTTTGATGCCCCGGTCGATGCCGCACGCGTGCTCATGGATCGGACCGGTACCGAGCTTCAGGATTATGATCTCCTTGAGATCAATGAGGCCTTCGCAGCCCAAATTGTCGCCAATGGCCGTGTTCTCAATTGGGACTGGTCGCGTGTGAATGTGAATGGTGGCGCTATCGCTCTTGGTCATCCGCTAGGAGCTACTGGGGCGCGGCTGGTTGTGACGTTGCTTCACGCAATGCGCTCGCGGGGTTCCCATCGAGGCATGGCCGGGCTGTGCCACGGTGGCGGCGGAGCGGTGGCCATGTCGTTTGAACGAATGATGAATAACTAGTGATGAGTGATGAGTGATGAGTGATGAGTGATGAGTGATGAGTGATGAGTGATGAGTGATGAGTGATGAGTGATGAGTAAAAGCAGCCCGTGCGGACCAGTGTGATTTGCTCCCTGCCCCGGTCCCTCACTCTTAACTCTTAACTCTTAATTGAACCGTACTGGGCGTTTCTGCCTGTGCTGCCGGATTTATCCTGCTCATGACAACTGACCGACTTAGGACCTATTGCTCATCACCCGGTAAGGAGATTGCATGCTCAAGAAGTTGAGTCACGTCAGCATCGCTGTGGAGAATGTTGACGAGGCTGTGAAGTATTATCGCGACGTCCTTGGTCTTGAGGTCACCCGCACTGTTACGTTGGATGATCGACAGCTCAAAATCGCGTTTATCAAGATCGGTGATACGGAGCTTGAGCTACTGGAGCCACTCAATCAGGACAATACGGTGCGGCGGTATCTCGATCGCTGGGGCCCGGGACTCCATCACATCTGCTTTGAGGTGGACGATATCGCGGAGTCCATGGAGATTCTAAGGGCCCGCGGTGCCGAATTTACGGATTCCGTGCCGCGTCCTGGGGCGGTGGGGCAGGTGGCGTTTATGCCGCCATCGTCAACAGGCGGGGTACTTGTCGAGATCAATCAGGAGATTGACGAAGGGCAGTTGCCACTTGAGAGAAGCGCGGCTATGGATACCCCTAGCGCGGGGTCGCTGACCAGCCCGTCATCCAGTAGCTAACGTTATGGCTAATACTGGTTCAATGTCCTTCGCTGTCCGTCCGCGAGTGCTCATCGCCAAACCTGGTCTGGATGGGCATGACCGTGGGGCCAAGGTCATAGTCCGAGCCCTGCGGGATGCTGGGTGTGATGTGGTTTACACCGGTATCCGCCAGACTCCGGAGATGATTGCGGAGGCGGCACTCCAGGAAGACGTTGACGCCATAGGGCTCTCCATCCTCTCGGGGGCACACCTGGAGCTCTTCCCGCGTATCTTTGCTGCACTCCGAGAACGTGGGCTCGAGGATATCCCAGTCTGGGCCGGTGGGATCATTCCAGAGCGGGATGTGGAAGAGCTGAAAGCAATGGGCGTGCGCGAAGTCTTTCGCCCCGGCGCATCGTTGAGCGCAACCGTGGAGCTGGTGCGCCGCTTGACCGAGGAGCGATCCTCTGCGGCGACTCTGTGAGCCAATCTGAGTCCACCGGAACACCGCCACCAGAGATGTCCCCCATGGATCGTCTCACGGCTGGTGTGCTTCGGGGCGATCGTCGCGCGCTGGCGCGCTTGATGACCATGGCCGAGAGGTATCCCGGTGGCGTGGGCGCAGCGATCACGGCGCTACACGATCGGCTTGGACGGGCGCTCGTCATCGGTGTGACCGGGCCACCGGGCGGGGGAAAGAGCACCCTCCTGCTTCGCCTTGCGCAGGTATATCGGGCACGTCATCAATCGGTGGGGCTGGTTGCAGTCGACCCCTCGAGCCCCATGAGCGGCGGATCGGTGCTGGGTGATCGCATTCGTATGCAGGAGCTTCACGCAGATCCGGCAGTGTTTATCCGGAGCATGGCGAGTGGTGGTCTGGCCGGGGGGCTGGCAGCCGGGACTCTGGACATGGTGGATCTGCTTGACGCGTTCGGCTTTGACGTCATCTTCATTGAGTCGGTGGGCGTTGGTCAGGGCGAAACGGACATCTCGCGCGTTGTTGACACCAACGTAGTCGTGGTAGTTCCGGGGCTTGGTGATGATATTCAGGCGCTCAAGGCCGGTGTGCTCGAGACGGGCGACATCTTTGTCGTCAACAAGTCTGATCGACCGGAAGCTCGGGCAACGGCGGCAACGCTGCGGGCCATGCTCGAACTGGGGGAGCAAGTTGGTTGGACGCCCCAGGTGCTCGCAACCTCGGCCCTGAAAGCCGATGGGATTGAGGCTCTCGTGGACGCAATCGGGCACCACGCCCAATTTCTGAAGGAGAGTGGTCAGCTCGTTGAGCGGCGCACGGGCCGGGCAATGGAGCGCATTCGACTCATTGTGACTCAGCGCTTCATGTGCGCTCTCCAGAACGAGCTCCAGTCTGAAATATCGCAGCAGTCCGTGCGCGCGCTGATGGAACGCGTTGGTGAAGCTGACGCCGTGGTGCAAGAAGTGCTTGATCGAGCCACCCATCGGCTTTCGGCTGGTGTCCACACTTCCCCAGGATTCTGAACCGTACATCCTGGAGATGGCGCGCTCAAATTCTGGGACTATGTGCGCCCGATCTTCGGAGTGCGGCGTGCGGGAGCGCCGCTTTAGATGTCCCCCCCCGCTCAGTCCGGAGGACAAGGAAAGCGGCGCTCCCGCACGCCGCACTCCAAAAAGGGGCCTGCACAAGATCGGTCACGCCACGGAGTACGCAGCGTACTGGTGCTCCAGGCTCTACGATGATAGGATGCGTCCGGACCGGAGCCAGAATTGCTCGTCGTAGGGCGATGTCCCTGAAGTGAACGATTGTACTCACGGGGTTCCGGTACACCAGCGAAAAGGTCTGATTGCATGGCGATTCGTGATCGGCGGTCAACGCCGCGGGAGTGGACTCCTCCGACGACTGCTGAACGGATCGAGGAGCTGCGACAACTGCGCGAGCAGACGCTTGCCGGCGGTGGTGAGCGTCGAGTCAAACAGCAGCATGAACGCGGCAAGCTCACCGCGCGTGAGCGGCTCGATCTACTCCTCGACCCCGGGACGTTTCAAGAACTGGATGCCTTCGTCACGCATCGCTCCACTGAGTTCGGTCTTAGTGACGAGCGCTACTTTGGGGATGGCGTGGTCACCGGCTATGGAAAGATCGATGGTCGGTTGGTGTTCGTGTTCTCACAGGATTTCACGGTCTTCGGCGGCTCGTTGAGCGAGGCGCATGGCGAGAAGATCTGCAAGATTATGGATCTTGCCATGAAGGCGGGCGCCCCGTTCATTGGTCTGAACGATTCAGGTGGCGCGCGTATCCAAGAAGGCGTCGTGAGCCTCGGGGCGTATGCGGACATCTTTCAGCGTAATGTCATGGCCTCCGGGGTTATCCCGCAGATCTCAGCCATCCTCGGGCCGTGCGCCGGCGGCGCAGTGTACTCACCGGCGATCACAGATTTCATCTTCATGGTTCGCGGGACCAGCCATATGTTTGTGACTGGCCCGAACGTCGTGAAGGCTGTCACCCATGAAGATGTCACCTTTGAAGATCTGGGCGGTGCGGACGCGCACAATTCCACCAGCGGAGTCGCCCATTTCGCCGCGGACAATGAAGTGGAATGCTTACTTCAGATTCGCAAACTGCTCAGCTTCCTGCCATCCAATAATGTTGAGGATCCGCCGTCGCTGACAGTTACCGACCCGGTCGATCGGAAGGATGAGCTGCTCACCTCGATCATTCCGGATCAGCCGAATCGATCGTATGACATGCGCGAGGTGATCCGGTCGGTCGTGGACGAAGGCGAGTTCTTTGAAGTTCAGGCGGATTTTGGCAGGAGCTTACTCGTGGGCTACGCGCGCCTCGGTGGGCGAGCCGTGGGTATTGTGGCCCAGCAGCCGCTGGCGCTTGCTGGAGTCTTGGACATCGCATCGTCGGTAAAAGGGGCGCGCTTCGTTCGGTTCTGCGACTGTTTCAACATTCCGTTGGTCACGCTGGTAGACGTGCCGGGTTTCATGCCGGGGCTCGTTCAGGAACAGGGTGGGATTATTCGTCACGGGGCCAAGCTGCTGTATGCGTATTGCGAGGCTACCGTGCCCAAGATCACGCTCATCACTCGTAAGGCCTATGGCGGTGCCTACGATGTCATGAGTAGCAAACATATTCGGGGTGACATTAACTACGCCTGGCCAACCGCTGAGATTGCGGTTATGGGAGTGGAAGGCGCGGTGAACATCATCTTCAGGGAAGAGCTGGCCAACGCGGTGGATCCTGAAGCGGAACGAAAACGACTAGAAGCCGAGTATAGAGAGCGACTGGCCAATCCGTATGTCGCGGCGTCACGCGGGTATATTGACGAGGTGATCGAGCCTGCGGAATCTCGACCCAAGCTCATCGCGGCACTTGAGATGATCCGCAATAAGCGTGATCAGAACCCCCCGAAGAAGCATGGCAACATTCCCCTTTAGTCGCCCGATCAAGCGGGTGCTCGTGGCGAACCGCGGTGAGATCGCCGTGCGCGTGATTCGTGGATGCCGTGACGCCGGCATCGAAAGCGTGGCACTGTACAGTGATCCAGATATTGAGTGGCCGCACGTGCGCCTCGCCGATTTCGCGATGCCGCTCGCCGGTTCAACCGCGGCCGAAACTTACCTGAACTTTGAGAAGGTGCTGAATGCTGCCCGTGCCTCGGGCGCGGATGCAATTCACCCGGGTTACGGATTCCTATCGGAGAACCCTGAGTTCGCCCAGGCCTGTCGGGTGGCGGGGATTACATTTATTGGTCCAACTCCAGAAGCCATGCGACTTCTCGGTAGCAAAACATCAGCGCGGCAGGTGATGCAGGCAGCAGGTGTCCCCGTTGTTCCGGGGGCGTTGAAGGCGCTGCCAACCGCGGAGCTTGTGGCTGAAGCCGCCTCGGACATTGGCTACCCTATCGCACTGAAAGCCGTCTCGGGTGGTGGTGGGAAGGGTATGCGCGTGGTGCAGCGCGCTGAAGATGTGGAAGCAGCATTCCGCACCGCCTCCAGCGAGGCGGCCGCGGCATTCGGTGACGGCTCGCTCTACGTTGAGCGGTACCTGGAGCGCCCACGCCACGTTGAAGTGCAGATTCTGGCAGACCACCATGGAAATGCCGTTCACTTGGGTGAGCGAGAGTGCAGCATTCAACGTCGTCACCAGAAGGTGATTGAAGAGTCGCCTTCGCCCGTTGTTAACGAGGAGCTCCGGGCTCGGCTGGGTCAAGCGGCGGTGAATGCGGCGCTGGCCTCGGGCTATCACAATGCCGGAACGGTGGAATTCCTGCTGGACTCACATGGTGAGTTCTTTTTTCTCGAGGTCAACGCGCGTCTACAAGTCGAGCATCCCGTTACGGAGCTTGTGACGGGAATCGATCTAGTGCGGGAGCAGCTACGAGTCGCGGCTGGTGAGCCGCTCGGTTACGGGCAGGAGGCAATTCAGCACCGTGGGGCGGCTCTTGAGTGTCGCATCTATGCGGAAGATGCCTTGAATCGCTATATGCCCTCGGTGGGAAAGGTGCTCGAGGCGCGACTCCCACACGGCCCAGGTGTTCGTGTGGATGGAGCGCTGGAGTCCGGCCTTGAGATTAGTGTGTACTACGACCCGCTATTAGCCAAGCTCTGCACCTGGGGAGAGAATCGAGCCCAAGCGATCGCTCGGATGCGGCGTGCGTTGCAAGAGCTAGTCGTGCTGGGACCAATCACTAACGCACCATTGCATGAGTGGATTCTGAGCAGGCCAGACTTTATCGCAGGGGATACCGATACAGGGTGGCTGGAGCGAGTGTGGCCGGACGAGCGAGCGGATGCTCCCGAGGCCATGCTTGGCGCACTTGCTCTGCTGATTGATGAGCAGCGCGCCGCGGGGTCTCCGCCCGAACCGAGCCCGAATGAAATCGAACGCATCAGTTCCTGGGCACGAGCAGGGCGAGTGGCGGGGATGCGGACCCGATGACGATGCGCCTGGTTCGGGGGGCCGTCGTCACCCTTGACGAGTCTGAATTCGAAGTGTCAGTTTCGACTGACGGCGAACAGCTTTTTGTGACATGCCTGGGCGAGTCCACTCCAGTTGCGGTGCGGGCGCTTGGTCCTCATCACTGGATGGTGCGGCTTGAGCAGCGCTGGGTTGAAGTCTTCGGGTTTGTGCGTGGCGGCGAGGGGCGAATCGTCGTTGGCGGGCGACAGTTTGCGGTCAGCGTTGTCGACGAGCGTGCCCGCCAATTTGCAGCGCTCACGCAAGCGGCAGGTGGCGGCTCTGCTAAAGTGGAGATTCGGGCGCCAATGCCCGGTCTCATCGTCTCGATACCGCTTGAGGTGGGGCAGGTCGTCAAACGGGGAGAGCGCCTGGTGGTGCTGCAGGCCATGAAAATGGAGAATGAGTTGACGAGTCCTCGCGACGGAAGGGTCGCAGCGGTGCATGTTGAGGAGGCCCAGACGGTGGAGCAAGGGTTTGTCCTGGTCACCTTAGAAGGAGAGCAGCCCTGATGAAGACCGAGATCATTGCGGTGGGCACAGAGCTTTTGCTCGGAGAAATCCTGGACACCAACTCGCAGTACCTCTCGCAGCAGATGACTGGGCTGGGGATTGACCTCTATTACATTTCACACATCGGTGATAACCATAAGCGACTCACGGATGCCGTTCTTCAAGCGCTGGAGCGATCAGATCTCCTGATCATGACCGGAGGCCTTGGCCCGACCGAAGATGACTTAACTCGTGAAGCAATTGCCGCGGCGCTCAATGAGACCATGGAAGTGCAGGCTGACCTCGAGAATCATCTGCGAACATGGTACTTTCGCCGCAATCGCCCGATGCCCGAGCGAAACATCAAACAGGCGACATTGATTCCCTCGGCAACCACACTGCCAAATCCCATTGGCACGGCGCCCGGTTGGTGGGTGGAAACCAACGGTAAAGTGATTGCCACGATGCCGGGTGTACCGGTGGAGATGCGCAAAATGTGGGAGGAACAAATCCTGCCACGCCTCCAGAAGATCGCCGGGACGGGAGTTATCGCCACGCGCACGCTGAAGACCGTGGGTCTCGGTGAATCGGCCGCTGAAGAAGTGGTGCAGTCGCTGATCCGCTCCACGAACCCCACCCTGGCGACCTATGCCAAGAATGATGGCGTGCACCTGCGCATGGGCGCAAAGGCTGAGAGTCGTGCGGATGCCGAGACGCTGATTGACCATTTCGAGGTCAAGGTTCGTGAGCTCATCGGTGATTGGGTCTACGGCTACGAAGATGAATCGCTCGCTGCCGTTGTTGGAAAGCTCCTGAAGCCTGCCGGCCTCACGGTGGGGACCATGGAATCGTGTACCGGCGGACTACTGGCCTCCTATTTCACTGACGTAGCCGGCAGCTCGGCTTACTTCAGGGGTTCGCTCATCACATATACCGCGGACCTCAAAATGCAGTATGGCGTTCCGCGGGAGATCATTGAAGCGCATGGTGTGGTAAGCGAAGAGTGCGCTCGCGCGATGGCATCGGCCGTGCGGGTGGCGCTTGGAACGGACGTTGGAATCTCAACCACCGGGGTGGCCGGGCCTGATGCGCTGGAGGACAAGCGTCCCGGCACCTGCTTTGTGGCCATGGATTTCCAGGGCGAAGTCACCGTGGAGAGCGCGGTGTGGTCCACCACGCGGACTGAGGTCAAGCGGCGGGCGGTGATGGACGGATTGAATATGTTGTGGCGGGCGCTGAAGGAGCGTTCAGCAGGAAATCAGTGACCGCGGCATGGTGCAGGTATGGAATTATACGGGGTGCAACCCGAACCTGGGACGCTGTTCGCCCGATTTTGGAGTGCGGCGTGCGAGAGCGCCGCTCTCCTTATCCCCCGGACTAAGTTGGGGAACATCCAAAGCGGCGCTCTCGCACGCCGCACTCCAAAATCGGGCGAACAGCGTCCCAGGTTCGGGTCGCACCCAGTATGATTCCATACCGGCACCATGCCGCGGTCACTGATTTCCTGCTGAACGCTCCTTCAGCGCC
>JBJXFJ010000083.1:0-4815 GCA_046154735.1 Chloroflexota bacterium | reverse complement strand
GCGCTGCTTTGACGCTGGCCCGGATTCAGAATGCCAACCTGCAACTTGAATTTCCGTCGCACGATCTCTATGGGCATCTTCAGATCTGAGTCATTCGAGATAAGCACAGCTAGATCGAAATCGCCGTCGAATGCATCGCACAGCATCAATGAGGCGAGGTTTACGTCCGAGCCCTTTTCCTCCGTATGGATCACGTGCGCTTTTTCAGGAGGAATTTTCTTGGAGTCGAAGAGTGGCATCCATTTGTCATCCTCCAAAAAGTGGCCTAGAAATATCTTGAGGCCGGGGATGGTTTCGAGAGCCCTGAAATATGCCTGCTGACGTTGGGGTTGCCTGGGATCATCGCGAGGCTGAACACGCGCAGTGCAGTACCGGATTCGATGTATGGTTGATCCGGGAAGCTCGGCTGTGCAGAGCGCGTTGATATCAAGCCACTTATATAGTCGCCCTTGCCGCTCATAGTACTTCAGCCCGTAGTACAGGTTGAAGCCGTCTACATAAATGTTCGTTCGCATAATCCCCACACAAAAATAGGCCACCCTTACGGGTGGCCACCAGGCCCTGGCGCCGAAGCGACAGGGGGGATCACGAAAGTATAATACAATACCTTCACCAATCCGGGTAACGTCCGCACTAGGTACAATGTGAATGGTCCCCCTGACGGGATTTGAACCCGCAAGCCGGTTTACCAGTTGACGCTAGGCCGGCCTCTCGCATCCAAAGCGAGCGTGTTTACCGTTCCACCACAGGGGGGGCGGTAGCGAAGCCCCTAGAGTGCGTGCCTTGACCGCCACACTCTAGGGGCTTTTCATCTCCTCATCTACGGTCCACCCTTTTCGTTGTAATCGCGGACGCTCCCGCCAGGATCGTTTATACACCTCATCCAGAGAGTTGGCAAGGGTGTATCGCGGTTATCGCGATATAAACGTCTCGTCTATCGCGAGAACCGTGCTATACTCCGTGCGGAGGTTCCGTGAATGGCGGCGAAGTTACGTAGTCCCAATTACCCAGCCCTGAGCTTGGACGAGGCCATTATCCGTCTGATTCCAGTTTTCGAAGCTGAGAATCGCCATCTCGCAGACCGAGAAGTCGTCGCCAAGGATCTTGGCTATGGAGGGGTAAACGGGGCCTCGATGGGCGTTATCTCTGCGCTTATCAAGTTCGGCCTACTGGAGATGGTGGAGCGACGGCTACGTGTAACTGAGCGGGGGATGAACTTAATTTTGCATGAGCGAGGGGACCCCGAGCGTATCGCCGCCGTACAAGATGCAGCCTTTGCCCCAGCGCTGTTCGCCGATCTCCGTTCCGAGTACGGGGACCAGCTCCCGAGCGACAACAACATTCGCGCCTATCTCATCAAGAAGGGTTTCAATCCGCGATCAGTGGCGGATGTTATTCGTCCCTATCGTGATACAATGGAGTTCCTAGAAGCTGAGATCAAGACGCAGCGCGTGGAGCCCATGTCTATACCAGCTCAAGAAGATGTAGGAACTCCGATCCTTCGGAAAGCCACGCCCGAAGAGGCCCCTTCCGGGTTCGTGCTCTCATTCAAGTTGTCGCCAGAAGCCGCGGTGCAATCGACATTCACCGGGCAGGTCACGCAAGACGCGATACGGAAATTCATTCAGCATCTTGAATTAAGCATCGACGTATTCCCGAAGGCATCACCACAGCCCGTAGCGGCCAGCAGCGATAATGATGGAGGTCTATAGGATGTGTGGAGATGTCCAAGAAGGAAGATCCTAAGCGCCCGCCAGGCGTCGAACTTGATAACGATGGCCCACTGAGCATGCACGGCGTTGACCTAGAGGAAGCGCTGAAGGCCGCGATGCAGGTATCGCCACCGCCGAAGGCGAAGCGACCAGGCCGCAAGAAGCAGGAAAGGGAACAGCCGCCCAAGTAGACGGCTGTTTTCATGGCACGGTTCGCATCCGCCCGGATTCTACCCCGCCGGTGCTAGTGTTTGTCATGTATAACATCGCGAATTTATTCCGCACTACCAACAGGTGTGGTGAGAGCCTGGTAGCTTTCCCAGAACTTGGGCGTGGCGTGAAATTCAAAGAGGGGTGGTGCGCCCGCCAGCATGATCAGCCAATGCAGCCTCGGCGAAGGAGTCAAGCTTGCCTGCTCGTGCATCATCCTCGATCTGCTGGTCCCAGGTCTGCATATCAAACTCTTCAAACCAACGACGGAATGCGGCAAGTTCGGCTTCTGAGAGCTCCCGCACTTGTCCCTCAAGCAGTTCAACTCGATTCATGTGCCTTCCATCCCGACACCCGGAGGATATCACCTGTGGATCAGGATTCCGTTCAACGCACTGCTCCCAAAGGCTCTAGCTCTTATTACGCGGTAAATGGAGGCCTGCCTGGCCAATGAAGCTGCCGTATCATGACCCGGAAAAGAAAACCCGCTCGTACTTCTTCGTCCGCTCGGCGATCTCTTTGAACTGCTCGGGCGTGTCCACCCTCGGAAGTAAGGCCACGCCGTCGAGGTCGGCTTCAAACTCCTGAGCGCGCACGCCTTTGCGGACGGGGCCATCGCCTTGCTTGGAGAGCTCTTGCTGACCTTCTTCCGAGAGACTCCAGTCAAGCCAGAGCTTGGCGGCATTGGGATGTGGTGCGTTCTTGATAAGTGCCTGGGCGTTCTGGCTAATCCCCACACCGTCCGCCAGTTTTACGTACTTGACGGGCGCGCCACTTTGACGCTGCTTCACGATGTCCCTGGTCACGCCCGAGAGATACAGCGCGTACTCACCGCGCGTCAGACCCGTAAGAAGCGGCCCGGCTTGAGTGGCAAAGAAGGGTTTCTGTTCAGCAAGCTTTTGTAAGAACTCATCGCCGTACAGGATGTCCAGCCCAGCCATGATTGGATTGCCCGGGCCGCTGCCTCGGGGGTCATCCATGGCGATCTTTCCGCGCCACTTCGGGTCCAGAATATCCTTCCAGGTCTTGGGCTCCTGGTCTGGTGGCACCAGCGACGTGTTGATCACCAGTGAGAGCAAGCCGGCAGACCGGGAATTCAGATACTCGCTCTGGAACGCAAGCTCAGGGCGGATGTCACTGGCAAACGGTGAACGGTAGGCCTCCACAAAGTTCTCTTGAACCAACTCATTCTGAGTGCTGAATCCAGAGATCACAATGTCCACGGCGTAGGCGCGTCCGCGCTGCTCCGCAAACACCTTCTCCCGACTCTCGCGCCCACGCTGGTCCACGCCTTCCAGCTCAATGCCGGGGAAGCGCTTCTGGAATGCGTCTTTCAGTGGATCCCAGAGCTCTTTCGGCCCCACACCGTACAGGACCAGTTTTCCCTCCGCCTTTGCCGCTTCGTAGTACTTGGCGCGTGACTCATCCAGCGGATCGGCAGCCGCTTTTGGCGCCGCTGGCGTTTCCGCCGGTTTCGCCGGCGCTTCAGCCTTGGACGGCGCCGCGGGCGCGCTGGTGGGCGGCGCCGGCTTAGCGGGCGCCGCAGTTGGCGAGGCGGCCAGTGGCGGTGAGCAGCCGGCCAGCGAAACGGTCAAGAGTAGGCTCATTCCGAGCCAGCGAGTAACGGACCGGTACATCGGCATGCCTCCCGGGCTGCACCCGGCAGCCCCAACTTGACGCCCAGAGGATGCAAACATTCCCGATGCGCCAGAATTGGGGATCAGCTTACCGCGTCAGGCGATTCTTGGCGAGGGTTTCCGCCCCGGCCTCAGGGGGAATTTCAAAGTCATCGAGTCCAGCGGATCACTGTCCCAACCGGTGGCGGCAGGTCTCTGTACCTGCCCGTGTCCGAGCGGTGGACGGGCAGATACAGAGACCTGCCATCCCCGGTCCACAGCCTCCCCTTTATCCTGAACCCTTGAGCCGCTGATCGCGATCCCGGGCCCGGTCCATGACCTGCTGAGCCCAATCCCGCCAGGGCGCAGAGAGCTGGGGTACGGTGAGGAGACGCCCAGCCTCAGCGCGATCATGCAAGTAAATCCGGAAGACGTCCTGAATCGTGACTTCATGGGCCGGTCTCGAGATGACCCGGATCCCATCACCGTCGGCAAGCTCTCCCTCGGCAATGATTCGGAGGTAGGCGCCGGGACGTTGGGCCTCGGTAAACCGGCGGGGGAATAGGTTGTCGTTCATGCGCACGCCAAGGCGCCAGCACGGCACGCGGGGCTCCGAAACCTCGAGCACCGTGGTGCCAATGGCCCAGCGCTCGCCTACGCGGGCAGTGCTGACATCGATCCCCAGGGTGGTGAGATTCTCACCGAATATGCCGGTCTCGAGTGTTCGGCCGAGCTGCTGCTCCCACCACTCCAGGTCCTCAGAAGCATAGGCATACACCGCCTTATCCGGGCCACCGTGCGCTTCCCTGTCCGCTTGATCGTCACCATCGAGATTGACGCCTCGGACCGCAACGGGGCCAGTGACCGGTGACTTCCAGATTGCACTCTGAACGGCCTTGCCGTCGTAGTCGAACGCGCGTGGTCGCCCGACCTGAACTGAGCGGACGGTGCCTCCGATAGGTGCGAGTGTCATGGTTCGCTTCTCCCCGTTTGTCGCGCGAGCAACGCTTGAAGCCCGGCTTTCACCGTGTCCCACTCCGAGTCGAGTATTGTGTACACCGCGGTGTCTCGAATCCCACCGTCATAGGCAATCTGAGCTGCCCGAAGCACGCCATCGAATCTCGCCCCAAGGTTCGCGATCGCCCAGCGCGAGCGCTCATTACGGGCATCGGTCCGAAACGTGACGCGATGGACGCGCCAAACTTCAAACGCCCACGTGAGCATCAACAGCTTGGCTTCACGATTTATTCCCGACCGCTGCGCGTCCTGCGCCAGCC
>JBJXFJ010000531.1:0-4280 GCA_046154735.1 Chloroflexota bacterium | reverse complement strand
TCCGTTTTCGCCGGAGTCGAGCTTTCTCCTGAGCCTGAAGATCCTGAGCTTGAGGCGCTCTCACCAGTGTTCTTCTTTGATTCACCACCGTCCTTCGTGGACGTGCTGGCATCGCCACCGTCGCCGTCGCCAGAGCCTTTGCCGCCCTCACCGTTTGCGCCAACGGTACTGGCGCCGCCCTTCCGGTTGTCCGTATTGTAGAAGCCGCTCCCCTTGAAGACGATGCCCACGGGGTGAAGAACGCGGCGAAGCACTCCCCCACATGCGTCACACGTGGTCAAGGGGTCGTCATGGAAGCCTTGGCGCTTCTCAATCTCAGCGCCGCACGCCTCGCATCGATATCCGTAAATCGGCACGCAGAACCGCCTCCCATCCCTAGATAGGTCAGGTATTGTGGATTGAATGGAAAGCGGATTATAGCACGGGTCAGCCTGGCGCCTCGGCGTGCCACCGCCCTCAGGAACAATTGTGGAGATGTAATCGTTATGACAACTATCTGCAACAACGGGCCGGTGGCAGCGGTAGGTCCGACTAAGGCGTCGGGGCCGGCGCCGGAGTCCCCGCGATAGGCACGCCACACCAGCGTGGCGCCCACACGAGCACCGCGGACCAGCCTGCAAAGACCGCCAGATTCGCCCACGAGTTCAGAATTTGCAACTGATGCCGCGCGGCATCCGAGGCCAGGGCTTCCATGTGCTCTATCAGTGCCGGATCGTGAACTGCCATGTTGACCAACAAGGTGGCGGAGAGAATAAGCGTGAGCACTCGGGCCGCCGGAGCCACGGGCATGGCCATGATGAGCAGAGGCAGAGCAAAGAAGTAATGGTTCTCATGGGCCTGGGTGGTGAAGCAAAACCAACCGAACGCCTGATACCCGCCAATGAAAAATATGGAAATGCCTGGCGCGGTCAATAGTCTCCAGAGAGCCAGCGCTGCCACCGCAAGAACCAGCGGTAGCGCCACCTGTCGATAGGTAAGTGGACCCAGCACTCGCTCGCTGTCCAGCACCACTGGAGCTGGATTGTTTGTCACAATCCACCAGAGATTGTGCGCATTGGCAGACGCTACCGGCATAACGCTGGAAATACGCTCTGGCAAGGTCAGAAACTCGTGCACTCGACCGTGCAAGATAAACGGGCTCACCACCAGCAGAACAACCGCGGCGGCAATCAGCACCCCTAGTGCCGTGCGACTGACCCCTGATCGACGGATCTGGACGATAAAGAAAAGTGGCATCAGCGCCCAGGCCTGGGGCTTGGTCATTGCTGCAAGCCCCGCGGCCACCCAACTCCCCTGCCACCAGCCCAAGAGTGTCAGTCCCAGCGCCAGCACGGCAAAGAGCGAGTGGGCGGCATCTGGCTGCCCCCAGTACGCCACGTCAAAAATGACCGCCGGATTGAGCAGGTAGGCGCTTGAGCCCAATGACCCCGCACGGCCTCCGTAGAGCTTCCAGAGCAGGCCATAGATACTGGCGCCCAGAACAAGGTGAAACACAATCGAGACACCCTTGATGGCAGCACTGAATCGCTCACTCTCAAGCATGCGCTCGGTCTCCCACGGATCCTGAGCGAAGCGCTGATACACTCGCCCCACGACTCCGTAAGCGTAGAGCGTCACGGGCGGATAAATTGCGTACGTCTCTGGGTACTCGCCGCCATAGATGCTTTGAATTCCCTCGGTTGTCACCACCCGAGTCCAGTACTTGTAGTGCTTCACATCCCCGGTGTAGCCGGGCAGGAACACGAGGTACGTGGAGATGAGAGCGCTCAGCACCCATGCAGCCACGAAGAGCGGCAGCCAGTAGCGCGGGGAGTCTGGCGGCCCCTGGGCCGCGGGTCGGCCGGGGTCCGCCTGGCTAGAGGCCGGTACCATTAGACCTTCTGCGCGATCACCACATTATGGGCGCACAGCAAATTGAGTCCGGGAGCCACTTCGGTCAGGCGCTCAATCTTTGTCCAGAGAGGCATGAGGCCTGACGGCATGAAATCTGGCACGAGCCCCGCGCGCTTGCGACTGCGCACGCGCAAGCCCGCGTTGCGGCACGCGGTGGTGAGCTCGCCCATGCTCACGAGGCGCTCTTCACCTGAATCTTGCGGCACCTTTGCCATCAAGATGGGCCAGTAGGGATTCAGCGGATTGTGATCCCAAATGAGCACAAATCCACCCCAGCGCACCACGCGCGCCATCTCAGCAATGGTCCCCGCCACGCGCTCTGGCGTTTCCAGATGGTGCATCGTGGCCACGCTATACGCCAAGTGAAATGTGTTGTCTGCAAAGGGCAGAGCATTGGCAAAGCAACCGGCTCCGCCCAGCAGCCCGCGCGCCGACGCCTGAGCCAGCATCCCGGTGGACGCGTCTGCCGCGACGACGGTGTAACCAGCGTTCGTCACCCACTCCGCGAGCGCGCCGGTGCCTGCCCCAACATCCAGCACAAGCCCCTCACGAATCAGTCCGCGGACCACTTCGGTGCGGCGTTCGAGGTAATGATTCGCAACGTGTGGCGAGAATACGTCATCGTATTCATGCGCCACTTCATCATAGAGCCCCTGTTGTCGATCCGTGGTTTCGCCCATTTCTTCGGACACAAAGAGGCGAGGAATGCCATTGGCCGCGTCATAATTGATGTTGCATGCTACGCAGCGCAGTGACTCGGTGGGCCCTTCCAGCGAGCCCTTGCATCGGGGGCAGGCCAATATGTCCCGTAGGGATACGGCCGCGGACTGACTCGGACTAATCACGACTGATTGCCCGTACGGTGCGAGGCAAGCTGGTCGCACCCAACCAGCTCTTGATGCGATATTGCCAAACGAGTCTGATCATTTCCATTCCCAGAACAAATGCTTTTGAGGTGCTGCCCGTCACCGATGACTCGCCCACTCGTGGGAGATAATTCACTGGAATTTGCACTACGCGGTGCCCTTGAAGCACGCTCACCAGCATCATCTCAGGTCCAAAATGGCTGCCGCCAATAGTGAAGAACGGCTCCATCTGAAGATAGGCATCACGGCGCAGCAAACGCATGGTGCAACCGACGTCTGTGAGATTGGTGGTGTCAAAGAGCAGCTCCATCATCTTGGCCACGGCCCAGTTACCCCACCGCAAGAACAGCCCCATATTGGCCCCATGCCAGATAAACATGCGCGCCGTGCGGCTCCCGTAGACCACGTCGAAGTCGTCCGAATAGGCTAGGAGCTTCAGCGTGTCACGCGCGAGAAATGTGCCATCTGGCTCTGCCAGAATGATGTACTCGCCACGCGACTCTTTGAGACCTCGGCGGATGGCCCAACCGTAACCCTGCCGGGTTTCAATAATCTCCCGGGCCGAGGTGGGGGCCACCTCCTCAGAGGTGCCAGCAGCGGCATTGTTGTTGATAACGAGAATCTCATCAACAATCCCGAGCTCTTCAAAACTCTCAATACACGCGCGAATGGAGTCCTTCTCGTTATAAGTCGGAAGGATCACCGAGATAGTACTACCGTTCCACACGCGGCATTCTATGCACCTGGCCGAACGGGAGTCAACGCGGTAGGGCGCCTCACCTGCCCCGTGATGCACATTTGAGCTCGCCCAACGCCAGAATTCATCATGAGCACTCACCACAGAAGTGCGCGTGACCGCACAGGATTTCTCCCGATGTCCACGCGCCATCACCTGACTGTCGAAACTGGCGCTTACGCGTCAGTTTTCAGAATGAGTGTTGGCTAGAGATCGTTGGATCGCAGCCGCTCCGATGTGCCAAACTCCAGAAGCATCTGGGTATGCTATCCTGACTGGTACCAGAATGAACCCAAGACAAGCTCGTCCGCGCTTCCATCGCCCGGGCCCAAGACGCAAGTGCGTACTCATTGTTGAGGACAACGCTAGCATCGGCGGCCTCATTGCGGGCCTGTTGCGCGAGGACGGTTACCGGGCCCTTCGCGCCTGGGATGGCCGTGAGGCACTACGCCTGGCTCGCGATAGGCGCCCCGATCTCATCCTGTTGGATCTGGACCTGCCTCACAAAGACGGCGTAGAAGTGCTCTATGAGCTCAAGCAGCACAAAGAAACACGCACGGCTCCAATCATTGTGGTCTCAGGCAACACCATTGTGCTCTCTGATGAAGATCGTGAGCTGCTTGCAGACATGATCAGCAAACCTTTTGACATTGACGTTCTGCTCAACGCGGTTCGCCAGGCCCTGGGTGACCCCGTACAAGAAGTCATGCCAAAAGATTACGATTTGACCGACTCTCACTTACATAGCTGGTAAAGAATCGGCCCACGACGTGAGCACTGCCGCC
>JBJXFJ010000523.1:0-21048 GCA_046154735.1 Chloroflexota bacterium | reverse complement strand
AAGGATTCGGCGAGAGGCGCCTCTCGCCTAATCCTTCTCCCGCGCGCCTCAGGCACCGTATGCTGGGCACAGCACCGTTCATTGACGAATTGGTTGCAGTTCGAGTCCAGTAGTTCACACGAGTCCCTGGCAGCTTTTTCATAACGCGGATGGTTTCCGTCCGCGCAGACGAAGAGGAGACTGACATGGCAGACAGACTGAAGCGACGACGCTTTATTCGTGTACTGATGGCCGGCTCCGCCGGCATCCTGACGGCCGCTTGCAGCGCGGCGCAACCCGCGGCGCCGCCAACGACGGCCCCCGCTGCATCCACCAGCGCCCCGGCGGCGGCACCTCAGCAAGCGCCGGCATCCGCGCCGGCCGCCGCGCCCGCGGGCAGCGAGGCTCAATGGCAGACCCTCGTTGAAGCGGCGCGGAAGGAGGGCAAGGTCACGGTGCAAACGCCCGCGGGCGCCGGTTATCGCGAGGCCATTGACGTCTTCGCCAAAGCCTTTCCTGGTATCGAGCCGGAGCACATTTCATTCCCTGACGCGGCCACATTTGTCCCCAAAATCCGGAACGAGCGGCAAGCCGGAATCTACTCGATCGACGTTGGCGCCACAACAATCACCCCGTTCATTCAGTTCTTCAAGCCTGAGGGTGTCATTGATCCGATCCGCCCGATCCTGATCCGCCCCGATGTGCTGGACGATAAGGTCTGGCATGGCGGACTCGATGCGCGGTGGGGAGATATCACGCGGACCCACGTATTCCGGCACCAAATCACCATCACTCGGCCGATCTACGTCAACACGGAGCTCATCAAAGAGGACGAGATCAAGACCATTGACGATCTACTCGATCCCAAGTGGAAGGGCAAGATTGTCACCAGTGAGGTGACCCAGGGGTACGTGTATACGCCCTCCACACTGATCCGAGATCTCAAGGGAGAAGACTTTCTGCGAAAGCTCTTTGTGGATCAGCAGCCGATCATGATTCGTGACCGCCGCCAGGCCGTTGAATCGTTAGTGCGCGGCGGTGCCCCCATTGGCTTTGGCCTACACCCAATTATCATGGGTGACTTCGTTCGAGATGGGCTGGCCGGTCATGTTCGCAACCCCGAGGTGACCGGTGGAACCACCAGCGGTGGTGAAATCACCGTCCTCTATAACAAAGCGCCACACCCCAACGCGGCACAGGTATTCATCCACTGGCTCTTGACACGAGACGGGCAGATGGCCTGGTCGAGTGCCCTACGGCTCAATAGCGCGCGGACTGATGTGCCCTTGGTAGACCCCGCGAATGCGCCAACCTCCACGATGCCGCCCGATACATCGCACGAATCGTGGCTTGTCAAGAACGCCGAAACTCAGGAATTCTTGAAGTCGTTAATGGCCTGAGGGTTCTGCCGAGAGCTCGTGCGCACGCGTCGCCCCACTTCAGCCTCAACCTTCGCCTCGGCCGGCGGTCCGCGGTGGTGCCTGCATTCGGAGGCACTGGAACAGAACGCGCGTGTCAACGGCGAACACCTCCGGTAGCGCGGCGGTCTTGTGCCCCGCGCCCCGAGGTATCACCAAGGACCGCATATCTGCCGGTGTTACGGGCATCCTCGGGGCGCGGGGCACAAGACCGCCGCGCTACCGGGGGATGCCGCGAGCTCGGCCGATGTCTCGGTCAGGAGGTCCGTGCGCACGGGTGGCCTTCTGGGGTGGCGGGGGTTGCTGGTGCACAGTGAGGGAACGCTCCATGATGGCCCATCCGCCTTCACCAAACTCCGGCGAAGAATCCGGGCCGGTTGGCCATACCGCGTGTAAGCGACGCTTGGAAAGTCGCTGCACGCAGCATCGCGGGCTTTACTCGAGCATGCGACCCCCTGCATGCTCCCTCAACTATCGCTCTGGCAGCATCACGCAGGGAGTCTGTTGCGGTCCGAGAGACTCGTAGTACCCGTTGGACTCGGGAAGATAGCGGCCCTGGTTGAAGCCGCCGCTCTTTTCACTGCGAATGATGACCGCCACGGCCCGCTCACCCACGCTTGTCTCTCGGTGAATCTCAAACGGGGGCACGAGGTCAATCTCTCCTGGGCCACAATGGGAGACCGAAATGGTGCGGATCTCCGCGTAGTCTGGCCGTGACCGATCATCGAGTCGTTCGTAGCGTTCAATACTCTGATGCCCATCCAGCAGGCCGTAGAGCGTGTAGATATGCGCGTGGTCATGAATTCGATTGGCGGATCCGTATCCAGCAGCGCTAATCACCAGGCCGTTGATGGCAAATTTATGGTCCGGGTCCTCATAGAACAAGAGGTTCTCCGCTCGTCCGTCGACAGGGACACAGTCCGGCCAGTGATGGGAGGCTTCGATCACTTCAGGATCGGCGATTAGCTCCCGCAGTAGGGGCGTGAGCTTTCCCCACCGAGCGCCCAGATCCGGCTCACTGTCAAACAACGTCCTGGTCTGCTGAACAAATCGGTCCAACGCTGTCCCGGTACGCACTTGCGTTGTCATGGCATTCTCCTCGTTCGCTATCGGTGTGAGCGCTGGGTCAAGAGTCAGATTCGCTCTCCAACGGTACCCATCGCCCGCTATCGGCTCGCTGCTGCGGCGGCTGGCACGTCGGTAATGTGATAGAAGCTGGCGCAGTTGTCCCAGAGGATCTTGCGCTTGTCCTCATCGGTAAGGGGCAATTCCAGGAATGCCTTGGTGGCATTGGGATAGCGCGAGTCACCATGCGGATAGTCCGTGGAGAAGACGAGCTGATCACTCCCAAATTCTTCAATCATGTAGCGCACCGGTGTCTCATCGGGCTCCACCGAGACGAAGCACTGCCGTTTGAAGTACTTACTGGGCTCCATGGCAAGATCGGGCATAAAGAGGTCGCCCTCCAGCTCATAGCTCTCATCCATCCGCCAGACCAGCCACGGCACCCAGGAGCAATTGGCCTCTAGGAAGGCAACCTTAAGCTTGGGGTGCCGCTCCAGCACGCCACCACCGATGAACGCGCCCATGGCCAGCATTTGTTCGGTCGGCTGGGAGTAGATTCGGCGAATCCCGAAATTTGGCTCAAACTGCTCGCCAACTTGATGCGAGCGCGAGCCAGTGGCTTCATGGAAACCCAGCGGCACGTCAAGCTCTTCCAGGGCAGACCACAGCGGGTCGTAATACGGGTCAAACCACTGCTTGCCGGTGACAACATTGGAGCGCAGGAAAATGGACTTGAATCCAAGGTCCTTCACCGCACGATGAGCTTCCTCGACAGCGCTCGGAATGTCATACACCGAGAGCATCCCTGCCCCGTACAGTCGCGTGGTGTCTGCCTGGCAGAGATCAAACATCCAATCGTTATACGCTCGCGCAATCGCCGCTCCATACCGAGGATCCATCTGGGGATGCGTCAGCACCAGGAGGCCGCGGCTGGGGAAGAGCACGGCCACATCCAGCCCTTCCGTATTCATTGCCTCAAGCTGGACCTCGCCAGTCCACCCGCGACGCGCATGATCCGCGTAAAGGACCTGGTTGCGAGCATAGTTACGCCCCCGATGCGGCGCGCGACTGGCCGGCTCATTACTCGGTGTGTCGTCTGGAAAGGTGACGCCAAGATCTCGGACATTCTCCGAGGTCTTCCCTATTGGCGCTATTGATCGAAACTCGGGCGCCATATAGCGCTGCCAGAGATCCGGTGGCTCCATCACGTGCATGTCGCTATCCATGACCAAGAACCCGCTCTTTGCCATCTCCGCGTCCCTCCCGTTTTGTCGATCGTAACACGCGAGCCAGGAACCGGCGAACGTTGGTCTGGAGCCCGGCGCAACTGAAATTTCTGCGCACTCGACTCTTGCAGTGCGGCGTTCAGGAGCGCCGCCTTATCCCGACGGGGCGCGGCTCTGCTGTTTAGGTTACGTAAACGCCGCGAGCCCGGTGATATCCTGACCCACAATGAGCGTGTGCATCTCATGCGTGCCCTCGTACGTGTAAACGCTTTCGAGATTGACCATGTGGCGGAACACTGGGTGCTCCAGGCTGATGCCGTTGGCCCCGAGGATTGAGCGAGCCGAGCGGGCTGTGCGCAGCGCCATGGCCACACTGGTGCGCTTGGCCAGGCTAATCTGCTGAGGACGCACCGTGCCCGCATCCTTGAGTCGACCGAGCTGCAGTGCCAGAAGCTGCGACTGAGTGATTTCAGCCAGCATATCCACAAGTTTTTCCTGGGTGAGCTGAAAGCCAGCGATGGGCCGATCAAACTGCGTGCGTACTTGAGCATAGGCCAATGCCGACTCGTAACAGGCCATAGCCGCGCCCACCGCGCCCCAGGCAATGCCAAAGCGCGCCTCGTTGAGACAGCGCAGTGCGGAGCCAAGTCCGCGCGTCCCTTGCAAGAGTGCCGTGCTGGGTAAGCGGACCTCATCAAAGTGCAGCTCAGAGGTGACTGAGGCGCGCAACGAGAGTTTGTCCTTGATATCGTGTGTGCTGAATCCAGCTCGGTCCGTATCCACCAGGAAGCCGCGGATGCCATCCGGCGTTTGTGCCCACACCACGGCTACTCCTGCCACCGAGCCATTGGTGATCCACATTTTGGTGCCGTTGAGCACCCAGCCATCACCGTCTGGCACCGCGCGGGTCTCCATATTGCCTGGGTCGGAACCGTGGTCAGGCTCAGTAAGGCCAAAACAGCCAATGAGCGTCCCGTCTACCATGCTCGGGAGATAGCGCTGCTTCTGCTCATCTGAGCCGAAGGCATGGATGGGAAACATGCAGAGCGAGCTGTGGACGGACACAAAGCTCCGCAGGCCACTATCCGCCCGCTCCAGCTCCTGACAGATGAGCCCGTACATGGTGTACGAAAGGCCGGCGCCATACCCCGGAATGGTGGATCCATACAGTCCCAGCTCAGCCATTCTCGGGATGAGCTCTTTTGGGAACCGTCCCTCCTCGAACGCCGGGCGAATAATGGGCAGCACTTCGGAATCACAAAATGAGCGGACAGTTTCCTGAATCAGCCGCTCTTCCGGGCTGAGCTCAACGGAAAAATAGTTCAGCATCGTTCATACAGTCGTCGCAATAGATGGTGGCTCATGAGGTAAGGGTATTCAATGCTCGGTTCCTACGCATTTCCTACCAACCGAGGTGAAGACAACACTAGTGGGGCAGTTGACACGACGGTGACTATTGTCTCAGATTGACTCGGTGGGACAGGCGTCTCTGCCTGTCCCACCCCACTGGTCCTATTCATGTCAAGTGACCCACTAGCGGTAAAGGGGGCAGAACGAGAGAGGCATTGCCGGGCCAAGATCGGCATTCGCCGGCGGCGGTCCCTGTCGCTCAGCCGTGGCCACTATGTCCCGCCCGTAGACTTGTTTGAAAAGATCCGCTCTCTCCTTGATGGCCCGCAGCTCCGGCTTGGCCTTGTTACGGCTCTGGATTCTTAGTGAGCACACATCGTCACTCACCGTCACGTCAATCCAGCGCGTCGTATAGAGCCGGCTGGCGTTGAAGGAGTCTGCCAGACGAGCCAGGGGTGCTAGAAGTCGAACCTGAGCGCGGACGTCCTCCGGGAGATCTCGCATCCACGCATCAAGCTCACTCGCTTCTCTCACACTCACGCTCGCGGCGAGGATGGCCAGTGCTTCCAGCTCAGGGGCGGTAAATCCGGGCAACGCGCTCGCACGAATAATCTGGGCAACGCGCACATGGCAATCCCGTGCATCCTGAACGCCGCCAATGGAATGCAAGAGCAGCGCGTATTCCAGCAGTTCGCGCTCACGCGGTCCCAGATCATGCAGATTGTGCATCTGATCAAAGAGCGCCCCTGCCAGCTCGGAAACATGCATGGCATGGGGCGGGTCAGGGTCATGCTTCTGCATCAGCTCCAGGACGCCATGGCGGCACATATCAAGATCGCCGGCACACAAGTTGAGCGCAGCCTCGACCCTGGCCACGGCCTCCGGCAAGCTCAAATTCCGTAGGATCTCCACCCCATGCTCGTTTGACCAGTGATCATACTCTTCCATCATGCGCTCTTGATAGAGCTGATAGCTGAGCGGCACATCGCGTGTGATACCAATATCCATACCAGCGTCATACAGATCAAGGCTGGAAAGCCGGAGATTCGCGGCCAACTCCTCTATTGAGCGAGCGCAATGGAATACGAGGTCCGGCACTGGCGCAAACGCGTTGAGCACTTCCATCCAGGCCGGGTCCAGATCGCGAGCAAGCCCCTGGATCACGCGGTGCACGTAGCGATCGGCCAGAACCACCTTGCCGTCGTTGAGCGCGGGCAGGATCTCCCACTCCAACCGCTCAGAGAGATCCGAGGCAGTCAGCAATACAAGGGTGCGGGGAGACAGCTCGTTGAAAAGCTTGGCTTCCTGATAGATCTCACCAGCGAGCGTGGGACCCAGTGGACGGCTTACCACCACGGTCTTGCCGCGCGCCTGCAGTGCCGCGCGAACCTGCTCCAGAGCTTCGGTGCGGCCTGCTCCATCCGGCCCTTCAAAGGCAATGAGATAGCCTGGGTAGAGGCGATCATCCGGCACGGGCCACCTCCCAGCGCGACCGCTCACCGCCCATCCTGGCGCGCAGATCGAGATGACGCTCCAGGATGGGCCGAGCCAGCTCAATGACCTCCTCCTGTTGCGGAGCGATCGGGCGATCCGCATCAATGACGGTCAGCGAGAATTCGTCCACCATGCGCTCATACTCACGCACCACCTTGGCCTGAAACAGCCGATAGCTCTCATTACTATCGGCTGAGAGCCCCAGATCCATACCGGCCTCATAGTACTTCAACCCCTTACGCCCTTCACCTGTCAGCACTCGATTTATCGCCACTTCCAACGGTGCCCGGAAGTACAGGGCCAGATCAGGCCGAATGGCAAAGTTGTAGAGCTGTCGGACAGACGTGGGATCCGCTCCCCGGGCGACGTCTCGAGCAAACGCGGTGAAGACATAGCGATCTGCGAGCACCAGCTTGCCCGCGCGCAGTGCCGGGAGAATGATGTTCTCGTAACGATGCGTGAAGTCAGCCGCATGCAGCAACACGAAGCTGAGATGCCCCAACCAGAGTCGTCGCTTTCCGCGCCGCACCGCTTTCTGCGTGAGGGAGGAGCTGTTCCACTCGGTGAAGAGCACGTCCGCGCCGTTGTCCTCAAGCCACTTTCGCAACATCGCAAGCTGGGTGCTCTTCCCTGAGCCATCCACACCTTCCACAATGATGAGTGAGCCAGCGTAGTCCAACCGTGGAAGCCGCCCATCGTGCACCGGCGCATCCTCCACAGTCTGGATCTGCATTCGTCCCTCAGTGTGCGCGCTCATTGCCCTTCCTCCCAACTCACCGATTGCACGCCCTCTTTCAAGATCATGATCGATAGCTGTTCCGTATTCATGTGCTCAGGAACGATCACCTTGAGCGACATCTTGGCCAGCTTATCTTTGCGCGCGAGCTCATACTCGAGTAGTGTGAAGGTGATATCTTCCTTTGCAAACAACGCACGAAGCTGATCCAGTGTGACCTCCGGGCTCTCGGTGGAGAGTGAAAGCTCGTACGATTTTCGCGGCTGGTAGAGCTTCCCTGGCAGAATCCTGTCAAGGTGCCCAAAGACAAACTGGAAGAGCACTACCATCACCGTCGCCGCGATACCCATCTCCCAGAGACCAACCCCCACGGCAATGCCCACACCCATGGTGACGAAGAGCGATGCAAGCGCCTGCGGGTCGCGCACCGGCGTCCGATAGCGAACAATGTTGCCCGCGCCCAACAGTCCGAAGGCGCGCACAATCTCATTGCCGATGATGATCATCATGAGGGCCCCAGTAAATGAGATGATCACATGAGCCTGTAGGATGTACTCCTCCACCATCAAACGGCGGCGGTAGGCGATGATGGCTCCCAGAAACGCGGCCAGCAGGAGCCGGCCGATAGCCGTGAGTGGATCGTAGGAGTGGGTCCCCAGAACCTGTTGGGCCACCTGAGTGGCTTGGTCGAAAGGCGCCGGGATCACCGGCGTGGGCTGCGCAGACTGCGCCAGGGCATGCTCAGGAGCTGCCAATGCCAGGACACCGAGGCCGAGCAACAACGCGATTGACCAGTGGCGGTGCGATTCCATGCTTGCTCCTAGCGCCGCGCGCGAGGGCGCACAAAACGACGCTTCAGTATATCGAAGATTGGCCCAGGACACTTAAGATTCTGCCTGCACCGAAGAATCTTCTCTTCTGGCTGGAGTTATGCCATCAACGATGCTTGCGCTCGCCCCACGCGCGGTGCTTGATAGCGACAAAATCATCCCGAATACGTCTGAACGGGCTCAGCAGATCATCATTCTGACGGATCTGCTCCAGATGACTCATGAATGTCGTGCACTGTTGAGATGATTCCAAAATTGGCCTGGCCGCGTGTAGCCATAGACCGTATGGCAGAGTTGGTCATCCTGTCCAGTCTCGTCACAGCGCTCTGGGCCGGTGCCACACTGGCCCAGCCCACTCCGGCGACCACAGATTACGAAAACGAATGGTTTGCAATCGGTCACTCCGTGCAAGGTCGTCCGATCCAGGCGTTTCGGCTCGGCAGCGGCGAGCGACGCCTCGCGCTTCTTGGCGGGATTCACGGGGGCTGGGAAAGAAACACGTATCAGCTTGTCTCCACAGCAATTGAACACTTTCAGTTGAATCCGGGTGAGATTCCCGGGAATATGAGCGTGTTCTTCATTCCAGGACTCAATCCTGATGGACTTGCCGCCGGTAACGATCGTGACGCGGCCTGGAATGCGCGCGGTGTGGACCTGAATCGAAACTTCGATACACCCAACTGGTCCACGGATGCGGCCGGTCGAGCTGGCGGTAGATATGGTCCAAGTGGGAGGCGACCAGGCGCCGGGGGTGCTGCCCCATTTTCAGAGCCGGAAAGTTCGGCCCTCCGTGACTTCGTGCGAACGAGCGGCATCACGGCGGCCCTTTCCTACCACAGTGGCATTGTGTCCGTCACGGCTCGGGACGGTGGAGGCCTCGGAACACCGCTGGCACGTCGCGTTGCAATCATCACAGGGTACCCGTACCTGGAAACCTGGACTGAGTATGAGCTCACTGGACAGCTTATGGACTGGCTGGACGCGGTGGGGGTGCGGGGCGTTGAGATTGATCTACCCGACCAGCAAACTCTTGACTGGGGCCAGAATCTCGCTGCCATTCGCGATGTCATCACTGTTCTGGCCGCGGAATGAGAGCGACATCGGCCTGAATGACGGGGTTGACGCCGGCCCACTCGTACAACTTTGCGGATGTAGGTCGAGAGTTCTGGGGTGGTGTCGGGCAGCTTGCCCGATAGCCCGGCCCTATCGAACCGAATACTGTCGGGCAAGATACCTGACACCACACCGCTATCCACCGTGCGACATCCGCTCCTCTGTACAAGTGTAGGCTTGAGTGGAGATCACCGAGGGGTCGGAGAGGTCGCTGGGCGTGGTGATGACGACGCGGTGAAGGGCACTTGTGCGCTTGTGGACTGAGGCTGCTGAGCTTGAGGAGGCGGAAAAGCTCGTTGCGCTCCCTTTTCCAGACCCTCGTCACTAGGCGCGGTGCTCGGCTGTTCCACAATGCTCGGGCCCCAGACCCGCACGGTGCCATCCCTCCCGGCAGTCACCACCAGGGTCCCGTCGGGATTGAACAGCGCGCTATAAACGCGGTCCGTGTGGCCGCGCAAGTCCGCGTTCAACGTGAGACTATCTGCATCCCAGATGCGCGCCGTACCATCGGCGCTGGCCGTGGCCACCTCGGTATTGTCCTGGCTGAACGTCGCGCTGATCACACGATCCGTGTGCCCCGGCAGTGCGCCAATCAACCCCGCATTGCGATCCCAGAGGTAGGCCGTCCGATCCGCGTTACTGGTGACAACCCGCTGCGCATCGGCGCTAAAGGCCGCACTGGTCACCGCGTCAGCATGCGGCATCGGCGCTGCTGCTTCCTGCCAATCTGTCCCGTCCCGCCGCCAGACGCGCGCGGTATCGTCGTTGGAGGCACTGACCAGGAGCTGGCCCTCACGACTGAACGCCACCGTGTTGACCGTATCGCCGTGACCACGCAACGTTGCAACCAAGCCACCATCGCGAGCGCTCCAGATCCGCACTAGGTGATCCGCACAGCCTGTGGCGACGAGGGTTCCATCCGCGTTAATCGCGGCGCTCAGAACACGGTCAGGATGGCGCAGCGGGGGCAGCGACTCGCGCTGGGCGGAGACGTCCCAGATCCGCGCCGTGTCATCCAGCCCCGCTGTCACGACTCGAGCCCCATCACGATCCCAGGCAACGCTATACACCCGACCAACGTGGCCCCGCAGGACGCCCGTTACGCGACCGGTATCTGTATCCCACAGGCGAACTATGGCATCCTCGCCAGCGCTGGCGATCCGGCGGCCATCCGGGCTGAAGGCGGCGAAATACACCGCGCCCGCATGCTCACGCAACACGAGCCGACTAGCAAAGCGCGCCAGGGCAACGCTCTGCTGTTTCGCCGAATCACGCTCCAACTCAGCCTGCGCCGCCTGCATGGAGCTCTCCACCGCCTGGGCCGCGCTTTCCCGGGCCAACCGCAGGTTCTCCTCAGCGCTAGCCTGTGCCACTACGGCGGTTGCATTTGCAGACATGACGGCATCCAGGCTGCTCTTGGCCTCGCCCAGCGCAGCGGAAGCCGTCGCCACGGCCTGTCTCTCGGCGTTGCGCTGAAGCACGGACTCAGCCTGGGCAGTCTCCGCAAGCAGGCGAGCGGCCCGCTCCTGCTCCAGATTCAGCATGGAGCCCGTTTGAAATGAGAATGCCCCAACGCCAATCAACGCGGCGGCGCCGCCAAGCAGGGCCCAGCGTCCAAGCTGACTCACTCGTCGGCGGACGATGCGCTGCTCATCATCACGCCGGCGCCAGTCCAGCAGGGCCGGCGCAAGAACATCATGAAATAGTTCATAGCGCTCCGCCTGTCCACTGAGCTGAACTCTCCGCAAGATACGCGTGTCCGGAGCGCAGAGGCGATTGAGCACTGCATCGATATTCGCGTTCGGTCGCTCCACCCAGGTGGCTAACGCGCCGCTTTCCTGGGCAACCTTCGCTCCGGATGGCGTCACGAGGTAGCGGAAGAGCGCCGCGGCGAGCTCCCGCTCCGATGCTGACAGGCGATCCATTGTCTCATTCAGGTGCGTTCTGGCGATGCTCGTCGCGCCGCCAAGCGCCTGATATGTCTGCAAGCGAAGCCGGGGTGAACCTGCGCGTACTTCCTCGCGCCAGAGACGGGTGAGAACAAGCTGGAGCAATGGCGTTTCGATCCGGTCATCGCCAGGTGAGCTCCCTGACCGAACCTCCGCGCTGCCGAGGCCGATATCCACGAGGCTGACTCGCCCCCGCCGAAGATCGTGCTGAAGCGTCTCCACGAGCCGGTCTTCAATCGATGTGGGCCCTGATTCCTTCGAATTTTGGCGTGGGTCACGTGCAAATTGCTCCAGCGGTCCGCGCATTGCCTGGGCCGCGGCCTCCTTGTTCAAATGATCGAGCCGGAGTAGGTTGCCCAGGAGGTTGACGATGCGCCCTTGATAACGATCCAGCTTACTGAGCTCGTCCTCACGCATTGAGAACATGAAATTCACGTCGAGCCCGCGCCGATTGATCGCGCGCACGAGCTCGGTGTCGAACTGCTGCCCCGCCTCTGAATGAGCGTGGTAGAGGAAATACTCCTCAAACTGATCGAGCACAACGAAGATTGGTCCGCCCAAAGCCGTTGAACAAGCTGAGAGTACGTCCAAAAGACCGGGTGGGAGATCAGGGAGTGGAGCGCCAAGGGCGCGCTCCGTGGCCTGAATGATTCGCACCCGAAAGCGCTCGAGGAAATCGTCACCCTGCCATTCGCGGAAGGCGAGGACCGCAACGCCCCCACTTGTACGGAGGCGCGGTATCACGCCCGCGAGAAGCACGGAGCTCTTCCCAGCGCCGCTGGCTCCATAAAACACTGTCAGAGGCGACCCATAGAGGTTTGAGATGATGATCTCACGGTCCGTCGCGCGCCCGAAGAAGTACGGCTCGTCATCAGCGGTATAGGGGGCAAGCCCTTTGAAAGGGCAGAAATCCGCGGGGAGCCCAGAGACATCGATGGGTGCTGACGCGGGCATCATCTAGGGAGCCTGCTTGAGCAATCGATCCACGAACGAGTTAATATCCACGTCGTAGATCTTCACATCCCGCCGATCCCAGAGCTCCTTCTCAAGATCGGACGGCCGAAACTGAATGGCCCAGGACCGGCGTCCTGGCTCCTCGCGGCGACTCGCACCACTGGATTGTGTCGCGTCACCGTGGACGCGCGTTGACTGTGTACGCAGATGCTTGAGCACCACTCGCCAGTTCCAGTCCTGCAGACCGTATCCGAGAAACAGGAAATGCCGCTCCCTGAAGTGACGCATGAACTGCATGGGCACGGCGGTTCCGGTCACCATGCGGGTCAGAAACTCCACATAGTCATCTTCCGTGATGACGTAGCTATCGAACTCCATCTGCCGCCGATCCATCGTTCCGTGCATCTTGTAGATCACGGTCGTTGAATCGAGATCAATGTGGAGCATATTGGGCAGTACATGCTCGGGCGCCGCGGCACCGTGCTTCCACCACAGAACGAATTCACGCCAATCCTCATTGTCCGTGGGATGCACCACCAGATCATAGGGCTGCTTCGCCGCCTCAAATGCACGCTCTGTGAGATCGTCATAGTTGGTCGTCACAATGAGTAGCGGATGAATCGCCGCGGTCCGCGCCAGATAGGTATGAATCGTTCCCGGCTGACAGTCACGATTGAATACGTCGCGCAGACGCTCGCGTAGATCGGTTCGCTCCAGCGCTTCCACGTAATACGACGCCACCTTGGCCAGATCGGAGAGCTCCGAGGGGCTCTGATAGGGAAAGCTAGACTCATTCGCGAGGAACTCTGACAGCTCACGACCACTCGGCAAGAATTGAGAGGCCGAGGTCCAAATATCGCCCGGCTGTCGGGTGCCGAAATTCACGCCAGCCCCCAGAAACGGCACGATCTCACCCGCGTGAAAGAACCTCGCGATAGCTCCCTATGGCGGAGCGAGACTGGCGCTAGCGGTCACAGGATCACCACCTCTCGTACCTGCCTCAAGCTTTCAGCTTGCCGCGATGGCCGATAGGAGTGCCTGGGCCACCTCCGGGCCGGTCACGTCGCCGTGGTCGCTAATGAACGCATCGGCATGAAGGTTGTAAATCTTGTGACTCTCCATCGCGTACGTGCTGGGAACGGGGAGGAGCTGGGCCTCCACTGCCTCCGGGGTGTGCTGCGCTCCGTTGCGCCCAATTCCGCCGAATGGGTCTGACGCATCACCGAAACGTGAAGCCGCCTGATTAGCGATGCGCGACGCTATCGGATAGGCCATGCCCACCGCCACGTCATTCGGCGTGCAGGTAATCATGATCGGACCAGTCACCATCTGGTCGGTCACGATGCGCCGAAACATCCCGTTATGCGTCCCATCAAAACGCTCAGCCAGCCCGTTGTGCGAGAACGCCGCCTGTAACAACGTCAGACTGCTGATCCGAACCGGTGCTAGTTCCTCGGCCCCGGCCGTTGCGGCCGTGACGAGTCGACCGCCGAAGCTGTGGCCAGCGAGATGCAAGCGCAGATTCGGATGGGACTCTCGCACGACGCGGAGAACCTTACTCACGCCACCGCGTCCCACGGTGCCAGCGCGCTCTTTCATCTGGTAGTACGTCGCATAGTTCAGCAGTCTCCGAGCCGCCGCCTTCATTCCGCTGAGGCTGAGCTCAAAGCCGGCCGCGCTCCCGTGAGGCCCCCCGAGCGAGCTGGCACCGCCCGCCCCGGACCGCGCCGACGGACCTGCTTGCATGATGGGTTGGCTCAATCGATGCATGAGCTGGTCAGGATCCACGGTGAAGAATCGGTCCGAAGCATCTTCACTATTCGCCGCCGCGCGAGGCAGGATCGACCGCACGAGATCCACCAGCTCCCGGCGCGCAGCGGGGCTATCGTTCAATCTCCCCACAAGCTGCTTGGCCTGGTCAAGCTTCGCGTCAGCGTTTGGAGCACTAAAGACGCCCTTGAGCTCGTCAAGCTGGTCACGGAGCAGCGTATCGCTGACAACTGATCCCACGCTGGCAGCACCACTGGGGATCAGCTCAGCGTCAGCAAACTTCTTGGACGGCCAGAACAGGCCCACCACCGCGTAGCTACGATTGGCCAGGCCCGAAGGCGGCGCGCTATCAAGCAGGGTGCGCACGGATCCTAGCAGCGCTCCGTAGAGCCAGCGTGCATCGGCTATGTCATTATTCCAGCCGTGCGCGAGGAACAGGAGGTCAGTGACCGCACTCTGGTGCAGGAATGTTTCCAGAGCGTGCACCTGAGCCTGATCGTGGATCACGCCGTCCTTTTTAAATTCGATCTCGAAATAGGGAAACCCGGCTAACTCGGCCATGGTGCACCTCCCGCACGCGCTTAAAGTGGTGACTTCCTCAAAAGGTCACGAGTGCTGAAATCGTTACGTCTAACACTCGATTCACCCGTGGTCATGCGGCGCTAGACCGACTGAATCGCCCGCATGAGATCAACAAGTCCGTGTCCTTGAAAGCTGCGATCACGCTTGAGGTCGGTGGCGGTGGAAAGAAAGATCTCCTTGACGAGCTCAGCCCGCCCAATGAATTCGCGGCGCACGGAGAGAAACGCCGCGATGACACCGGAGACGTGCGGAGCCGCCATACTGGTTCCACTGTCCTCGATGTAATCACAATCCATTCCCGCGTTCACGCGGGCCTCTTCGCGCTTGCGACCTGAGGCACAGGAGATGATCTTCTCACCCGGAGCCACTAGGTCCGGCTTGGGGCGGCCATCCCCCGTGGGACCCTTCGAGGAGAAGTATGAAACGCCGTATACATGCGGCATATCGCGGTGTGTTGAACCCACGGTGATAGCGAGCTCAGCGTTGCCGGGATCATTGATTGTCAAATCCATCCCCGCGGCAACCGCGCCCTTGGCGGCGCTCTGTGCCCAGCCGTAACCAGTATTCCCCGCCGCAACTACCACCACCACACCTGTGCGTACCAGGCGGTCCACCTCCACACACAACGGGCTCTGTCCGCACGCGAACCACTCCGGCTCAAAGTCATACCCCACGCTCATGTTCACACCGTGAATGCGGAGCCAACGGCCGTTCCCATTGATCTGCTGAATCCTCTCGATTGCGGCGATGAGATTACTGGCCAGGCCATCACCGTGATCATCAAGCACCTTCATACTGACGAGCTGGCAGCGAGGAGCCATCCCGGATATGGCACTAAGCTCCTGTTTCTCGTACTTGATCTCGCCAGACTCATCACGATAGCGGCTGAACGCAAGCAGCGGTTGACGATCCGGTGGTTGAGCATCAGCAACCTGAACCTCGCCAGCAATAATTCCGGCCACGTGTGTCCCGTGCCCAAACATGTCTCTGAACGGCTGGTTCTCCCCCGTGAAATCTTCATCCAGACCCGATGAAAGGTTCATATGCTTCGAGAAGTGGCGATGGGCCTGGTCTATCCCCGAATCCAGCACGGCCCAGACCACGCCCTCGCCAGACGCGGAGAACGATGCTCGGGCAGCATCTGCCTTGACCGTCTGAACGGACTTGGTGATGAGTGCTTTCACAGGAAAGTCCGGCCAGATGTGATAGATGGAGCGCTGGCTGCCGGGTGGGCCGGCAGCGTCTCGCCGAACGAGCTCGCGAATCACGCTACCCTCAAGCCGAGCAAAGACGTACTGGTTGCTCACATTCGTCTTGGCGTCATTGACGCCCTCACCTTCAACGCTGCCGCCTGTGCTGAGAATGTCATCAATCAAGCCGCGGATCTGAGCCCGCGCGGCATCGCGTCCTTGCCGATAGGCAAGATTGGCATCGATGATGACGGGATATAGGACCGGTTGAAGGTCCGCAGTGCTCGCGCGGCGCCCCTCTTCAGCCGCGAGCTCCCTCAAGAGCGGGATGGCTATCACCGTCCTATCAAGCACCAGCGGTGTGAACTCGTGTCTGGATTCACCGCCCGTCCCTGATGGCATGCTCTGGGGTAATGGCTCCCCAACCGGGACGCCCTCACTTGACGGGGAGCGGGGCCGGCGACGAGGGCGGCGTGGACGTGGTTCCTGTGGCTCTGTGTCAGCCAAGGTGGTGTTCTCCTCCGTATCAGCGCTGCGATTCGGGGGATTCGCACCACGAGCATAGGACCGAACTGGCCGTCTGTCAATGCCAAAATGGTCCGACGGATTGCGACTCGTGGGCGGTGGCGTTATGATCGGCCTCTGAGCATCCCGAGCTTGTGAGGGCCCGGCTCATTAAGGAGAAGCCATGCTACGCACTGAAGAAAATGAACGCATCACTCGGGTGGGGCCTGGCACCCCGATGGGCGAGCTGCAACGCCGTTATTGGCAGCCCATTGCCGTTACTGGCGAGCTCGCCGCCAATCCAGTGAAAGCGGTGCGCATACTCGGTGAGGATCTCACCCTGTTCCGTGATCGCTCAGGCAAGCTGGGGCTCATTGGCCAGCGATGCGCGCATCGCCTGGTGGACCTGCGCTGTGGCATTCCTATGGAAGATGGCCTGAAATGCCCCTATCACGGCTGGATTTACGATACCACCGGTCAGTGCACGGATCAGCCTGCTGAGGCGCCGGAGCATCGTTTTAAGGAGCGTGTAAAACTGCCATCGTATCGGGTGGATGAGCTGGGCGGTTTGATCTGGGGGTATCTGGGTCCAGACCCGGCGCCGCTCATCCCACACTGGTTCCCACTCGTAGCGCCAGGCGCCTGGCGCCAGGTGGGGTCCACCATGATTCCCTGTAACTGGCTGCAGTGCATGGAAAACTCTATGGACACCATCCATACGGAATACCTGCACGGCCAGTTCTGGGAGTACATCCTTGAGCGCAAGAATGTGACCGATCCCATAAAGGTCCAGGAGGTCAAGCGCTTTGTACGTCACCACCTGGATTTTCGGTTTGAGCGGTTCGATCATGGATTCCGCAAGTACCGCCTGATCGATGGCGAGGATCCCCAGGCTTCACCCGGTTGGGTGACCGGTAATCCGTTGGTCTTCCCGTCCTTCGTCTTGATCGGCAGCCCCGGTCGCTATGAGATGCAGATTCGTGTGCCGATCGATGACGAAACCACCTGGCACCTCTCATATCAGGTGTTCTTGCCCGGCCAGTGGAATCCTCAGCCTCCGCAGGAGTCAGTGCCCATCTTCAACGTGCCGATCGAAGACCTGCCTGATTACGTGCTGGGGCAGGACATGGTGGTCTGGCCGTTGCAAGGCCCCATCATGGATCGTTCCCAGGAGTGGCTCGGCGAATCAGATCGTGGGCTGGTCATGCTCCGGAGGATGTGTCAGGAGCAGATTGAGGCGGTGCAGGCGGGAGGTGACCCCATCAACACGTTCCGCGATCCGGCAACCAATCAACGAGTTGATCTGCCGATTCCGGATTACACCAACCCTCGGAATTATAAGAAGGGCAGCCTGGTGGCAGTGACCACCGGCTCGCACTGCCCCTGGCTCAATGACGTGGATGAAATGATGGACCGCGCCGCAATTGCCGCGCGAGAAGCTGATAAGGAAGTGGTGGCTGCACGATGAAGTATCGACCGATGGGCGACACCGGACTGATGGTCTCGGAGATCGCCTTTGGCACCGGCGACAATGCCGGCGTTCTGATTCGCGGAAGCGCCGAGGAGCAGCGCCGCTGCTTCGAGCGGGCGCTGGAAGCGGGGATCAACTACTGGGACACTTCACCGGACTACGGCGACAAGATTGGCCTGGCTGAGATCAGCATTGGCAAGCTCATGCGCGAGCTGACCGTGCGCCCCATCATCACAACCAAGGTTGAAATCATGCCAGACCAGCTCGGTGACGTGGCCGGCGCCGTGGAGCGGAGTCTCAATGCAAGTCTGGAGCGGCTGGGAGTGGACTGGGTGGACGTCCTGCAAATCCACAATCCGCCGGCGCTCGCCACGGATGCTACAGCCAGCGGGTGGATTCCACTGGGCCCACGCGACTATCTCGGCAAGAACGGCGCTCTAGAAGGCCTGGTACGCTGCCGCAAGGCGGGGAAGGTCAAGCACTTTGGTTTTGCCACTGAGCATGCCGACCCACGCGCCATCCGGACGCTCTTGAACACGCGCGAATTCAAGATGATCAATGTCTGGTATGACCTGCTCAACCCCACGGCCTTCTATGGCCGTATTCCCGGTATCAACGTGGGTCATTTTTACGATCACGTCATTCAGTACGCGCAGAAGCTTGGCGCCGGTGTGGCCATTATTCGACCGCTCTCGGGTGGCGCGCTGACGGATCATGCCATTGGCGGCGGCGCGCGGCATCCCAACGCGGGCGGCGGACTCTCGCGGCGCACGGATGTCTACCAGGAGATGGTAGACCAGGCCCGGCCCATGGCGTTCCTCTCCAAGCCAGGGGTGCACAAAGTGTCTGAAGCTGCCTATCGGTTCATCCTGGATACGGACGGCGTCACCACGGTGCTGGGCGGATACTCAGAACAGTCGCATCTCGATGAGGCCATCGGTAATAGTGGTGCCCCGCCCCTCTCAGATGAGATCATGGCTCGAATCCAGCTTGTCTGGCGCGCAAACTACGGCCGGGCTGAGAGCCATGCCTGGGCCACTGCGTAGCGCACCGAAATTCGCGCGCGAGGGGTGACGCACCGGCTCACCAGCTCGCCTGCGAGTCACTCCATCCGCCCATTGAGAGGAACCTGATGCACTTGATACTGAATCGATTGAAGTACATACTGCGGCCGGCTGGCGCCTTGATGGCTGCCGTGCTCGTCACCTCTGCCTGTAGCAGCGCACCGGCGGCCGCCCCGAAAGCGGCCGCGCCAACATCGGCCCCCGCCCCCACCAGCGCGCCCAAGCCGGCCGAAGCCGCCAAACCGGCGGAGGCGGCCAAGCCCGCCGCCGAGCAGCCCGCGAAGCCCGCCGCGGCGGCCCCCGCCGTGGACTTCGCCGGCAAAACCGTTCGGGTCATTGTTGGCTATCCACCTGGAGGCGGCTTCGATTCCACGGCCCGCATCCTTGGGCCCTATCTTCAGCAGACGATTCCCGGAAGTCCCACTGTGGTAATCGAGAATATGCCCGGAGCCGACAGCCTCGTGGCGGCTAAAACCGTGCTTTCCGGGCCGGTCCGTCCGGACGAGATCAATATCGTCGTCTTCATCTCCACATTGTCCGCTAAGTCATATCTGGCGGGTGGGCTAGACGGATTCGCCGTTGAAAAAGAGGCGGTCTACCTCGGTAAGCCTGATGCCGCCACCTCACCGCTCGCGCTCTGCGCGAATTCCAAGGTGGTCAAGGACTTCAATGACTTCATGACCCGCGGGAAGAACATTAAGGTCGCCAGCACCACGGGAAGCTCCAACTACGACGTGATGCTCAAGTGGACCAAGGAAGCGGGCTTCCCCATTGACATCATTGCCGGCTATGCCGGCACCGCGCAGATGGCTCTGGCGTTCAACCAGGGTGAGGTTGACGCCGTGGCCGCGTGTCGTGATCTCGATCTTTCCCAGAATCCGGACTGGCTCGAGAAGGACATGCTTACACCGCTTTTCTATTGGGCCGCGCCCGCGGAAGTGCTCAAGAAGGCCCAGGCGGAGGGCAAATTTCCATGGTTCAAGAGCGCCCTTGAAGTGAAAGAGGTCACGCCAGACCAGCGAGCCGTCCTGGAAAACTGGAACGCTGCGAACGTAGGCAGCAACGTCTACGCCATGAACAAGCAGACTCCCGCCCCCGTCATTGAAGCCATGCGGAAAGCGCTCAAAGACGCGGTCACGAATCCCGCCTTTGTATCCGATATGGAGAAGCGTCAGCTCCAGGTTGGTTATCAAACGTCCGATGACATCGCTAAGACAGTGACTGATCTAGAGAAGTTCACCCCCGCCGCTCGGGACCTGATGAAGAGAATTCTCGCGATTTAGATCAGTGTGTCCATAGAGAGGGTGCTTGAAGCACCCTCTCGATGGACACACCAAGCCGAAGTACAGATCTGCGGCACCGCCCTGGTGCAGTTGTCGTCACAATGCCGCGGAAGCGCTGACACACTGCACGCATCTTCACTTGGCACCTTTGATGGACTTCGAATCGCTCCGTCTCGTCACGAAGCTCCAGCCATGCTGCCCAGTTGTCGCGCCGACTTTTGCACGATAGTCATCCCTCGCCACTGCGTCCGTCATTCGCCAGGTCGATCGAGTCACGGTCAACCTTCCCCGTCCGTATAGTCAGAGCACAATTGTAGTCAGATTGCGGCGCTGATGAAGTCAGTGGGAGTTCGTGATCTCAAAGTGCATGCGAGTGAGATTCTCCGGCAAGTCCGAGATGAAAGAGACTCGTTTGAGGTGACTTACCACGGAAGGGTTATTGCGCGTATTGTTCCGGTCGACTCCGTACCGGTGGATGAGTCCATTGAGGAGTTCTGGACACGCTGGGATGCGCTTGCAGTCAAAATTAGATCTCACTGGCCGGATGGAACTTCAGCGGTTGAAGCGATCAGGGAAGAACGGTCCCGACTCGAGTGATCGTTGACGCGAGTATCTGGGTAAGCGCCTTCATTCCTCAGGACTCCAATTATGCAGCGAGCTATGCTTGGCTTCGTGCACAGATTGATCAGCAGGTCACACTGACCTGAGCCGAATTGGGGAAACGCGGGGCGACAGCAGGGCGGCTGCCTGGCCAATCGGGACGGTGCGGGGAGCCCGATGTTTGTGGCTTGGCATGGTAGCCTTCAAGGTCAGTCGTACTCCATGACTTGTAACTGTTCACGTCTCAAGGGATGCTTACCGCGGAGACTCGGAGCCCCAGAGAGAACGACGAAGTAACTCTGCGTCTCCGAGTCTCCGCGGTGAACATTCGTCCCATGGAATCTGAACACTTACCCTGACTCAGGGTCTTTTCGTTGTCCTAATTCGGAGTAGTCCACGACGTCGCGCGGGGCCTTGTGCCCTGTCCCTGGGACGCGGGAGCCGCCGATCGCGATCACGGGTTCGGGATC
>JBJXFJ010000573.1:0-19704 GCA_046154735.1 Chloroflexota bacterium | reverse complement strand
CTTTGGGAGAGGGCTGGGGTGAGGGCAGCGCGGTAGCCCCCAACTCGCCATGACCCAACGTCAGAAGGAGGTACGCAATGGCCCGGGGATACCATTTACAATTTCTCTTCATCGTGGCGCTTGTGACCAGTGCCTGCGCATCCGCCAGCGCGCCTGCCCCCACTGCTGCGCCGGCCAAACCTGCCCAAGCCACGGCCATTCCAACCGCGGCTCCGGCCCAGGCTGCCCCAACCAAGCCAGCGGCCATGAACAAACTGGACGAGTACTACCAGCGGGCCAAGTCCGCTGGCGAGATGAAGATCATCCACTATGGTGGCGGCGTTGGATCTGAGTATGAACCCGTGGCCGCGGCCTTCCGCCAGAAGTATCCCGGCGCGGAAGTGGAGATGGTCAATCTCCGAGGACCGGAGCTCATTCAGCGGCTCACGGCCGAGGCGAGCAGCGGGAAACACATTGCCAACATTGCCAGCGCCGGCGCTACGACGATGCTGGGAGTGGAGCAGCCTGGATTTCTCGCAGAGTGGGAGGGACCGCCCAATGTAGCTGACCTACCGGAGCTACCACTCACCGCCGGAAAAACGCGCTGGGGGTACAGCGAGGGTGTCTACGGGATCATCTGGAACACGGATCTTGTGCCCGCCGATAAGCTCCCCAGGACCCGCCAGGATCTCCTGGACCCGTTCTGGAAAGGAAAAGGCAAGCTCCTCATTGAGGACCCGCGCGCTGGAGGGCCCGGGATCGAGTTCTTCACACTCACCCTGGATGAGCTGGGCCCTGAGTATCTCGAGAAGATCAAAGCACAGGAGCCCACCTTCGTCCGTGAGCGCGATGCCGCCCCGGCTCAGATCGCCCGCGGCGAGTATGCCATGTTCTTACCGGTCTCCATCACCCGCGAGCTTTTTGATATGGCGAAAAACGCGCCCGTGAAAGTGGGCTGGCTTGAGGATGGTGGCGCCACCAACGTCACGGTGAACCTCGGCGTGGTGAAAAACGCGCCCGGACAGGACATTGCCAAACTCTACGTGAGCTTCTGGACCTCGGAGGAGGGCCAGAAACTCATTGCCGAGAAAGTCCAGGTGTACGCGGCCCTGCGGAGCGCGCCACCGCCGCCCGGCTGGCCCTCACTCAATGAGATCAAGCCCCAGCGCCGCACATCAGACCAAATCAAGCGGAATAACGAATACGCGGAGACCTTCGACAAGCTCTTCTTCAAGTGATGAGTAATGAGTGATGAGTAATGAGTGGAGCCTCACGCCCGCTACTCATCGCTCATCACCCATCACTCGTTCAGTTGAGCACGGACTTGGCAATCTCCTGGCTCTTCTCGATTTCAGGCAGGAGCTCCTCAAGATCCAGGAGCACGAAGTCCATGCCCTTCGGAGGGATCACCGCGGGCTCAAACGCCTCCACGTCAACTCGGCGACTGTTGTCCTTAATGTTCTTGCCGTAGGAGGTGCTCCCCTCCTTGGTCAGTATCCAGTTAGCAAAGAGTTTGGCGCCCGCCGGATGGGGCGCGTTGGAGATGTAGTGCAGGATGTGATTGCCACTGTAGAGATAGTCCAGCTCTAGCATGGGCAGCCACTTGAGGTTGTTTCCTACACCCAGTGTCACCATATCCTGAATGATAGGTAAGCTGACCGCACCGAGACCGATTGGAAATCGACCCCGCGCAACCTGCTCGGTGAGTTGGCGCGCGTCCGTGTTGAGCACCGCCTCCTGCTCAAACCAGAGCTGCTTGATGATGCTGTCGTCCTTTGTCCGGAGGCGCAGGGTGGTGGCCAGGTTAAATCCTGAGCCCTTGGTACGCGGGTCACCAGCCAGAATCTTCCCCTTCCACTTTGGATCGAGCAAGTCTCTAAATCCGGAGATCTCGCCGTCTTTGATCTGGTTGGTGTCTATCCAGAGCGACTGGGACAGCGATCGTACAATGGCATAGTTGTATTGCTTGTCTTTGTCCAGAAACCCGCTCTCGAAACCGTCCGCCCAGTAACTGTCATTCACGACCTCCGGGTGGACCAGGAGCGGGCGAATGGGCGAGAGGCCGCCCGCGGGCTTCACTTGCCGCAGCATTTCAGGTGCCGGCATGAGCGCGAGATCCCAGGCAAAGAGCCCGGCCTTGCGCTCCTGGAGCAGGCGCGGAACGTAGTCGCGCGAGGAGGACTGGAAGGACGTGTGCTCAACCTTGACACCCGGGTATGCCGCCTCAAAGTCATCAATGACCTTTCGGTACGCCGTGCCCGCATAGGTAGCCACCGAGAGGCTGCCTTCCTTCTTGGCCGCCTCCACCACGGCATTCCAATCCGCGGTCGCGGCGCTGGGGACAGACGGCGCGGCCTGGGCCGGCGCGGCCGCCGGCTGAGCCTCGGCTGGCGTGGTTGGCTTGGCGGCGGGAGCCGCGGTGGGCGCCGGCGGGGCACTGGTGGGCACAGCCGGGGAAGCCTGTGAGCAGGCCGCGGCCAGCGCGGCCATCCCACTCAAGCCGGCCAGGCGCATGAGCTGCCGACGGGAGACGACTCGGTTGATCTCCATGATGAATCCTCCTCGTGCTTAGCGAGCGGCCACTGGCTCGCGGCGGTGCTCAGGAATGGCGTCCCAGGTAGCCAGGGTCTCCTCAATCAGCTCAGCATCCCGGCTGAAACCGGCTTCCCCAGGCCGGTAGGTGGGGCGCCGTGTGCGCCCATGCTTAACCTTCTCCATGGGAAAACTCAGACATGCGGCCTTGGCCGCGTCGCGGAAGACATTGATGGGATCTTCACCCTCACGCACGCGCTCTATCTGCTGCTGAAGCATGAATCGGAAGAGGATGACACCCCGATCCGATTCACCCAGCTTTTCCAGGTGCCGCTTGGCAATGGGCCCCTGGGTGAACCAGGCCATGTAGTCCTGATTGAACGTGTAGTTGAGAATCCACTGCTTCTCGTTCTCACGCAGCGGCACCACGCGGTACGGCACGCCTGCCTGCCTGGGGGCCTGTTGCCCGGGCGCGGCATGAAAGATGTATTGGGAGACGTGATAGGTCCGCTCGTCATCAATGGGCACCCGGAACTGCATGGTGTAGCCGAACTGATTGCCGGTGAGTAGCACGTTTGGAAAGAGAATGGGGTGCCCCACCTTCCAATCTTCCTCCTCACCGGTATCGCCTTCAACCATGCGGCGCTTGATGATGCCGTACTCAAACTGGTCAAAGCCGATCTTCTTCGTGGGGCGGCCTGCCGTGCCGAGATAGGCGAAGCTCTGCTCCTGGCGTATCTGCGAGACGTAGTTGCCGAAATAGTTGTGCAGCCACTCATTGTGGATGGGATCTACCGAGTTCTCCTGGCACTGCAGCCAGTTACAGGGCAGCTCGGTGACGGCAATGTCACGCACGGCATTGGACCAGGTGAGTGGCTCCCAGCTGGGCAGCTCCGGCGCCGGCAACGGTCCCATATACGCAAAGACGAGCCCCGCCAGCTCCTTCACCGGGTAGCTGGCGAGCCCGCATTTCTGCCGAAACAGGGCTTCAGGGTGCAGAGTGTCTTCAAAGGGCTGCTCGACACAGGCACCCAGCTCATTGAACTTCCAGCCATGGTACTGGCAGCGAAGTCCGTCATCCTCAACCACGCCAATAGCCAGATTCACCCGACGATGCGAGCAGAATCGCTCCAGCAGCCCCAGCGTGCCCCGGCGGTCGCGATAGAGCACCAGCTCCTCGCCCAGGATCATGAGCTCCTTGGTGCGGAACGGGCTCTCCTCAAGCTCCACGCTCGCAGCAATGGGATGCCAGTATCGCCGCAGCAGCTCACCACCCGGCGTACCCGGCCCCACCCGGCTCAGTGCATCATTGTCCTTCTCGCTCAGCACCCGGCATCCTCCACCACCTAGTGCAGAGAGCCTACCGCCGACCCTTCAGCGCGTCAAGTAATGGGCAAAAGGGGGAAATGCAAAGTGCAAAGTGCAAAGTGCAAAAACGGAGCGCGGGCGAGCGGAATCAGTGTCCGGCTTCCAGGATACTTCTTTTGCATTTTGCATTTTGCCTTTTCCACTTTGCCCAGCTCCCTCACATGGCGGTCAGCTCTGTCATCCGAGGGGTCGCGCCCGCATGCCTGGTCCACCTTTGCCGAGGCGCACGTCATCGGCCGAATCTTGATCGATGCCAACCGGCCAGCGGCGCTTTAGTGGGTCGGAAACGTTGAACCCGAAACGGCCGATCTGGCCGATCTCAATCTCCACATGCTCGCCATCCTGAATTGGACCAATGCCCTGGTGATTGGTGCCGAGGAAGAAGAGATCGCCGGGATTCAGGGTCAGGATACCGGTCATCCACTCAATGCTCTCTTCGATCGAGTGAGCAATGTCGCTCATCGGATAGTCGTGTCTGGGTTGGCCGTCCACCCACAACTTCACCTGCAGCGCGTGCGGATCCGGCACCTCATCCCAGGTGGCAATGCACGGACCAAGCGGCGCAAATCCGTCGAATGACTTGGCAAACTGCTGGCGAGCGCTAGCCGGGAATCGGCCCGACACGTCTACTCCGCACATATAGCCAAAGATCGACTTGAGTGCGTCTTCACGTTTCACGTTCTTCACCGTGTGGCCGATGACCGCCACCAGCTCGGCTTCGTGGTGAAAAATGTTCGCGTCATGCGGAGGAAGCACCACGGTATCACCATCACCAATGACACCATCCGGTGATTTGAGGAAGCCCCACATCTCGCCCTTCTTGCCCACGCCCTCGCCGAAATTTCCGCCCATGGCCACGATCTTTCCCGGCCTGGGCACGGGCGGACGAAGCTTCACCGAGGACAACGGCACGCCAGGATCCGAGTCGAGCGCCTTCTGCAGATCGGCGCGCACGGAGTGGAAATTGGTGATCAGCCCTTCAATGATGAGCTGCGGGGTGGTGCCACTAAGGGGCCTTACGACGTGACTGACATCAACGACATTAGCTTCGCGCAGGAGGCCCACCTGATAGTCATTGAACAGAACGATCTTCATTCCAGCATCTCCGAAGCGTTGAGTTGCAGTGCACGCCACTGTATCACCTCTCACGTACTGAAGTGTGGAAGTGGCACGGGGGATCGCCGGGTGGTGTCGGGAGTCTCGCCCGATAGTCTGGCTCATCGACCGAGATACGCTCCGCCGATACGCCCGATACCACCGCTGAGCTCCCGATCTTCATTCGCCAGGTTGGACGAGTCGGTCAGTTGTTATGAGCCGGGCCATTGACTCGATGGCAGCCGGACGAGGTGCTTATGGAGTGCACCGGCGGTGACGGCGCTCGGGATTTCGTGGACGCTTCCCGTCACTGAGCGCACGGACCGGCATCGGGCGTGGCAATGAAAGCGCCGTCACGTCCGGCGCACTTGTATGTTGTGAAGGAGGCATCCCCATCTGGGCATAATCTTCCGCCGGCGCCCCGCGAAGTTGCCCGTCGCCGCATTCGTCGTCCGGCTCGTTGATCAGCAAGCGCAAATCAGCTCGTGAAAGGCTGGCGGATACCGGCCCCGGAGACATATCGGCCTTGTAATCGAGCGTGTCACGACAGGGAGGCTTGCCAAGAGAGCGTCGTTCATGTCGGCTTAAAGCGTGTCGGCGCGTCCGACTTTCGGCTGCAAGGCCCGGCGTCGTTGAGATATGTGAATGTGCTTGATGTCTAACTCCGGCCTCAGACGCAGCCAATAACGGGAGTGTGGGACGAACGGAGGCTTATGGCAGTCGCCTGCTGGCCAATGATAGGCGGGGTCTAGAGGGGGACCGAGGACTGAGCCTGAAGCGCCGGTGACATCACACAGTCAACGGCGTGAGGGCGAAAACGCGCGCAAGCTGACTGGCCCTCTTCACGTCGCCCTGACGCAACGCTTCACGTACTGTGTCCAATTTTTGGGCATCCGCCAACGATAGGACGGGTGACCACCCGGTGTCCGTTTCCAGCCACACTACATCCACTTCAGCGGCATAGTGCCCTTCATGGATCAGTTTGGTGTGTGGGTGCTTCTTCATACCTTGCGCCTCTTGAAATTGTCTGTCCATCGCGTGGGATCGGGCCGGTACGCAGTCACGACGACCGCTGGAGCGACCGCATCTTTTGGGATGCCCCAGACAACATGCAATGGCCGGCCCTGCGGATCTTGTTGCAAGACGAGGACACAGGGCCCTTTTGCATAGGTCGGGTAGTCTTCGACGACGATGGCGTTTTGTACTCCTATGAGAATATCCTGGACAAGAATGGCATCTGCTGCAAGTTCATCATACCCGTGGTCTGATACTACGACCTCGTGACGTGCCACCAATGCGAGGACCGCCGATAACGTCTCGCTCATATGGACAGGCGCATTGTCTTGATGCCCCTCTATCGTCTTGCCCTGAAAGGGCCCTTGGAATTGGACCCGCCATAAGTATAGGTAGGCCACCGTTCGATGTGCTCAACGCCAGGCGTGAGCTACTGGAAGGGGGAGCGATGGGCGAGCGGACGCGGGAGGTCGTTAGCGACGCGAGCAATATCGCCCACTTCGAGAACGACCCGACGGCGAGGACAACGCTTGCCTACGTTCCGGGTATTTGACGGAGCCAACCGCCCGGTGGTGACGCGCGTCCGTCTGGACTCGATTGTCCGACGCCGCCTTCGTCGTCCAGCTCGTTGATCAGCAAGCGCAGATCACCTCGTGAAAGGCTGGCGAATGCACGTCCCGGATGCATGTCGAGCTAGCAATCGAGCGTGGCACGGCAAGGCGTCTTGCCGTACACGAGTCGTTTTTGTCGGCCCAGAATGTGTGACCGCATCTGGATCTCTTCTGCGTGGGCGTGTGCCTGGATCCGCGTTGTTGTCCTTGAGGTCTCACCTATCATCCCGCTGAGTCCAGGGCCGCAGCCTTCCTCAAAATTACGCTTCTCGCTGCGCCGGCGGCTTTGGCACCAGGGTCATCAAGCCGGCGCCCACAGGCGCCATCAGAGCAGAAAAAACAATCATGGGAGCCAGGCCCACCTGCTCAGCGGCCGCGGCCATGGGTGTGACGATGAGGGCGCCCAGACCAATGGAAAGCCCGAGCATCATGCCACTCATCATGCTCACGCTGCCGGGCACGCTCTCCTGCCCGCGCACGGTGAGCACCACGAACGATCCATTCAGGAGAAATCCGCTGATGCAGGCACATCCCCAGAAAAGCGGTCCCACCTCTGTTTGAAATGCCAGCGCCAGCGCAAACGGCGTGCTGAGCAGCATACTCCCAATAATGACGCGGTCGCGTCCCAGACGATCCGCCACGGCTCCACCGGCCAGGCCACCCATGGCCCCCGCTACCAGGTATGCAGTGAGCGTGTGCGCAGCTTCCAGTGGGTTTGCCCCACGACTCGCGGCGTACAGCGGGAGAAAGGTCTGAAACGCGGTCACCGCCCAGGAGCGCATGGCCACCACCGAGATCAAGCCGCCCAGCATGCGCCGATGTCGCTTGAGAATGGTCCACAGCGTGTCCTGTGTGCGCGGCGCCGAAGGCGGACGGACCGGCGCGAATTTCCAGACGAGCGCACCGCACACCAGCGCGGGCAGTGCCAGTATCCAGGTGCCACCCAACCCGGTCTGCGCCAGCACGAGTCCTACCATCAGCGGCCCAAGACCAAGACCGAAGTTGCCCGAGCTGATGTAAATGCTCATCCACAAGCCGCGCTGTTGCGGCGGGGCTGACTGTGATACTAGGCCCGCGCTGACCGGATGCCAGAGCGCCGTGCCCAGACCATTGCCAAACATGGCCAGCGCCAGCAAGGGAAAGCCGGAGATCAACCCCAGGCTGGCCGCCGTGACTCCACACAGGATGACCCCGCACCAGGACATCCATCGCCCGCCCCCGGCTCGGTCCGCCGCGTGCCCCAACAGCGGCTGGACGAAGGATGAGGTGATCTGCTGAATCATGACCAGCACCCCGGCCATGCTCAGGCTGATGCCAAGTCCTGGGAGCAGCACCGGCAGCAGGGCGGGTAAGACAAAGGCGTAGGAGTCATTGATCGCGTGTGAGCCCGCCAGCAGCGCCACGCCCAGAGTCCTGGTTCTCCGGCTGGGGAGCTCCGCATCCGTTACGGTGGGCGGTTGACTGCTTCCGCCAGAGGTTGAGACTGTCATAATGCTCATCAGTCTACTGCCTACGCCCCTGGTACGAGTACGGCCCATATTCCAAGCTATCATCAAGACCATCTTTGGACCGCCGCAGTCCAAAGATGGTCTTGATGATGCATGCTCAAGCGGAGCCACCATATGGAAACACCGCGACGAATCTCGCCAAGCGATCCCGAGTATCCCCTCCATCTGCGTTCGGCTGGGCTGAGCCAGGACCACGCGGATATCACGGCAGTCGGTGATCTCGGGCTGCTCAAGCATCCCTTACTGGCGCTGTTCTGCTCCCAGCGGTGCCCGGGTCGCCTGGTGAATGCCACCTATGACCTGGCTCATCGGCTGCGTGACGCGGGGCAACCCATCATTGGCGGCTTCCACTCACCCATGGAGAACGAATGCTTGCGCATCCTGCTCCGGGGGGCCCAGCCGATTATCATCTGCCCTGCACGGGGGATTGACGATTTCCGCGTGCCTCGAGAATGGCGCGATGGGCTGGCCTGCGGGCGGCTGCTGGTGATCTCACCCTTTGATCCAGGCGAGCAGCGCGTTACGGCAGCGCTGGCCCAGAAGCGAAATCAATGGGTGGCGGCAGTAGCGAATGAAGTCTTTATTGCCTACGCGGCGCCCGGGAGCGCCACCGAGCGCTTTGCGCGGGCTCTGGCCGCCCAGGGTACGCCGCTCCACACCCTGGACGGACCTGAGAATACGCTCCTCCTCAGCATAGGAGCGCGGCCGGTGCAGCCCAACGACTTTCCGGCGCGAGTGCCAGAGGGACGCCTACCGCTCTTTGACCAGTGAGCACGGACGGAGCCATGCCAGTTGAACGGGAACCGGTGCTATCAGTCGGTAGTCTGCACCAGCGTGTTCCGCTCGGCGTAGCCACGATCAATGGCCACGCGATCAGCCGGGAGCTCAGTTGTACGGGCGGCGTGCCAATCCGCCAATGCCAGCTTCCAGTCCAGGTCAGCAGGCAGCACAGCCGAAGCTGAACGCGCGGAGTACTGGCTGGGATCGCTCACCCCGGGCGGCACCGTGCCCTGCTCACGTAAGGCACGGGCGGCCTTGATGAGACGCCGCCGTGTCTGAATGATCATGGTGTCCGTGGTCCCCAGATGTTCACGGGTGCGGTCCATGATTCGGCCCATGCTGGCGGTCATGGCGCCGTCTTGCAGCCGCACCGTGGGAATGCCGGTGTAGTTCATCGTCTTCTGAACCTCGCGGTCCATCAGGAAATCATTCTCCGGGTTCGCTACCGGCCACCAGTTGGGAAAGGGCTTACCATGCTGAGTGGGTTTCATGGGTCCCATGCCGTTCACATCCGGCACCTTATTGGCCACCTGAACCAGTTTGCGATTCCCCGGCATCTCGCGGGTTGGATGCCAGCGGATGCCCCAGTGCAACGTCGTGACGTCATCAATGGGCGTATACATATGTGAAGGAACGAAGCCGTCCTCCGTGCCGGGAAACATGGTGAAGATGGGCATCAGAAACTGGGTGGTGCGCCAGTAGGTGGTGGTCTCGGACTCCACCCTCCGTGCGCCATAGAGGAGCCCCTGGGGCGTATTGACGATCTCGAGACGTGGCGCCTTGTCCTTGTGATACACGCCATACGTCGCCGGCTGCTCCGCCTCGAGGCGTCCGTGCAGGAAGTACAGGTGGCTAGTATCAATATCGCCTTCCAGGCCTTGCATCCAGTTGCTGTGGTAAATGCCCTTGAATGCGTGATGAACTTGCGCTTCTGGGAGGCGACACCACTCAAATTGAGGCAGCTCAGGCGGGTTGTCCTGCCGGGGCCCCATGTACGCCCAGATGAGCCCACCGGAGTCTGCCATGCGATACGAAGTGATCTTCACCTTGTGCTTGAAGTTGCTCTCTGGCGGCTCGTTGGGCATATCCACACACGCGCCCGAGGTATCGAATTTCCAGCCGTGATACACGCACCGGAGCCCGGATTCTTCGTTGCGACCGAAGAAGAGCGAGGCGCCGCGGTGTGGACAATTCTCCGCGACAAGTCCGGGAGTCCCACTGGTATCGCGGAATGCCACCAGGTCCTCACCCAGCAGCCGCACCCGCTCTGGCGCACCGTCGGGCTCCAGCTCCCAGCTATACATCGCCGGCAGCCAGTACTGACGCATCAGGTCGCCCATGGGCGTACCGGGACCAACCCGCGTGAGCAGCTCGTTCTCTTCTTTGCGCAGCATGGACAGCGCCTCCGCGAAATCTGAGTATCGGGCAAGATGTTGCGGGAATTATACCGGGTTGTTCGCTCCGAAACTGAAAGTGGGCGCTGAGCCAGAGTCAGACCTCTTCAATCTCAGCATGCCTCGCTGGTGCCAGCATCGCCAATGCGCTGACTATGTTCCATCGCGTTGAGAAGGATCCGGAGCACATCAATTGCATTGTCGGTCGCCGCACGGTAATAGAGAACATGCCGCCCGCCACGACCAGCGCGCGCCACGTGCACGCTGCGCACGCCCGTCCCAACCTCGTCTCGAGTCCGACTACCAGGTACATTCGGAACGTTCTGGAGCTCAAGCACGGCCAAGAAAATTGTGTCTCGATACCTTCTTGCTTGTTCTGGGCCAAACGCTCATGCAGTCCACTGGATCGTGTTGACAAGGTCGCTCTCGGCCGATTGACTCAATCGAGCTCGCCAATTCACATACGACACTCGGGCATTGCTCAGCGATCTTTCAGAGCCTGCTCGGAGAGCTCCGCTAAGTAGTTTGCAAGCGTCGGGAAGTCTGCAAATTCCCTGAAGTAGCCGGAGTCAATGTCGTTTAACTCGGTCGCCACTGCTTGTCGGAGCCCTATAATTCGGGCTGTGTCTTCGGCATCACGCTGCTCGAGAAGGCGCAGGCCGTCGCGCAACACCTCATTTGCTTGCATACGCATAACGTGATCTCCATGCTAGCCGTGCCGCAAATGCGGCATGTTAGGTAGGTAGGCATCATGAGCGACAGCGCTGCTTCCTTGCGTATATCTGCGGTGACCCCCGATACCTGGGCTGACTTCGAACGTCTCTTTGAGTCCAAGGGCGCCCCAAGCTATTGCTGGTGCATGGCGTGGCGCAAGACAGCCGAAGAGTCGAAAAAGACCGACCGACCGAGCCTGAAGGTCGCCATTGCCAACCGCGTCAAGTCGGGAACTCCGATCGGCCTTCTTGGCTACGTGGAGTCCACGCCAGTCGCTTGGTGCTCCGTGGCTCCGAGACACACTCACAGTCGCCTTGTGAGCGACGGTAGTGACGATGAAGGTACTTGGTCGATAACGTGCTTCTTCGTATCGAAAAGCCACCGCGGTAAAGGTACTGGGCGATTGATGCTCACCGTCGCCGTGCAGCACGCCTTGGCAAGTGGAGCTCGAGTGGTTGAAGCCTATCCCGTTGACCCAGACTCTCCGAGCTACAGATTCATGGGTTTCGTGTCCACGTTTGCAAAGGCAGGCTTTGCGGAATGTGGTCGCGAGGGCAAACGAAGGCATGTCATGCGATTGAAAGTGCGGAATGATGCCTAACCCTTCGCTCCAGCCAACTCGCTACGGCTGGCTTCGCCAGGCTCCGCGAGCGGCTGAGCTCAAACGCTAGGCGACGAGAACGGACATGACGGCGTCTTTCACGATATTCGTCTGTAGCACCTTCAGCGACCTCAGCCAGGAGCGCGAAGGTGTGCTTGACGCCATTCGTCGCCTGAAGCTCCAGCACGACTCAATGGAGTTTTTTGGGGCGCGCGCCGAGCAGCCTATCGAAACTTGCTTACAGGAGGTTCGAGCGAGCGACGTACTTGTCGTAATCGTCGGCCATCGATACGGAAGCATCGTTCCTGAACTCGGGATCTCCTACTCCGAAGCGGAGTATTCGGAGGGTTTCAGACTCAAGAAGCCCTGCCTCGTCTACATGCGGGACGAGAACGTTCCGATCCTGCCCAAGCACATGGAACGGGACCCCGAGAAGCTGAAGCAGCTCGAGAGGTGGAAAGAGACGCTTCAGTCGAGGCATACGGTCGCCGTGTTTCAGGACGGGAATCGCTTGGCCGTCCAAGTCGCCGCTGACCTCGCCCGAACGATTCAGGATCTGGAAGAGGTCGCAAAGGCCAGATCGACCGCACGAACCGAGGGCGGTACGGCTCTCCTCACCGAGGTGACCACGGTCATCACCGACGCGCTAGGTCAAGGAGTGCCCGAAGCTTCTTTGCTGTCGGCGATCCGCAGCTCGGTGTCTGCACTCCTTGGCACGATGCAGAAGCGCGAACCCACGGTGTTCCTGAGTTATGCGCGCGCGGACTCTGTCTTGGTTCAGCAGGTCGCCGACCGTCTGGCAGCTGCCGGAATTCGAGTGTGGCTTGACAAGATGCTCCAGGCGGGCACGAACTGGATGCAGGAGATCGAACGTGAGCTATCGGCGGCGGATTTCGTCGCGTTCTTCATCTCGCCCCATTCGGTCGGGAGTGGATGGGCAATGCAAGAGCTTCAAGTCGCCCTACATCGTCAGATGTCGGGGGAAGGTGGCGCAGTCATTCTCCCGGTCATCTTGGAAGATGCAGATGTTCCTCCGCTACTCCGACAGTATCAATGGATTGATCTGCGTGATGGCGACGTCGAAAAGGGAGTCCGTCAACTTGTCGAAGCCATCCATCACTGGTCTGCAAAACGATCGGCGTAGCGTCATGCTATCCGTCAGCACGTCGCCTAACAACGGCATGCAGCGGACGCACTACGCGCGCCGCTGATGCCGGGCGTTAGCCACCCAGCCTCTCCGTCGCGACGGAGGTATACTCGAAGAAAGGACAGTCAAACCATGCCCACGAGCCAGGCCTTGGTCCACAGCGACCCCGAGATCCTCGGGGGCACGCTCGTGTTTGTCGGAACCCGGGTGCCGGTCAGGTCGCTCTTTGACTACCTAGAGGCGGGCGACTCGCTCGACGAGTTTCTGGAGAGTTTTCCCTCGGTCACCCGTGCGCAAGCGATCGCCACGCTCGAACTGGCTCGCTCAATGACCGAGGCCCATGCGGCTCTTGCTCGATGAGTGCGTGCCGAGGCCGCTGCTCCGTGACATCGTCGGGCTCGATGCCACGCACGTGACCGATGCCGGCTGGGCCGGCACGCGAAACGGTGCCCTCATTTCGACTCATGGTCGACGCCAAGTTCGACACGTTACTGACCGTTGACCGTGGAATCGAGCTCCAGCAGAACGTCCTGGCTTCCGGCATCGGCGTGGTAGTCGTCCTCACACCTGCGAATCGCTTGAAGGAACTTCGGGCCCTCGTCCCGCAGATTCTGGACGGCTTGACGAGAGTGGCTGTAGGCCAACTCATCCGGGTTGGTGGCTAACTACGCTATGAAGCCGACGCCGGCTCATGCCAGAATCGCGTGTGCCGGCGCGGCTTATTGTTGGCGTTGGACGAGGAGTCGCAATGACGAACGCAAAGCACATCCCCGCTGGCTGGCCGGCCGTGATCCCGCGGATCGCTGTCGATGATCCAGAGGCGCTCGTCGCGTTCATCCAGCACGTCTTTGGTGCAGTGGGCCCCTTCCATCCGGAGCGGCCATCGGAGCTTCGGATCGGCGACTCGATCCTCATGGTCGGCTCTACGGTCGAGCGCAGGGCGATGCCCGCGTTCCTCTACGTCTACGTGGAAGATGCGGACACCGTGTTTCAGCGCGCGCTGGATCGTGGCGCCAAGTCGCTCGAGGAGCCGCAGGACATGCCATATGGCGATCGTCGCGCCATGGTTCGGGATCCCTGGGACAACACTTGGCAGATCGCTACCCATCGTGGGCAGTTCACGCCGTAGCCCGCCGCCCAGCAAGCTGATGCAACGGACGTCGCTGCGCGCCGCCGCTGATCGGCAAGTCGTTGGGCGTCACTAACAACCTCCGCAGCATTGTCCAGAGGAGTATGAAATGTCGAATACAGCGAAGAATACACGTGCCACAGTTGTTCCTTGCCTTCGCTATCGCGACGCGCCGAAGGCAATCGAATGGCTCTGTTCGGTCTTTGGTTTCGAGAAACAACTCGTTGTCCCGAACGACGATGGCAGCATTGCCCATGCGCAGCTAAGCTTCGGAAATGGCATGGTCATGCTGGGCTCCGTTTCCAAGGTCGAGGACGAATTTGGCCGTCTCACAACTCAACCGGACGAAATCGGTGGCATGGAAACGCAAAGCCCCTACCTCATAGTGTCAGATGCCGACTCGGTCTACCAGCGAGCAAAGGCTGCGGGCGCCAAGATAGAAATTGAGATCAAAGACGAAGACTACGGCGGTCGAGGGTTCAGCTGCCGAGACATGGAGGGCCATTTGTGGAACGTCGGCACCTACGATCCATGGTGACGCCCAACCATTCCATCGCGGGGACAGCTTCCGGGCTACGCCCGCCAACTGCCCCTCACGTCAAACATTCGGCGGCAGACACAAAGACAGGCGATCGGCGAAGGCCGTCGTCGTTCACCCTCAACGTCAGGAACCGACACAATGACAGACCATCGCTCCCCGGGGCAACCCGAACAGCCCTTCTCCGGCCCACCTGCCGACTTGAAGTGCCTCGACCGCCTGGTTGGCAACTGGAAGGTTTCCGGCCCGGACATCGATGGCCATGTGAGCTACGAGTGGATGGATGGCAAGTTCTTCCTCATCCAGCGCTTTGACCTCGTCCACGGAGGCATGAAGGTCAAGGGCATCGAAATCATCGGGCATCTCCAGCCCTTCGGTGAGGAGCCTGGCGCGGAGATCAGATCGCGGGTCTACGACACGGTGGGGAACACGTTCGACTACGTGTACGAGATCGATGGAGACACCCTCACGATCTGGGGCGGAGAGAAGGGATCGCCCGCCTATTACAGAGGTGCATTCAGCGCCGACGGCAACACGAACGCCGGCGCTTGGGTGTACCCCGGCGGTGGCGGGTATGCGTCCACCATGACAAGGACCGAGTGGGCAGACGACGGCGTTGGTCCTACTCCAACTCCAGACGCCGAACCAACGCATCAGATGCGGCGTTAGGCGGCAACGCACCATGCGCCACGAAGAACTAGTTCCGATCTTCCACATCAAGGACGGTCAAGAAACCGCGAAATGGTATGCTCGTCTCGGATTCCAGATCGAAGACGAGCATCGATTTGCTCCCGGAATGCCGCTCTACTTATTCCTCCGCCGAGGAGATATTGCCCTCCACTTATCCGAGCATAAAGGCGATGCCCGTCCCGGAACCTTGGTTTACTTCTACGTTTACGACGTCGATACCATTGCCGCCGAATTCAATGCTGAAATCAAAGATCAACCGTGGGCACGTGAGGTGCAGCTTACGGACCCTGATGGAAACCGATTGCGGATCGGTGAACGAAAGCCATGATGCATTCAGTCCAACGCGGATATCGCGACGAGAGGCACACCATGCGCAGCAACGAACGGCGGCGGGCCGTCGCGGTTGCAATCGGCACGCCTCGTGGCCGCCGTAGCTGAGCTTGGGTCGTCAGATGTCAGCGAGAGGTCTGCAGGAACGTCTGCTTTCGCCCAATCTCGGACGGTACAGCAACGATAGCAAGGACTTGAAGGTGACCAAAGCATCCAATCATGACGATTACATCGCGGCGGCCCCAGAAGATCTGCGTCCGTTGCTGGAGAATTTGCGTGGGCAGCTTTCGCGTACATTAGCCGACGCTGAAGAGGTCATTGCATACAACATGCCTGGCTTCAGGATTGGGAAGACGATAGTCGCTGGCTTCGCGGCTTTCACCAAACAGTGCGGTGTTTACGTGTCTCCCGGTTCAATCAGTTCTCTTGCTGGCGACATTGCCGAGGCTGGACTGAAGGCGACCAAGACTGGTGTAACGTTCTCGCCGAGCAACCCGATTCCAGACGAATTGATCGAAAAGCTAGCCCTAGCTTCTCGAAATGATCTTGGTCTGTGAAACGACCGGCTCGACGAATCCGAGCCGCCGAAATTTCTCGCTGTTTGACTGTCTGCTGCTGGTTGATTGCGAACGAGGGGAACACAGATGACGTCTAACAAGTGTTTGCTGCAGACGCCGCGGGAGCTATGGTTGGCCATCGCGGCTACGCCACGGCGGCTTGTCTTTGATGCGGCGCAGCAGAAATACGGTCGTTAGACGTTTCCTCACTTGTCCTGTAATGACCCCATGAGTCATCCTCTATCATCGAAAATACACTTCGCTAACGCGACACTCTTTGAGCGTGGGACGCTGGCTGCCGTTAACGACTTCTTCACGCCGGACTATCGCATTCATCTGACCAGCCAAGACATGACGGGAGGGCACGACCTAGTCCGCAAAGCCCTCACTTTGTATCGCTCCGCATTCCCGGACCTCCGCATTGAGATCGAGATTCTCGTCGAGGCCGGTGACCGCGTAGCTTGGCAGCGAACGATTCGGGCAACCCACACGGGCGACTTCAGGGGTTTCCCTGCGACCGGGCGGTCAATGGTTTGGCGTGAAATGGTGGCGAGTAGGTTTCAGGATGGTCTTATAGCTGAGGAGTGGCTGGTATCTGATTTGGCCGAACAGCTCCTGACTGCGAGGAAGCGATGACGATTCACGCAATGCGACCGGAAACGCCTATCCTGGCGCTGCAGCGAACTCGCTCCGCTGTCACGCTGGCTGCTTCCAGCCTCCGTCTTTCCCCCCGCCATGCATCCAGCGCGCCAGCTCCGCGAGTCGCTGAGCTTGCGGTCGTTTGACGGCTGCCCAACATCCCATTCCGCGGAAAGCGGATGCTGAGATCGCTGGGGGGACCGAACGCTCTGGGTCTCGCTCGCACCTGGAGACGAGTCGTCTATTGGCCGACCTTGATCGGACTCGCCGGGTCGTTGCTTGACTGCACGGCCAGCGTCGGGCCCGCCGTGCGGATCTAGCCAGGCGCGCTCGCCGACACGACCGGCGCCGTATTCGAGGAGAGCGACATCGACCGGCCAGTGACACCCGTCAGCTTCCAGAAGCCGGACTACCCAGCTGACCTGCAACAGCGCGACATCCGCGGCTGGGCGCACATCAGGTATATCGTCGGAATCGACGGCCGAGCTGAGCCTGCGTCTATGATGGTCGCGCGGGCATGGTCGTGCGGGCGACGCACCGATCATTCGGTGAGTCTGGAGCGAGCGCGCAGGACATGCTGGAGGCCATCGGAGGGTACTGGCGCACTCTGGGAGTAGACGTGGATTTTGTCCAGACGGACTCCACGCGCTGGCAGCAGCTCAGTACGACGTGCCAGCATAAGAATGCCATGGATCTCACCACCACCAGTGGAGCGCCGATCGTGGCCTACGGCTTCTACAACAGCTCGTTCATCGGGAACTGTGGTGGCTATCAGCACGCGGACACCGACGCGAGCTTCCGCAAGATTCAGCAGGAGCTGGATACAGGGAAGCACGCTCCGTACTGGCAAGAGCTGGGCGATCGATCGTTCGATCTGCACAGCAATATCCCTTTGTTCTGGCTGCCAGCGGAAGCAGTACTTGCACCGGCTGTCGTTGCGGACTACCCATGGCCAGCCTCGATTTCCGGCACCTGGTCACATGTGGAGAACATCAAAGCGACACGTTAGTGGACCGTGACAACGGCTTGTAGGGAAGTCGCACACGGGCTGGTAGTGCGGAATTTATTCCGCCGTCCTCCCCCGATCTCCTCTACCAGCAATCGGAGCAAGACGCGGAATAAATTCCGCACTACCAGCCCGTAAAGGCGCCGCTATCCACGGCGCTCCAGGTCACTGCGTCCGTCTCGACGATGGCTTGACCGGCGGCAGAGAGCAACATAACATGACGGACATGCCTGCCCACCCGCAGGTGCGGCAGGAGGAGTAGTTAGCCAGACGGATTGGAGTCCGATTGGTCCGCGGTGCTTCTGACCGGTACCGTCAGGTGACAGGTGGACAGCAATGGAAATCCGAGGAGAGAGCATGGACACGCAGGTGTGCCACGTCTGGGACGTCATAGACGGTAAGGTGACGAGGTTCCAGCAGTACGTCGATACGGCGAAGCTCCAGGACGTAATGGGCGCCAGGTAGGGACTGCGATTTAGGCTTCCATGAAGCGCGGCGTTTCAAATGGGACCGACGGGGAGCTCGTCAAGTGCACCAGACGGTTGGCTTGATCATGCTGGCGAACATCGCTATAGAGCCGACGGCGCGGCACTGACGCTGGCGCGCTGCGGCTCATCGCGGACGTTAGCCGCAGCGAGGCACTCATCGACAAGCTACAATCCAGCGGAACGCCCAACTCGGAGTAGACTCGCATGGGACTTCTAACCTTCAGCCTCAACGTAACCCTGGACGGCTGCGTCGACCACCAGGAGGGAATCGCCGACGATGAGACCCACGCTTTCTTCACCCGCATCATGGACGAGGGCGGGGCGATGCTGTGGGGCCGCGTCACCTACGAGATGATGGAGGGCTACTGGCCGGCGGTCGCTCGCGGCGATGAGGAGGCGCCGCCGGCGATACACGAGTGGGCGGTCAAGCTGGAGGCCAAGCCGAAGTACGTGGTGTCGTCGACGCGAACGGACTTCCCGTGGACCAACAGCCACCACATCACCGGCGACTTGCGCACAAGCGTGCAGAATCTCAAGGATGCGACCCCTGACGGCGTACTCCTCGGTAGCGGCAAGCTCGCCACCGAGCTGGACCGGCTAGATCTGATCGACGAGTACAAGTTCCTCATCCACCCCAGGATCGCCGGTCACGGCCCGACCCTTTACCAGAGCGGGCTACCCAGCACACGACGGCTCGAGCTGGTCTCGTCGGCACCGCTCCGCAACGGCGCAATCGCTGTGCACTACCGGCGCGAGCGCGGCTAACAACGGGTTCCAGCGGACGGTCCGCTGCGTGACCCGCAGTCCGCCGCGGCCATGCCGTTCGGCAACGCGCCGCACAGCGCATCTCGTTCACGTTACCCCGGCGCCGGGGCACACCGCCCGGACGGCGGCAGCGCAGCGGGCGCTCAGCCTCCCATTGCCTGCCGTCACCCATGCCGTTATACTGAACCATATGGTTCAGTATAACCAGGCCCACTTCGACGCCTCGTTCGGCGCGCTCTCGGACGCCACCCGACGTGGCGTTCTGGAGCAACTCGGGCGTGCGGACGCTTCGATTACGGCCCTTGCCGAGAGGTTCCACATGACCCTCACCGGCATGAAGAAACATGTAGGCGTCTTGGAGCAAGCGGGCCTCGTCACCACGGAGAAAGTCGGGCGCGTGCGGACCTGTAGGCTCGGCCGCCGCGGACTGCAAGATGAGGCGGCATGGATCGAGAGGTACCGCCAGCTCTGGAGCGCACGCTTCGACGAGTTGGATAACGTTGTCGAAGAATTAACACGGAAGGAGAGAGTCGATGGACGAAAGAAGAGAAAGTGAGGCCACCCCCACGAAAAACCACACGACGGTGGAACGGAAGTCCGAGCTCGAGCTCGTCGTCACACGAACCGTAAACGGTCCTGCGCGCCTCGTGTTCGAGGCGTGGACCAAGGCAGAACTATTCAGGAGGTGGTGGGTCCCCAAGTCGTATGGGCTGACCCTGCTTGACTGCGAAATGGATGTTCGCGTTGGGGGGCAGTATCGCCTGGTGTTTCGCCACCAAGATTCGACGATGGAGTTCTTCGGCACGTACCTCGAAGTGA
>JBJXFJ010000514.1:0-2926 GCA_046154735.1 Chloroflexota bacterium | reverse complement strand
GAACCAGATCAAATGGAGATCATTTTCGGTCGCGATTTTAAGCTTGACGCCGCCGACCCGTATTTGTTCTACGCTTATGAGTTTCGAAGATACGCGCTGATGGCTCGTTTGATCGTCGTGGTGGGTTATGGTTTCGGTGATTCTCATATCAACAAGATGTTGACACAAGGTTTGCGTAACGATCCGGACCGTCGCTTGGTCGCGGTGCAACGGTGGGACGGTTTGGATGAGGGGCCGTCCCGGACGATTTGTGATCGTCTTGATCTAAGCGACGTTGAGCGGGAAAGGGTTTCGTTGTTGCCAGGTACTGCGCAGGAGTTCCTTGCCATGCCCGAGCTGGCTTCGACGCTCTTGGCTCGAATTCCAAGGGGCGCGGATGCGCCGTTTTGAGTCTGGGTGGTGTAGACGATACAGCGTTAAAGAATCCGTCGGAAGGCCCCTGATCGACCAACGCCAAAGATGAACGGGCGTGGCGTGGACGCGAACGTCTGCTCCATCTCATCGAGCGTCGAGACGATCAATCGGAGATAGTCCCACTTTCGGAGCGTTTGCTTCTGGGTGAGGCTGAAACAGCCGACGTTGTTCTCGATCAGTGCCTGCTTTTCACCTGGTCGGGAGCGAATCTTCTTGTCGCGGACGATGACAAGCCAGCCACGTCGTCCGATCTCGGCGAGCCACTCCGTGTCTTTGGTGTCGTGTGGGAACTCATCTTCCAGCCAGCGCACATCGTCACGAACTTGCTGGAGTGCCAGGGCGATGCTCTTCGGCACCGACCGGTCCAGGAAGATCATGCGGCGAGCGCAACCTCAAACTGGAGCGCCCGCTCCACATCAGTGGCCGTGAGGCTGAAATCCTTGGCAATCTCCTGGCACGAGTCGCCGGCTTTGAATCGCTCGACGATGATCTCGGTGCGGACCCCGGAGCCTTCGATCACTGGCAGGCCGAAGCTGTATTCCGGATCGATCACCACGTTCGCTTCACGGCCGCGCGGCCACCAGCGGCTGACGAGATCGAAGCGGTAATCGAGGCTCTCCAGAAACGGACCCAGGATCTCGTCCCAGGCTTGCTCGCGCTTTCGGCGGCCCACTTCCACCAGCGCCGTTTCGCTCTGCACGAACACCTCGCGACCACCCACTTTGAACCGCAGTGTGATCAGCGGTCGCTCAATCTGAAATATCTCCTGGCAATTGCTCACGATCTGCCGAATCGCCTTGAGCGAGAAGCCTTCACGCTTCAGGCCGCCAATCGCCACGACCTCGACGAGATCGACAAAGGAGACCGCCTCGGACTCTTCCGTTCGAGGGCTCACTGGTGGCTGGTGTGCTGCGGACCCATTGGCCGCACGGTAGTCATAGCCGGCCAGCCAACGCCGGGCCGTTCCGCGCGTCACACCGGCGAGGTGGTCAGCCTCCGCGTAGCTATAGAGCGGGCGTGAGATGAACTCTGTGAACGCCGCGGGTGAATCCAATAGGACGACCTTTGTCCATTCATGCTCAATGAGCCGTGGTTTTCGAATGCTAGAATAGCATCCTACTCAGACGCTGTCCACGCTGGGTCATGCGCGGACCGGCTCAACGCCCCCAGGATCCTGGCGAATCGGTGGGTGACGAGGCTGACACAACGCTCATGAGCGAAGGGCCACCGGGAACCCCGGAAGCCCAGCGCCGACCGGAAATTTCCAGTCCAACTTGGAAACATACTAGCATGTCCATGTGACGGACGGCGTTACATTTTGGGTCGGAGTTGAGATGGGCGCATTCTTCCCGCGAGCTAATCCTCCCCGCGTGATTGATGACGGCACCGCGTGATCACCGGCATCAACAGCGAGGACCGCCTCGTTCAGCAGACGTTCGCCGACCATCTCGAGCACAAGCTCGGCTGGGAAAGCGCCTATGCCTGGCAGCAGGAGGCGTTCGGCTCGGATGGTCTGCTCGGTCGCGACAGCGAGCGTGATGTTGTGCTGGTGCGCGACCTGCGCGCGGCACTGGCGCGGCTGAATCCTGGACTTCCCGAGGCCGCGCGCGAAGACGCGCTGGCCAGGCTGATCGCCGTGGATTTCTCGCGCTCGCTCGTGCAGCACAATCACGAGCAGTATCAGTACCTGCGTGATGGTGTGCCGGTGCGCTGGCGGACGTCGAGCGGTCAGGTTCGCGACGCGCAGGCGCGAGTGATCGACTTCCACGATCCCGAGAACAACAGGTTTCTGGCCGTGCGCGAGCTGCGGATTCAGGGGCTGCTCACCCCGCACTACAACCGCCGCGCCGATCTGGTCTGCTTCGTCAACGGGTTGCCATTGGTGTTCATCGAGCTGAAGGCGGTCTACAAGAACATCCGCGACGGGTTTGAGAACAATCTCAGCGACTATCTCGATGAGCACAGCATTGCCCACGCCTTTCACCACAACGCGTTCCTGGTGGTGAGCAATGGTGATCGCGCGAAATATGGGTCCATCACCAGCGCCTGGGATCACTTTGCGGAGTGGAAGCGGAACGATGAGCGCCAGGACGGTAGCCTGGACGCCGAGCGGCTGTTGGACGGTATGCTGGCCAAGGACCGCCTGCTGGACCTGGTGCAGCACTTCATCCTGTTTGACCAAAGCCGCCAGTGCGGGACGCGGAAAATTGTGGCGCGCAACCATCAAGTCTTGGGCGTCAACAACGCCGGGGCCTCGGTGGTGCGCCAGGAGGAGCTGAAACGCCAGTATCCGCCCGGTGCGCGGATCATCGCGTATGAGCCCCGTCCGCTCGAGCCGCTGGCGCCGGGTCTGCTGCGAGTGGCCGAGCCGAACCCCGATCTGCCATTGGTACAGCGAGCGCACCCCGATCTGGGCCGGTTGGGCGTGTTCTGGCACACGCAAGGTAGCGGCAAGTCGTACTCTATGGCGTTCTTCGCGGAGAAGGTGCGGCGCACGGTCCCGGGCAGCTTC
>JBJXFJ010000513.1:0-4634 GCA_046154735.1 Chloroflexota bacterium | reverse complement strand
CAAGCTGCCGTGCCTGCGCGTCATAGCCGCCCCCGGGGCCAAACGGCACGATAATCTCAATGGGTTTGGTGGGATAGTCCGCCAGCTTCGCAATCGGCTTTGGTGCGCCAGATACCGTGGCCGGCACAGGCGAAGCCGCGGGAGCCGGTGATCCCACCGGTGATGCGACAGCCGCTGGTGATGCCGCGGCCGAAGTTGGCGCGGCTGCCTTCGCTGGAGCAGGCGTGGGGCTGGGCGCGGCGGGCGCACAAGCCGCCAATGCGATAACCAGCACAAGCGCGGAAGCCACGCTCAGCCGTGAACACACGTGATTCATAAAAACTCCTCCTGGAGCAGTTGGCGCACACGCCAGACCTCGCCACACAACCAGGCCGATCATAGGCCGGCGATCCCCCATCGTCAACTCTCGTAATGGCGACTCTGCGACGGCTGTATCCAGAACTTGGGACGATGTGCGCCCGGTTTTTTGGAGACAGTACGGTATGACCTGCTCCTACTCGCTTCTGACTCTGCGTCCATGTCGCATCGGCGTCCAGTGTCATTCACGCCTGTCCGAGCTGCCAGTGGGTCACTCAATCATCTCTCGACAAGCCGCGCACTCACAAATTTCGGTCGCGGGGCGGATTCGCAGCTTCACGCAATCCTTGACAATCGATCGGGGGGGGGGATACGCTGTGCGCGTGCCGCCCACGGAGGGGTGGCACCGTGGAGGGATAACTATGGCCATCCAGAACATTGAGACACCCGGCCCTCAGGTAAGCGCCCGCGAACCGGGCGAGGCATCCGGGGCACTCCTGCCGCCACTCGTCGTGAGCGGCCTGGTGGTGCAGAAAGCGGACCTGCTGGCCGCCTTGCGCGTGTACGTACCCCAATTGACCGATCTGACGGTGCTGGACGCGACCCGCTTTGTGCTGCAGCTCGCCCCCGCCGATAGCGCGTCTGGCGGCTCCCATGCCGGTTGATTGCGCCTGCGGCAACACCACCGTCAGCGGCACGCTGACCGTGAGCCAGCGAACCAAGCTGGAAGGGAACGTGGGCATTGGGGCGGAGCCGACCCAGGCGCTGGACGTCTTTGGGAATACACTGGTGCGGGGCGGGCTCACCACCGAAGGCCCCACGGTGCTGTATGGCGCGGTGGGCATCGCGACCGCCAGTCCAGATCGGCCGTTGGACGTGAATGGCCCGGCCATCGTGCGGGGTACGCTGAGCACCAGCGTGTTGAACGTGACCGGCCCCGCCACGGCCGGCAGCCTCACAGTGAGTCCCGGAGGCTTGAATGTGACCGGCCCGTGCGGGATGAGTCAGGGATTGACTGTCTCTGGGCCGGTGGTGATCGCCGGGACCGTGGGCATCGGGACAAATGCGCCCGCGGCGACGCTGGACGTGGATGGCACCGGACGAGTGCGCGGGGCGTTCACGGTGGGCGGGCGGACCAAGCTGGAGGGGCATGTGGGTATCGGTGCGGAACCGGACCGGCCCCTGGATGTCTACGGAAATGGCATTGTGCGAGGGCAGTTCTCGGCTGGGAGCCTGAACACCACCGGGGACCACGCCTACATCTATGGGGATGGGAAGATCGAGGCCACCAGCCTGAGCGTCCGGGCGCATGGGGCGGTGCCAGTGGGTCCCATCAACACCGCGGGCAGCATCCTTGCGGCGGGGAATGTGCAGGTCGGGGCGAACATCACTGCCGGCGGCTCGATCACCGCCGGGGCCGGTAGCGTGACTGGGAACACGCTGCAGTCTAACGGGCAAATCAAAGCGGGCAGCCGGGTCATTGCCGATACCGCCGGCTGCTACTACGCGTAGGGCCGAGAGCAATGCCTTTTAGCTATCCCGACGTTGTGCAGGCGGGCCTACCTGCAAACGCAAGCCACATCAGCACGCTCCGTGCGAATATCGACTCGATTACTCCCAATGTACCGCTCCCGTATCGGTACACGTTCTCGTGGATCAACATTGGACCAGGCGCGTTGATCCAGGCGAAATATTTGACCGAGATGCGCGAGGCGATCCAGCGCTTCTGGAATTTCAAGAGTCGTGGACTGCTGCCGGGATGGTCCAGCGGTGTCACGCCGGGCGGCGCCAGCACGGGGCAACCGCCCACGCTGATCCGGGCATCCGATATCACCGATCTGCGCCGCTGGTTGAATCAATACCAGGATAACCACGCGCCCCGCCAACAGGGGATCGATACCAAGAGCTATGATGCCAACAATCCAGCCAGGCCGATTGTCCTTGACACCGCCGTCGCGGGCGACGCGAACTGGAACTGGGTGGGAGATGTTCGGGGGCTGTGGAATAGCCCCGTCCACGGGCGCTTGCGGGTGCGGACGGTCATTACCGCGCCTGGCAATGGGGTAGGCAGTTTAGATCTGGGCGATATTCTCAGCTATAACGCGGCGTTTGAGCGCTACGGCAACGCGGAAATCAAAGTGTACGCGCTTATCGGATCGGAGTTCTACCGCCGCGATCCAAACATCGATCCCTATGTTGATCTCAATGCCTCGTTGAACACAGCGGGTACCAACGCGTACATCGAGGGGTTTTCGGCTCGGGCGGCCAGTCTCGTCTTTGACCCAAACTTGTATTTCCAGAACGTCACCGGCTATATCATCTATAACGAGCCGAATGTGGGAGGCACGGTACAGCCGGGGAACTTTGCCGCACTGCTCCGCCGTTGCCGCGAGCGGATGGGGCCGGATGTGATCCTGTACGCGGGCGGGCTCCAGGTGGGGCCGGGCTACGATCCGAACCCCATCATCTATCTTGAGGCTATGTATACCTGGCTCATGAACCACGCACCGCCCGGGACCGGCTGGCCGTGGAGTGGCGTGAACTTCCACTTCCACCACAACAATCGGAGTGAAGTCGATATCGACGACTTCTTCAAGGGGCGGGGCGGAGATCCCGGTCTCCTCACGCTCATGAAAGATCGCGGGGATGGTGGCGACGTGATCATCGGTGAGTGGGGAGTGACCCAGCAGGATTTCGCCACGAGCCCCGGCTCGCTCTCCGAGCTGTACGGCAATCTCATCGCCCATGACCCGACGATCATGTTCTTCTTCGCCCACCAGCCCGTGGATGATCCGGTCCATCCGGGCACCCGTACCTGGGGTCTGCGAAACGAGCCGCTGATAATTCTGCCGGTTCCCGGCCAGTCGATCCAGGCATTCCGTCTCACGTCTGAGGCGGGGGCGGACGGGGCCTTCTATACGGCCTACGACACGCTCATTGGAACATGAGACGTGACTCTTAAGGAGGTCATTGTTGCGTTTACCCCCACGCTCCCAGGTGCTCGTGTTGTCCAGGATCGCAATTCTGGGCTTCCTCCTCGTGCTGCTCCTGGTGCTTGGACTGCGCCCGGCGGGCGCGGTGGAGTTTGCCCGCTGCGACGTGCGCGAAGGCTGGACTCGCATCACCACGATTGCCCCTCCGTATGATCCGAGCGGAAATCTCGCAGAGCGCTACTGGTGGTACGCTTCTATCGCGGAGGTGGGCGAGGAGGGGCCAGTGCTATACGCCGCGCCGACGTTTGTGGGGCTGGCGCGAAGCGACTTCTGCGGGCGCCATTGGAGCGGGCCGTTGTTTCAGGATCCGCGTGTGTCGCTCCCCGGCTTCGATTGGCGAATCAATTGGTTTGTGGACAGTGCGCGATTGGTGGTCGTGGAGTCCGGAGGCCGACTCCACGTTGTCATATCGGGTACACGCCTAAACACGACGAGTGATGATGCTGCACGCACCTGGCGCCCGACAGGTCGGGTGATCGAGCCAGGCATCCCTGAATCAAGCGCGGCGACGCTGGAAGCGGTGGGATTCTCCCGAACCGTGCCCGGACGTGGGTATGCACGCGTTGGCGCGCGCGCCGGCCGAGTGCCGGGGTTGTTCGCTCACACCGATGACGGCATCCACTGGCACGTGATTCGGCCGGGCCTGCGAGCGGGCTCCACAACGCGGTTGCTGGTGGATCCGGACTCGGACATCGTCTACGGCTTCTACCAGACCACGCTCCACCGACTGATCTACCGCAACGGCGTGACGCAGACGGACGAGGTGGCGACGTTTGACAGCGAGATCACCGCCACGGCCCTGAGCGTGGATGGGAGCCGATTCTTCGCTGCCACAGCGCAGCATGGGCTATTCCAGAGCCCGGACCGCGGCGTGACCTGGACGCCGGTGGCCGGGCCGGCTGAGGTGGGGTACTGGATGGGTGAGTCTAACCAGCGAGCGCAGGCCGACGCCGCCAGGCTGGGATTCTGGCGGGGCCTGGAGGTGAGCCGGTTCGATCCGCCGGTCCTTTATGGGATCAGCGGCGACGGCGACTTCTGGATCTACCGGGAGCCGAGCCCGGCGCCCTGAACAAGCGCGCGCGACGGCGAGGACACCGCCAGGGAGGCCGGCCGTCCTTGTATCGCGGACCGGCTCGCTCAGCGTTCATGGTTCGGCATCACGCCCACGCGAATGACCGCGCCAGCCAGCTCCGGGGATGCCGCGGGATAACGGGCCATTACCAAGGGATCATGACCGGGAATGAGGTGCTGTGGGGATGAGGCGAGACCTCTAAACGTGTCATAGCCCTCCACCATCTGTCCCAGATGATCGGAGCCGTCCAGGAACGCCGGGAGCAGGCGGCC
>JBJXFJ010000512.1:0-7266 GCA_046154735.1 Chloroflexota bacterium | reverse complement strand
AGAGCTGAAAATACTGGCCGTCAAAGTCGAAGGGCTCATCACCGCGCCAGATCCGACGCACAATGCTCCACCATTCCTCGGCCTGGTCATACCCCGCGTCGTGCTCCTGCCGCTCCACCCCAAACATGCCGAACTCATCCTCGTTCCAGCCGCAGACGAGATTCACGCCGAAGCGACCGCGCCCGATATGATCGGCCGTGGCCATCTGCTTAGCCGCGAGCACTGGGGGAACCAATGGCACGTGCACGGTGGAAAACACATTGATTGACCGCGTGGCGGCCAGTAAACCGCAGGCCCAGGCCGTGGATTCAAAGCTCTCGCCATTCGGGTTCGTTAGGCCACCGTAGCCCTTCCAGCGGGCGATGGGAACCATGGCCTCGATCCCGGCCGAATCAGCAAGCTGGGCCAGGGCCAGATTGTGCTCCCAGGTCGCATCCCAGCGTTCCGGAATATCGATGTAGGTGCGACCGCTGGAGACATTGGCTCCAAAGATGCCGAGCTTGAGTCGGTTCCCGCCGATGAGACCGGGATTACGATCATGCATGACTGAGGGCGCCTCCTAGACATGGAGCGATGATCGAGGCCTGCGATGTAACAGACCGGTTCGGTCTGTCACATCGCAGGCAAGTGATCAATGATTAGCGCAGTGGTGAGAATGAGGCGGGCACCATATGCCGCACGAGCTGGACCACGGGACGAGCCTCGCTGTGTGGCGGCCAGAGGTGCTTTTCGCGGAGCTCCCCGCGCACAACGTCTCGGTGCGCCCAGTCCTGATAGGGGAATAGCTGATAGAGCCGATTCAGGTTGCCTAGCTCGCTCGTCCAGATCCCGCCCACTGGATACACATCGTATCGAGCCGGATAGCTGGCCGCGAATGTCTCAGCGACTCCGGGGGTAGCCCCGGACGCGTACGTGTACATGCGCAGCTCGTAAAGGTTGCCAAGCTCCTGCACGCCGGTGTGGTGATTCATGCCCTTGATTGGCGTAAGGATGTCTGACTCCTGCGAAAGCAAGAGGTCGCTCACATTTGGCGGCCACTTGCCACTGGGATCTTTTGACGCCGCGGCACGCAGATCCGCTCGCTCCTGCAAACTCTCGTACGCCCAGATATGAACCATCTGATTCAGCGGGCCGATCTCCGTATGCCACACTCCGTAAAGCTGGGAATACTTCGATCGCACCTCCACCGCATCAGCAAGCCGCTTCTCATACTCAGGCACATTGCCCGGTTTGAGGTTATAGGTTCGAATCTCGTAAATCATCGATGCTCTCCCGTGCGCGTATCCCCGCATTGTAGACGAGTAGCGGAAGGCGAAACGTCAGAGTGTAAAGGGCAAAGTGCAAAGTGCAAAGTGCAAAGTGCAAAGTGCAAAGTGCAAAGTGCAAAAAGGTATCGTGCCGGCGGACCATGATGTCCACTCGCTTGGCTCCATGTCATCTCGAGGCGCGAGGGTGGACACCAAGCCTGGTCGCCAGGACATCGTTTTTGCACTTTGCCCTTTGCCCTTTGCACTTTGCCCTTTGCCCTCAATTGGGCTCTAGTCAAACACCACCACGCCCCGCGCCACCTGGCCGCTGCGCAGTGCATCAAAGCCTTCGTTGATCTCAGCAAGCGAGTAGGTGCGGCTGATTAATGAGTCTAGCTCCAGTTTGCCGTCAAGATAGAGATCAACAAGAATCGGAAAGTCGAGGTTCGGGCGGACCGAGCCATACATGGTGCCCTTAAGCGTTTTCTCTAGGAGCGCCATGGAGTAGGGCGTGATCGGTGCGCGAACGCTCATGGCGGCCATGCCCACAATCACCGCGGTGCCGCCCGGGCGAATGGCATCCACGATCTGAAGGGTTGTAGCTTCACCGCCAATCGCGTCAAAGGCGTAGTCCACGCCGCGTCGATCCGTGAGCGCGCGGACTTCCTTCACGACGTCGTCTCGCGTGGCATTCAGCGTGTGTGTGGCGCCAAACTCCTTCGCGTACTCAAGCTTATTGTCCAGGAGATCACAGGCAATAATCGTCCGCGCACCGGCCAGGCGCGCGCCCTGAACCACATTGAGCCCTACGCCGCCACACCCGATCACAAGAACAGAGGCCCCCGCCTCAACCTTTGCGCAGCGCGTGACCGCGCCCACGCCGGTAGGTACTGAGCAACCTGTCAGCGCCGCTTGGGCCCAGGGCATCTCCTTACGAATCGGCACCAGCATCTCAGACGGACAGACCACTTCCTCCGAAAATGTGCCAATACGGGCCATTTGAAAGATCTCTTGATCCCCACGGCGCAGCCTGGTAGTGCCGTCCAGCATGCCCCAGCGAGGCGAGGTGTGCCCATCGCAGAGAATTGAGCGGCCAGTGGAACAGTACAGGCAGTGACCGCACTGAGGGCGAAAGGAGAAGATGACGTGATCACCAACGGACACATTGGTCACCTCGGGACCAACTTCCTCCACCACACCGGCGGCTTCATGTCCCAGGACCATAGGCAACGGAACATTCCAATCGCCGTTCATGATGTGCCAGTCGCTATGACACACCCCCGCGGCCTTCACACGCACTCGGGCCTCACCAGTCTGGGGTCCCTGCAGCTCCAGCTCCACAACCTCAAGAGGGGCATTCGCCTCATATAACACGGCGGCTTTCATCGTTGAGTGCCTCCATTCATTGCGCGCATCGATCTTACCTGGATCGACAACACCAGCGTTGCGTATTGGCAGAGATGCCATTTCCTTGCCTCCACTTGTCGCTCCTCCTAGACTAGGTTTGCTCTCTGTACCCAGAGAAGAATCGCGCACATGGGAGGTTCATCGATGCTCCACGGAAGCACTCATACTCGACGCGTTGCCCTGGCTCTCACCGCAATGCTCACGGCCGCGGTGCTCCTTGCGCCAGGCCTGAGCATGAGCTCGCCGGCGACAGCCCAGGGTGGCACCGTCAAACTCGAATGGCTCGGCTGGTCATTCTTTCGCCTGACATCACCGAGCGGAAAGGTGGTTTTGATCAATCCCTACATCACGGGCAATGCCGATGCCGCGGTTAGCGTGGACGATATTAATCAGGCGGATCTTATCCTGGTTGCTGATGCTCACCGCGACGAGATTGGTGACACCGTCGCGATCGCGCAGAAGACCGGAGCCAAAGTCTATGGTCCCAGCCGCGTCACACGCTGGCTCGTTGAGGCCCAGGGCCTACCAGCCGCGCAGAATGTGGGCGGGAATCAAGGTGATCGGTATCGTGGAGTGGAGGGCATCACTGTCCGCAATGTCCTCTCAATTCACGACAACAGCTTCGGTGCCCCCACTCCAACATTGACATATGGCGGCATATCCTCAGGCTTTTACGTGACCTTTGAGAACGACTGGACCGTCTACTTCAGTGGCAGCTCAGCCACCTCGTCAGACCAAGCGCTGTGGGCCCAAATGTGGAAACCAGACGCCATCATATTTCATATGAGCGGAACACACGATCCCGCCGATGTAGCCATGTCGATCAAACTTACCGCGTCTGACAATCCCAACCTACAAGTAGCCATGCCGCATCACCATCGCGTGTCGCCCAACGCTGGTGACACCAGTATTGCTGAGGTGGATGCTGCACTCAGTAGCATGCGCGTCAGTATGCCGATTACGAACCAGGTACGCAGCCAGGTCTATGAGTTCACGAAATAGCTTGACCCTTGCGCTGAGCTAGATCGCCCCTCTGGCGCTCATAGACCCTTTGAGTTGAACCGCGATTTCCGGGTTACCGCCCAGGAATCGCGGTTTCTTTGTATCCGTGAGTGTTTGAGTCCGGTCTGCTCCGCCCGAATTGGCGGCCGCCCCAGATCTCGTTGACGTCAGACACGGACGGGAGCCTTGCGAGTCTGGCCGACTGCGGTTGCCAAACGTCGCTTGCGGATCCAGAATGCGGCCCGCAGCGCCAGGAGTCCACCGACGACGACCGCATACGTCAACGGCTGAGTGAGGTCGACCTTCACGCGCAGGATGAAGTGCACCACGGCCAAGATGCCCGCCACATACGCGAGCCGGTGCAGGATTTGCCAGCGGCGAAAGCCGAGCTTGCGCACCCAGGCGTTGGTAGAGGTCAGCGCCAGCGGCGCCATAAGCAGCAGAGCCAGTACGCCCACGGTAATAAACGGCCGCTGAATCACGTCCTCAACAATAACGGACCAATCAAAGACCTGATCTAGCACGAGATAGGTCAGAAAGTGGACCGACGCATAAAAGAATGCAAACAGACCCAGATCCCTGCGGGTGGCCATCTGCCAGGTCCAGCCAAACACGTACCGCGCGGGAGTACAGGCTAGTGACGCGGTCAGGAAGATCAGCGCCACCAGCCCCGTCTCATTTTCAATGACCGCAATCGGATCCGCGCCTAGATGCCCTTGAACGCCTCTGAGCGTGAGTGACGCCAGTGGCGCCAGCCCGCCCAGAAAGATACCGGGCTTCAGCCACGGTCGTCCGCGTCCACCCCCACTCGGCGTCGGGCGCGGGATGGATTGAGTCCTCACCGATGAAGCCATGATTAGAAGTAGCTCCGTAAATCCATGCCCACATAGAGACCAGCCACCTGTTCCGCATACCCGTTGAACGGCAAGGTGGGTCGGCGACCGAAGTCGCCGATGCGCCGTTCCGTGGCCTGGCTCCAGCGGGGATGGTTCACATCAGGATTGACGTTGGCGTAGAAGCCATACTCCCGTGGGGCAGTCACCGCCCAAGTATTTGCTGGTTGCGCTTCGGTAAATCGGATCTTGACAATGGACTTCACACCCTTGAAGCCATACTTCCATGGAACCACCAGTCGGAGGGGGGCTCCGTTCTGGTTTGGCAGTGTCTCCCCATAGAGACCGGTGGCTAGCATCGTCAGTGGGTGCATCGCCTCATCCATCCGCAATCCCTCGACGTACGGCCACTTCAACGACCGTGTTCGCTGTCCGGGCATTTGCTCCGCATCCTGCAGTGTGATCATCTCCACGTACTTTGCCGAGCCAGTCGGCTCCAGACGCTTAATCAGCTCGCCCAGGGGAAATCCCTGCCAGGGGATTACCATGGACCACGCCTCCACGCAGCGCATGCGGTAAATACGCTGCTCCAGCGGGAACCAGGACAAGAGCGTGTCGATATCTATCGTCTGGGGACGGGCGACCTCGCCTTCAATTTCAATCGTCCAGGGTCTGACGTTTAGCGTGTGGGCATTGCGGGCGGGGTCCGCTTTGTCCAAACCGAACTCATAGAAATTGTTGTAAGTCACCACGTCGCGTTGGGAGGTTAGTGGCTCGTCCGTGTCAAACGAGGTCATTGCCACGGGTGGAGGCAGCGCTTCCAGCGGTGAAGCGGCTACGTTCGGCAGGTCGGGAGGGGGCCCCATGCCCACAAGCCAGGATAAGCTGCCGCCTACTACAGCGGCCGTTCCAAGGGTTAGCGCGCCATTCTTGATGAGCTCACGACGATTGAGATAAAGCGATTTCGGAGTGATCTCACTGCTGGGTGGCTCAGGAGGCAAGTCTCTCATGTGGATATCATCGCACTCCGCAGCGGATTAATTCGAAAAAAGATTACAGCCACGCTGGCAATGTGCACCAACTACTGTTCCTCCCAGCGCTGCGAGCGCTCAACAGCCCGATGCCATTGCCCGCAGAGATCAACTCGCATATCCTCAGCCATGCGAGGTTCAAATCTGCGTGCGCATGCCCACGAAGTCCGTAGTTGCGCCACGTCACTCCAAACTCGGCTGGCCAATCCTGCCAGGAAGGCTGCTCCCAGAGCCGTTGTCTCCTGAATGGCGCTCACTTCCACAGGTATCCCGAGGATATCGGCCTGAAACTGCATCAGGAAGCCATTGGCCGAACCGCCTCCATCCACGCGGAGTGTCCGGATGGGCTGACCAGCCTGCGCCATGGCTTCCGTAAGATCTCGCGTCTGATAGGCGATACTCTCAAGTGTCGCGCGGGCAAGGTGTGCGCGGGTCGTGCCACCGGTGATCCCGATAAGTAACCCGCGCGCGTACATGTCCCAATAGGGCGCTCCAAGACCGGTAAAGGCCGGCACCAGGTACACACCCCCGTTGCTAGGCAGTGACTCGGCGAGCAGCTCGGACTCAGCCACGTCGTTGATAATTCCGAGACCGTCACGCAGCCACTGCACAGCGGACCCCGCGGTGAATACACTGCCTTCCAGTGCATACGAACGACGCCCACCGAAATCGGCAGCAACCGTGGTGAGCAGGCCCGAGCCGGAACGTTTTGGCACTGGTCCGATGTTCGTGAGCAGAAAGCAGCCGGTGCCGTAAGTATTCTTGGCTTCACCCGGCTCAAAGCAAGCCTGCCCAAAGAGCGCCGCTTGCTGATCGCCAGCCATGCCGGCAATGGGTATGGGCACGCCAAACATTTCGGCGTCCGCATCGTCATAGATCCGCGAGCTGGGAACCACTTCCGGCAGCATCGTTCTGGGGACTCGTAGTATTGAGAGTAGCTCATCGTCCCATTGACCCGTCTCAATGTTAAGCAGCAGGGTGCGAGATGCATTGGTCACATCGGTAAGGTGCGCACGTCCGCCGGTCAGCTTCCAGACTAGCCAGGTCTCAACGGTTCCAAACAGAAGCTCGCCGGATTCCGCGCGCCGCTGCGCACCGGGGATTCGATCCAGAACCCAGCGGATCTTCGTCCCGGAGAAATACGCATCCAGAAGTAATCCTGTCCGCTCCCGGAAGAACGGCTCAAGACCATCTGCCTTCAGCCGCTCACAGATCTCGGCGGAGACGCGACTCTGCCAGACAACGGCCGGACAGACGGGCTGGCCCGTTGCACGTTCCCAGATGACGGTGGTCTCACGCTGATTGGCAATGCCGATCGCCGCGATTTCACGAGGGAGCACGCCCGCGCGTTCAACGGCCTCGCGACCCACTGCCAACGTCGTTTCAAAGATCTCCAGCGGGTCATGCTCAACCCAGCCAGGCCGAGGGTAGTGCTGGGTGATTTCGCGATCGGCGCTCGATACCATACGGCCGGATTCATCGAAGAGGAGCGCCGCGGACCCTGTGGTGCCCTGATCAAGTGCAAGAACAAAGCGTGGGATCGTGGGCCTCCCTCGCCTGGGTGAAGCGGGTGCGCCCGGAGAGATTCGAACTCTCGGCCAACGGCTTAGAAGGCCGTTGCTCTATCCACTGAGCTACGGGCGCCAGACGACTCCGATTATAGCAGCGGTGTGAATGGCAGTTCAGTTCAGTCAGGTATCTGTCCAGAAGTCGGATAGCAGCTTGGGCTTGTAGTGCGGAATTTAT
>JBJXFJ010000506.1:0-3632 GCA_046154735.1 Chloroflexota bacterium | reverse complement strand
CTGCCATCCGATCCGCTGCCTCATACGGGGGAGACGAATCGGAGGCTTCTAGGGCGCCATCCACGTAGAAGTTAACGGCCGTGGCTGTGACGCCGCTCGCTAACTGGGCAGTGAAATCCGTGCCTGTAGTTATCGAATCATCTGGCAGTGGTGAGGATATCCAGTTTGAAGGTCGAACGAGAGTAACGTCTCTCGATAGACGCGAGTACCTACCATTGATCATGTCGACGGCGACCGCTCGGTAGAAGATGGGGCTATCAATGCCGAGACTGCTTAGTGTCGCATTAACCGAAGTCCCTGAGTTTACTGTTGACGAATTGAGCGAACCAATGTGGCGACCTGTAGCCGCTTCATACACCAGGAAAGTGATTTTCCCCTGGTCCGCTTGCGGGTCGCTGTAAGTAGCCGACAGCCCTGGAGCTGAGCTCTGGGTCCATCCTTCGGGAGCCATGTCCGACGGTCTGAGCGGGACGCTTGAAAGCGTCGGGTCGGACCAAGTCACAGTGACGCTCGGAGCATTGGACGCTTGCGCTGACTGGAACTCTTTGAACTGGCTAGCGAGGGCCTCGTCACGCGCTCGCAACGAGAGACCATAGTTGGCAACGTTCCCGCCGGCCCAGTCGTAGACCAGCTGGGTCACGTCGGTGCTGACCAACGCATCGGGGCAGGAGCCGCTAAAGCCAACCCCCGAGGTGATAGTGCCCGCGAGGTAATCGTCATGGATATCCGGACCGGGCCAGGATGTCGTGGTAGAACCTTGCCAGTCTTCGGCCACTGGGTAGATATCCATTGGACTGGCCGTGCAGGATCCTGAGTCGGCCTGCCAAAGGTCTAGTGTTGCACTGTGCACGTTCATGCCGGTGAGTGCGGCGGTATCAAAATGAAGGAAGGCGCGGTTGGCATAGGTTCCTTTACCAACCCGCAAGTATCCGAGCGTGGAGTAATTGCCCGAGTTGCCAGCGTTGACGTAGGTGTCGTCTGTGCCGGCGGTGACTACGAGCGAGGGGTCAACTTCAACTGGATACTGCCGGGCCGGATCGGAAAGCCATTCATCGTCCAAAACCACTTCCAGCGTGGCGCCGCCGTCGAGCAAGCGGTACTCCACGCCGTCTGAGTAGGCAGCGGGCTCCGACGAGTCGATCATGAAGCCAGCCGGAATGGTCAGCCGGGCCTCCCCCGAGGCATCGCGGAATACCACTGCGCCGTCTTCAAGGTCAGGAGTCAGCCCGGTCGCCTCCAACGAGAATCGATACACACCAGGGGACTCGGCAGAATGGAGGATGATTGTCTCTTTGATCCCGGCCGGAATCGACTCCAGCAGGAGATCGACGCCCGGCTGTACGTCCTCATACGTCGCGACCGAACCATCCGCTTGGACAGGTGCGCTTTCCGCGTCGTCCATTCCGAACTCCACGGCTTCCCCCGTCCGCAGCTGAACGGCTGCGAGGGCTGGATCGGCAGCGCTGTCGCCCAGCGCAACCTCGAGGGAGTTTGCTGCGGTCTGCAGATCGAGGTCGCCTCCACTAACCAGGGTCGTGTCGACTTCAGTCCACTGACCGCCGTCTTGGAAATTGACTCGTGCCGGATAGACCTCGGTGATCATCAGCCCAGGTGTCCCGGTCTCGTAGGTGCGTTGAGTGGCTGTCCACTCGTCGAGGATGGGAGCGCCGATCGTGTAGTCGTTCGGTTCCAGTGGACTAGGCGGCTCTTGGGAAGATTGCCCAGCAGCCGGAAGCGCCGTGATCGCGCAGGCCGTGAATACGAGTGCAAGTGCGAAGCGCCCTGCCGTCATTCTCATGATTGCCCTTCCTGACTTCACGGGACGATCCCTCGGTGATCCTGCCACGGGTGTCAAGTGATCGACCTGGAACCGCAGGTCGACAGTGATGGCGGTAGAGGTGGAGGGTCAGCCGACTCATGCTCACAGACCTCTGCACTGATTGGTGATGAGAGGATCGTTATCACCGCTGCCCGGCGCGTGAATACCCGAGCGGGCGTCCTACGCCCCTCCTTCGCTGCCGCGTTTCCCCAGGTCAGAGGGCCCGCGTGAGTCGCCTAAGCCTCGCGGGGTCACATCCTTGCCGACGTCAGGACCAGCTGAGCTAGCGCTTCCCACAGATCCTGGTTCGCGCTTTGTCCCACGATCCCCGCCAAGTAGTATTGAGTCTCATTATCATAACTGAGGTCAGGTGACCTGCGGAGCACCCGGCCGGTACGTCCAGTCCCGTTGTGCAGACCACAACATCGCCTCTGTCTTTTGGTTCAAAGTCCCACTCTCCGTTTCACCGGGGTTAGCTCTTGCACTCACTCTGTAAGAAGTCGGATGAAACCGGTACAGGACACTGGCCGTTCTGACTTTGCTATAATATGAAGTGAAATGGGTCTTCGTAACTGGATTGAATATCACACGCGCTTTGTCACTACGACACGGGAGCACCTTCGGTTGATGGAAGCCGATCCTTCACACGGGGTCAGGTTATTCGACCAGCTTCAAGATGGAGATGCAGGCGACCGACACAATGCCGCTTCACTACTAGGGAATCTTCTTCCTCAGTTCGGAGTCTCTCTTGAAGACGAGGCACGTGCGTTGCTTCACGATCCAGATCCTCGGGTGTCATCGATGGCTAACGCCGCAATCGTCAATTCTTATTATCTGCAGGGCGCCGAGGTCTCAGCCGAGTTGTTGGCTGACGCTGAAGCAACCCCGTTGTTGGACACGCGGTCACTTCACAAACCGCTGCCTGTCTAGTTAAGTGCCGAGAGTTTCGAAACAACATCACCACCAACGCCATCTAGAGCTGAGAGAGCTCTGGCTGAGGCGCCGGCGCATCTTCGGGACACTCCCCCTGGACCACCAGCTCGAGGTCCACCGGTTCTACGAGCCCAGCTTGCAACTGACCCCGGCTGAGCTGGCTGCGGTCATCCAGAAGGCCACCGCCGAGGAGCCTTCGCTACCGCACCGGGTCGGCAAGCACTACCAGACGTTGCGCCGGGCCTGTAGTCGCCCGCTGGCACGTGGGGCCCGATCACGGACAGGCCGGATTCGCGTGAACGCGGTGGCCAGGCCCGACATGGAGGAGCGGCTGGCTCACGCCCTGGCTGAGGTTCTGATCGACATGGCTCGACGTAGCGACGGGCCTCACCTCTAGAAACCGAACAGTCGTTCGGGTATACTAGGGGCAGACTGTAAGGAGGACTTGATCATGTATTTTACGATTCGGAGGACCAAGGACAACCAGTACTACTGGCGCGCCGTTGGCGACAACAACGAGATAATGGCCCACTCAGAGCCAATGAAGCAGAAGCAGAGCTGCCGCGATGCAATAGACGTCGTCAAGGCTGAGGCGGCAACTGCCAAGGTTTATGACAAAACCGATGAGTAACGGTTAGGAAGCGACAAATGGCTAACGCAATCAACATCCAGCAATCTAGTGTCAGATCGCTTCTGCTCTCGCCTCAAGTGAACGGAAAGGATCTCGGTACTGGTACTGGATTCGTCGTCGAACACGAAGGCGCGCCATATCTGATCACAAATTACCACGTGCTGGCGGCGAGGCGACCAGACACCGGAGCCAATCTTGATCCGAAGGGTGCGTGGCCTTCTCATGTCAGCATCATGCACAACGTCACGA
>JBJXFJ010000505.1:0-8976 GCA_046154735.1 Chloroflexota bacterium | reverse complement strand
CGAGCTGCTCAAGGAAACCGTGCCCACGCTCGCCCACCTCGCGGCAATAGCTGACCCGTCCGTCCAGAGCAGCACCCTGCCTGCCGCGGTTTCGAATCGCGCCCAGGTGGAGCTTGCCTCGCAGGCTTTGGGACTTCCTTACACTTGGTACGACGTGCGCAACCTCGATCAGCTCCCGTCAGTGTTGTCCACGGCTGTCGCTGATGGGGCGGATGGCCTGGTCGTCATCTCTGGCGGGGTCATCCTTGGGGGTACCGATCCGCGGATTGGCAGCGCGGTGCTGCGGTCGCGATTGCCCGGGGTGGGCGACAACCGGCTATTTGCCGTGAACGGGGGACTCCTGGCGCACGGGGTGGAGACCCTCGCCCTGGCCCGGCGCTCCGCGTTCTACGTTGACAGAATCCTCCGAGGCGCAAAACCCGCTGACCTGCCCATAGAGCTGCCGACGAGATTCAACATCGTGATCAATCTCAGATCCGCACTGGAGCTGGGCATAACGGTGCCCCAGTCCGTGCTTGCGAGAGCCACGGAGGTGATCCAGTGATATTGACTTCGAGTCGTGTCATCCGGAGCTCCATTATTGGGTCACTTGTCATGACGAGTGACCCACCAGAAGTACCACGGCCTTCTGTGGCAAACGCGTCAAGCGGATGGCGGGCCCCTCGTTCTGTTGCAGTTATATGGTAAGAGAGCTCCTGTAGCGGCCGGTGGGCCGAGCCGGCAAGGATGCTAGCGCTTCCAGTGGCGGCATTCTGCGCGGTCTGGCTATTGCGTTGTCAGGAGCTCGTGCCAGCTTCCCACCTGCAGAAGGCGCCGGCCCAGCCGCTCTAGCTCCTCCACGTTGACGATGCGCTCCAGAGCGGCTCGAGTGGCGGGATCCGGTGGACCGAGCTTGTCGGTGGCGATTAATAGCAGGAACTCCCGAGCCTCGCTGGCGCGGCCCTCCGCGCGGCCACGAGCTTCGCCTCGAGCTTCGCCTTCGGCGCGGCCTCGAGCTTCGCCTTCGGCCCGGCCCTCGTCCAGGATGAGTTGGTAGGTGCTTGATTCGCGCATACGGTGTATCCCCGGCATGAGTTGCTGGACGATCTCCGGCGAGAAGCGGAGTCCCAGCAAGGTAAATGTTACCACCTCCAGGACCTGCGCCTCCGTTGGGCTGGCCTCGGTTTCGATGCGCCGCTCCACGCGCCGAACCACCTCCGGTAGATCAGCCGGAGGAATGGTGGCCAGCGGGGCAAGCGGCACCAGCCCCAAGGGCCCGGCCAGTAGTCGCTCCCCGGGCTCTTCCCAGATCCGCAGAACGGAATACCGGAATGTGATGGCACTGTCACCGCCGGGCGCGGCGGAGTGCCACTGCCCGGTCATGCCCGGACTCTGCGCCTCGGGACGCAAGAGGACTAGCACACTCGCGACCGGGAGAGCGTGCCGATAGCCGAGTAGCAGGTTGTAGCGGGCCAGTCGCTGGCCCATCCGGGCATCCGGGCTGGCCTGAAACTCGAGGTGCACCAGATACGGCGATGGCGCATGCAGGAGCAGCACCTTGTCCGCCTCGGCGGTCACCGTGGAGAGGTCGGCGTCAATTACGGTGATCGGACCGGGTCCGGCGAGGCCCAGATAGGTGAGCCAGTCACGCGGATAGGTCTGGACCAGGAACTTGGTGGTGGTATCGAACGGCCCGGGCACGATGGGCGAAAGGGTAGCAGACTCCCGATCAGGAACGCTTGGGATTGGCCGCGCCAGGACCCTGACCGTCCGCACGACGTGACGCTGTGCGAGAGGGAAGCAGGGAGATTGAGTGCAGGGCTCGTGAGCCAACGCCGACGATCGTCCATCGTCAGCGTTGGCCTTCGGGTGCGCTTGAGCTTGTCATACGCGAGTGGGCGTACTTGTCTCAAATGCAGGTGGACCTATCTGCACCGAAATGAATGACGCGCAATCCACGTACGTCTCAGCCCCACGGGTGAGCGGGTGCATGGATTGCGCGGTGAAAGCCGATTCCTGGCCTGGGACGAGTCGGTTAGTCTCCGTACGCTGCAGTTCAGCCCGGTCGTCCACTTCAGCCGATCGAGGACATCAATTGAATGTTACGGTATCAATCTCGCAAAGGTTAATCTGGTAGAGCACGCCTTCCGCGCCACTATCCGTGAGGACTTTTACGTCATACAGGCAGGAGCTCGGATCAAACCGGCTGAAGTAAATGAACACATTCTCGCCGTTTTCCAGGATGGATCTTCCGAGAATGTCCTCACCCCATTCCACGATGTTGGATGGGCCAACATAGACGTGCGTGATGATCTGTCCGGTGCTATTGATCAGCGTGAAATCGCGCTGATCCGCGTACGCGGCCGGGCTGGTGAAGACCAGCATGGCGAGGGCCACGAAGATACCGGTGAGGCCGAGGCTCAATGAGCGAAACAAGTTGTCTATCCTCCTAGGATACTGCGTTCCTTAGATGTCTGGAACCCGCCATAGTATTGTCGGCAGTCCGGTTCGAAGTTTAAGCTCGCCATGACTCTGATTCTCGATCCTCTAAGCAATACCGGGATCGATGCCGGCATTTCCAGTCCTCCCTAACGTGCGAGGCACTGAAATGCGCGGCGGAGTGTGCCTGCTCTTGCGTGGCTCTAGCCATCCGAACCCCAGAAATACCTGAGCTGGGCACCCCTGAGCTGGTCGCAACGGCCCAGCGCCGAGTGTCCATGCCCAGAAGGTATATCCTTGCCGTGTGCAAACCCTAGACGCAATTCATCCACGGACCAGAAACCTGGTTGCCCCGTCAGCCCGCCAGACGGTGATCACGGTGACACTCGGCGAGACACTCATTCAGCTTGGCCTGGCCCCGGTCACCGCGGTGCTGCCAGCCGTTGCGGCGGCAGTGGGCGTGGGGCCTGTGGACGGAGCCTGGATCATCACCGCGTACATTCTGGCGCTGGCCGGGACGTTGCTTGTGTCTGGGCGGTTGGGCGATCTGGTGGGACACGCCACCATGTTCAGGGCCGGGGCGGTGATGTTTGCCATTGCCACGGCCGCGGCCGGGTTCGTAAGCACGTTTGAGCTGCTGGTGCTGGCTCGGACCGCTCAGGGCGTGGGTGGGGCAATGATCTCTGGCAATAACCTCGCCATTCTTACGCACACGGTGGCCAGCACGGACCGGGGGAAGGCGATAGCGTTGGTCGCAACGGTTTCAGCTTTGGCAGCGGTAATTGGCTCGGGCGTGGGCACGCTGGCGGTGTCCGCTGGTGGTTGGCGCTGGCTGTTTCTGGGCGTAGCGCCACTAGCAGTCTGGGCAGCGGTGCGGGCCCGGCGATTGCCCGGACGAGAGCGAATGCAATCCCAGGTGGATTGGTGGGGGGCGGCCCTTTTGGCGCTCACCATCTCTTTGGTCGCGGTAGCGCTGAATCATCCACACACAAACACGGATGATCTCTTGATGCCGGTGTATCACTGGTGGCTACCCCTGCTCGCCGTGGCCGCGGGAACCGCGTTCATTGTGGTGGAGCAGCGAGTACAGGTTCCGCTCATGGATTGGGGACAGCTTCGCCGGCCACTCTTTGCCGCGTCCATCACGGTGAATGCCGTGCTGCACATGACCATGATGGGGGCCATGTTTCTCGGGCCGGTGCTCGCGGTGCGCGGACTGGGACTGGATAGTACGGCTGGTGGTCTGCTCATGGTCTTCGTGCAGGCCAGCGTGGTGCTCACCAGCCTGGCTGGCGGTTGGCTCTTTGACCGAACGGGCGCGCTCTGGATCCGCCCCGCGGCCGCTGTGCTTCTGGGGCTGGGTCTCACAATGTGGGCGCTTGCTGGGGTGACGCAGAGCTATCTGAATCTGGTGATCGCGGGAATTGTGGCCGGACTTGGCAGCGGGGCGCTCCTGGCGGTGAACAATGCTGTGATCATGGTGAGTCTGCCTGGTCAGTTCCGAGGCGTTGCCTCTGGCATGCTGGAGACCACGCGGCATTTTGGCCATGCCTTTGGCGTGACGATCCCTACGGCAATTCTCGCCATTGTGGCAGCCGCGTCAGTTGGAACGGAATCGCAAGCACTGATGGATGGGTTCTTCTGGGCCTGTCTGGTGATGGCGGCGTTGGCATTTCTTGGGGCCGGCCTGGCGGCGGTGTGGAGATCAGATACGAGGGTGCATTCCTGATGCTTCACAGGTCTTACTGCCAATGTCCGGGCAGCCCTCCAGTGCAGGCCACGCAAGGCGGACCGAGGCCAAAGGACGTCTTCGGGGTTCACTAGCGAGCCGGTGGCATTGTGGATGCGCAGATTGGCAATGGTGATCGGAAGCTCCCAGTGTCCGCGGAGATTGCAGTCGGCGAAGGTGCCAGCATGGGGCGTTCCTTCATTGCGCATCAGCGGCATAGGGCAACCCTCTGCGCCACTCAGGCGAATGCCTCATGACCGGTGCATTAGCCGGTCGAGCGGCGCATCCCGGTAGCGCGGCAGTGTTGTGCCCCGCGCCCGAGATATCACCAAGGACCGTGTATCCGTCGGTGTTACGGGCGTCCTCGGGTGCGGGCCACAAGACCACCGCTCTACCGGGAACCACCGCTCACCCGAATGATGCACCGGCCCAGAAAGCCGTTCGAGCCGTGCCTCATGCCCGGTGAATAATCCGGGATAAAGGGAGTGCGCCGGTGGCCTTATTTCGTGAGTGCAGCGATCGAGTCGGGCGATGCCTCCGACAGGGCGACGCTTGCCGACATGGACCCCTTCTCAGTTCTCCAGTGTCAAGAGTGACTCGGCGATACGCTCAAGCTCGGGCGTCCAGTGCTCGGGCTCGCGGGCGGGCCGAACGACGAATTTGGAGAATCCCACATCAATGAACCGCTCCATGAGCGCGCGGGTCTCGCTCAGGCCCACCGGAATGAGCTCGCGCGGATCGGTATCCGGCCTGCGCCGAGTGACTCGCTTGGCCAGATAATCCGGAATTTCGTTCTCCACGTAGGTGATACTGGCGCCGTAGTGCTCAGGTTCAATGGCGCGGCCCGCCTCGGCCGCCGCCTCCTCGATTGTTGCACGCCCAGCGGCGGCTTCCGCGGGGGTGCAGGTGCTGGGTAGCCAGCCATCGCCAATTCGACCTGTGCGCCGCAGCTCGCTTGCGGCCATGCCTCCGAGCCAGATATCAGGTGTGCTCTGAATTGGCTTGGGTTGAATCGTGACATCGTCATAGTGGAAGTGCTGACCATGGTGGGTGACATGATCCTCGGTCCAGAACCGGCGCAAGAGCGGCAGCGATTCGTTGAAGATTGAGCCACGCTCCGTACGCTGGACACCAAACGCCTGGTGCTCCATGGGATCCACGGCACCCAGGCCCATGGCCGGAATGAGCCGGCCGTTGGAGAGCCGGTCTAGCGTGGCCAGCTCCTTGGCCAGGATGGCCGGATTACGGCCGGGCAGCACCAGAACGCTCGTTCCCAGCTTGAGCTTGCGGGTGCCGCCAGCCACATAAGAAAGGCTCACGATTGGATCATACGTGGGCCCGGTCAGGCGCTCAGACAGCCAGATGGAGTCAAATCCGATCCGCTCCATCTCCTGGCACAATTCCAGGAACTGGCCGTCAGATGGGAAACTCTGCGTGCCCAGCCCAATACCGATACGAATCTTCATGTCGTTTCTGCCTCACACCATCTCAAACGCATGGGCCAGTAGCTCATACGAGCGCTGTCTGGACTCATAATCAGCAGTCACCGTGACTACCACCATCTCATCCACCTCGTACTCCGCCGCTAATGACTCGAGCCGGGCGCGCACAACGGAGGGCACGCCGGCAATTGTCCGATTCCGCTGATGCGCCACAATGGCCCGCTCTGGCTCTGAAAACTGATACTCCGCGGCTTCCTCCACGGTGGGGTAGGGGCCGCCATCACGGCCGGTGTGACGGCGTACGAGCGCTAGGTTTCGGGCAGCTTCAAGCCCCGCCGCGCGTTCCTCGGTATCTGCGCAAATCACGAATACACCCACGTTGGCCAGCGGTTGACTCAAGTACTTGGAAGGCCGAAAGGCTCGCGCGTATGCTCGAGTGACCGATGGTCCGCCTTCCGGCGTGATGAATTGGGCAAACGAGAAGGCCAGCCCAAAGTGGGCCGCGAACGAAGCGCTCTCGCCGCTAGAGCCGAGGAGCCACATCTCTGGCGCTCCCTCCCCGGTGGGCATGGCGTGCACGCCTGCGAACGGGTGCTCTGGCTCAACGTCATCATGGAGGAAACGCACGAGATCGGCAATGCGGTGGGGAAAGTATTCAATACTCAAGCTACCAGGGCCGGAAGCAAGTGCCTGTGCGGTAAGTCGGTCGCTCCCAGGAGCCCGGCCGATGCCGAGATCAATTCGGCCGGGGAAGAGCGTCTCTAACGTACGGAATGATTCGGCAACCTTGAGTGCACTGTAGTGGGAGAGCATGACGCCGCCAGAGCCGACGCGTAAGCGCGATGTGCGGGCGGCAACTTGACCAATAAGGATCTCGGGCGCGGGGCTGGCAAGCCGCTTGCTGGAGTGGTGCTCTGCCAGCCAATAGCGCTGGTAGCCAAGCGCATCGGCTGCCTCGGCAAGCCTGAGCGTATCGCGAATTCCGTCTGCTGGGGTCCCACCACGGGGAATCGGGGATTGATCGAGCACACTGAGTTTCAGCATCAGCGGGAATCATACACGGACGGAGGACGGAAGACGGAGGACGGAAGATGAGGATTCAGCCTCTTCCGTCCTCCGTCCTCCGTCCTCCGTCCTCCGTCCTCCGTCTTCCGTCCTCCGTCCGTCCTACGGCACCGTCAAGAGCTCGGTGATGGTCATCAGTTTGTAGCCCGCGGCACGGAGATCGTCAATGATGCGTGGGAGGGCCACGGCGGTGGAGTTGACCGTGGTTGGACTATCAAAGTGAAGGACCACGATACTGCCATTCCCCGTGCGCTCCATTACGCGCGTGTAGACGGAGTCAGCTGTGGCCTCAAAAGTCCAGTCCAGGCTGTCCAGAGTCCAGAGGATGGGTCGGTAGCCTTCCTCCGCTGCGATACGACGCACGCGTGCATCACGATAGCCCGCGGAAGGGGACCAGAGCGGCCGTGTGGATTTTCCTGAGACCGCGCTGATCGCAGCATCGGCGGCCTGCAAGTCCCCACGGATAGCCTGGTCTGACACGGTGCGGAGGTCAAACACAGAATGACCGTGGCTCGCCAGTTCGTGCCCACCATCGGCAATACGTCGCAGTACATCCTGGTTGCGCTCAGCCCACCAGCCCATGATGAAGAAGGTCACTTTCTGATTCCGCTCAGCCAGGGCGTCAAGCATGGCCAGGCCGGGCTCTCGGCCGGAGCCCACGTTTAGCACTAGGGCAACGTTTGGCCTGGTGGGATCACCCTGAAGCACTTCATCTTCGCTCACTGGCACGGTGGCTTGAGCCAGAACGGCGGCGGAGGTCATTACCGCCGTAAGCGATAGGGCAAAAGCGGTTAGGCCAAGTTTCACGAGTCTGACACGCAAGACACAGTCAATCATAGTGCCCGTAATGGTACCAGCCGACCGCACGTGTCCATCACGCAATCTGAGGTATCAGTTAGCCTGCTCCGGATGAGTGACCATAGCAACCTGAGTTGACTTGCAGGACCTCAGATCGCTTCATGGGGCAAGATGCCCCTTCACAGAGGGTGCTCAGCTTAATGGGCCGTGGCGGCCCCTGGTGCTGTGCCCACCACACGGTCTCGGCCGGCGCGCTTTGCTTCGTACAGCATGCTATCGGCTCGGGCGAGCCAGCTGTCCGCCGCCTCACCGCGAGCGAGCTCGGCCACACCTACAGAGACGGTCATCTTGACCGGAGGCTCGTGATCAGGGAGTGGCGTGGAACGAATGACTGCCGCGAATCGATCCGCCAGCCGCACGGCTTCGTTCAGTGTGGTCCCTGAGAGAATAACGGCGAATTCATCGCCGCCAAAGCGCGATACGAAATCGCTCCGCCGTGGGAAGCTCCGCACGAGGCAGTCAGAGACTGTTTTCAGGGCCTTGTCACCCACTGGATGTCCGAAAGCATCATTGATCTCCTTGAAGTGATCGAGATCTATCATCAAGAGACAGCACGGTTGTCCGAAGACCTTGCGGAGATACGCTGCTTTTGTGAGGTAGTCCTCAAACGGCTTGCGAGTGAACAGCTTGGTGAGTCCATCAAGAGCGCTCTCCTTGCGGACCTCCTGCAGCTCCTCAGAGAGCTCCGAAACCTTGCTGCCAAGCTGATACATGCGCTCATCCTGGCGCTGCTTCCGCTCTTCCACCAGGTCAGAGAGAGTTGACACCGCTCCCAGCACGGCTTTCTTGAGATCTTCAGTGGAGGGCGTCTCAACAGCCAGACGGAGGGCGTCAAGCTGGTTCACGACCTTACTATCAATATCCTGATCCTGGGTAAGCGCCGTACTCAAGCCGTCAATGAACGTCCAGATTGCTTGCCGCAAATCGGTGATCGATTTTGAGACATGTTCACTCTCCTGCTTCCGCCGCGTCTGGAAGAATGACCGCAGACCACCCCAATCGCGCTCGCCAGAAGGGCCATGCTCTGCGCCTGGACTTGGGGCACAAGTGAGGACATGACGGGCCCAGGCCTCGCAGTCACGCTGCAGTGCTGCTGTTTCAGCCGCGCTCAGACCGGCGGTATATTGCGAGTAAATTCGAACCAGATTTGCCAGTGAGTCAAGTGCCTGACTGCCTGCCTCGAAGTCTGCAATCGTAACTTCACTGGATGGCTCTGGGCTCAGAGTCTCAGAGGCTTCTACTGCAGGTTTCTTGCGCCAGTTCAGTAGCATTTGAACCTTCGAAAGTCGACTTGTCTGATGGCCTCAACAAGGTATGGTGAGCCTCGTGATTTCGCTCGAGTGCGCACAAACTGATGACTCCAAAAGGCTATTGGAGAGGAGCCATGCTCATGTGTCGGACGCACTGAAGATAACGACAGTGGACAGGCTCCTGGGATGGTGCAACGAATCGACGCCCTATATT
>JBJXFJ010000501.1:0-6850 GCA_046154735.1 Chloroflexota bacterium | reverse complement strand
TTCCATTCTGTCCCAACTCAGCAGGGGAAAATCCAAAGCGGCGCTCTCGCACGCCGCACTCCACAACGCTGTCGCCGCGTAACCTGAGCTGGATGGCTATGTCCAGGCTGAGTGGGTACCAGGCACTGTGAACGCAAGGCAGCTTGCTCAGTCGGTGGGTCGGATGTCCATGGGGCGGAAATTGACGTATCTTGTGCTTACGGTGGCGGCGGTGGCGTCCGTGGCACCGTTCGTCTATATGCTCATGGCCTCACTCAAGACGTACGGCAGCGTCATCGCGAATAATCTCTGGCCGTGGCCGCCTCTGGGGAACGAGGCCCTCCAATTTCAGAACTACCCGACGGCCATTGAGACGATCGGCCGCGATCGTCAGTGGGGCACGTGGCTCTTCGTCCGGTATCTCGCGAATAGCCTCATCGTGGCCGCCGCAACGGTCTTTGGAGTGCTACTCACGTCAACGCTGGCCGCCTATGCACTGGCTCGCATTCGATTGCCGGGCCAGAACATTCTCTTCATTCTGGTGCTCACGGCCGTGATGGTGCCGGAGGATCTGACCACGGTGCCCAAGGTGGTCATGATGTTCAATCTGCAATGGTACAACACGTATGCCGCGCTGATTGTGCCGTTTACCGTGAGCGTGTTTGGCATCTTTCTCCTGCGTCAATTTTTCATGCAGATTCCACGTGAGCTGTATGAAGCTGCGGTGCTCGACGGGGTGGGACATGTGGGATTCCTGTTTCGGATCGTTCTGCCGCTCAGTCGACCAATATTGATGGCGCTGGGCCTGCTGACCTTTGTCTGGTCCTGGGATAATTTCAAATGGCCGCTGCTGGTCACGCGCGATGCCAGCATGCGGGTGATGGCGGTGGGATTGCAGCAGTTCATTATTGGCGAGGGCAGGGAGGTCCAATTACTGATGGCGTTTGCGACACTCGTTGCGGGGCCGGTGATCGTTCTGTATTTCGTCACTCAGAAGTACTTCAAAGAAGGGATTCTGACGACAGGACTCAAGGGATAGCGAAAAGCTCAGACTGCTCTGTGTAAGGAGGGTACGAACATGAAGATGCAGATCATTCGCGCGGCATCGCTCCTCGCGACTGCAAGTATTGCGATCGCGGCGTGCGCGCCGTCGGCAAATAACACCTCGACCGCGAAGCCGACAACAGCGCCCGCTGCCGCCAACTCAACCGCGGCGCCCGCGGCCGCCAACCCGAGCACGGCACCAAAGCCGGCCGGCGCTGAGACAACCAAACCGGCCGCGGTGGCGATTACCAATCCGCCAACGACCCCGGAGATGGTAGACGCCATTGATATCCAGGGCAAGAACATTGAAGTGGTGTACTGGCACAATCGCCCTCAGAGGGACCAGGACCTCCTGCAGGAAATGCTAGATCAGTTCAGCGCGAGTAATCCCTACGGCATCAAGGCTCGGCCTGAGATTGGTGGAGCTTCCTATCCCGACGTTTACAACAAGGTGAACGCAGCGATTCAGGCCGGGCAGCCGCCCGAGATCTCCGTGGCCTACCAGAACCAGGCGGCGTTCTATCGCGCTCAGGGTGCCGTTCTGGACTTGACTCCATTCGTCAAGAGCAAGAAGTACGGATTCTCAGATGAAGACCTGAAAGATTATTTCCCGAGTTTTCTCGAGAGTGATGCGAACCCTCAATTCCAGGGCGAGCGCCTCGGGTTCCCGACCCAGCGCTCCATGGAAGTGCTGTATTACAACGCCGACTGGCTGAAACAGCTTGGCTACAATGAGCCGCCCAAGGACTGGAAGACGTGGGAAGAGGCAGCCTGCAAGGCGAGCGATCCCGCGCAGAATAAATCTGGCTGGGCGTTCCGTCACGACGCGTCTAACTTTGCTTCGCAAGTGTTTTCACGCGGCGGGCGAATCCTGAGCGTGGATGGATCCGCGTATCAATTCAACTCGGAGGCGGGCGTTGAATCTCTTGCCATGATCCAGCGTTTGGCCAAGAACAAGTGCGCCGTAGAGATCCCTACAAGCGAGCGAAATGGCGAGCAGAATCGCTTCGCCAATGGTCAGGTGTTGTTTGTCTTCGCTTCTTCGTCTGGTATGGCTTCGTACCAGGATGCGGTGTCCAAGGGCCTGAATTTCAAATGGGACATCGCGCTCCTGCCGAACAACGGCAAACCAGCCGTAAATCTCTACGGCGCCAGCGTGTCGGTCTACAAGACCACGCCGGAAAAGGAGCTGGCCGCCTGGCTCGTCATCAAGCATCTTGGTGAGCGTGCGCAAACCGCCAAATGGGCCACCAGCACAGGATACCTCCCGGTTAGAGCCAGCGCGCAGGCCGATGTGATTGAAACCTACAAGAAGGATCCACGCTGGGGGTCAGCGGCGGACTCATACGCCAAGATGTTTGACTGGGCGCCATATGCCATTGTGGAGTCCCCCGTTGCCGGCTACGATCCGGTGCGTGATCTCATCGATAAGGAGATTATGACCCGGGTGCTTACGGACTTCACGGTGGACCCCAAGAAGCTTCTGGATGAAGGCGTGGAGAAGTCAAACGTGATCCTGAAAGAGAATGCTCCCAAGCGGTAGCTGATTGCCCGGAGGCCAAAAAGGACAGACGGGAAATCCTGTCTGTCCTTTTTGTTTGAGCCCATCTCTAATCAGATGAGCCCCATGCCGCCATCGACCACATATACCTGGCCGGTCACATACGCCGCGGCGTCTGATGCGAGGTACACAGCCAGTAGGCCCACGTCTCGAAATCGACCCTCGCGTCCCAAGGGCACGCGCTTGGACAGCTCCTGGACGCTCTTGGCCATTTCCTCCGGTGAGCGTTGCTCGGGATCTGGGAAGGTGCCCGGGCCGATCGCGTTCACCCGGATGCCATAGGGCGCCCACTCCAGTGCTAGGTCGCGCGTGAGCTGATTGAGCGCCTGCTTGCCCGCGTCATACGCGGTGCTGAGCAGGCGAGCTCGGCTCTGAGCATACGTAGTGAGGTTGATCACCGTTCCGGATCGCCGCTCCAGAAAGCCCGGCCCAAATGCGCGGCAGCCGAGGAAGGCCTGGGTCAAATTGATGTCCAGAACAAAGCGCCAATCGGCCAGGGTCATCTCGCCGCTCGGCCCCCCCGGCAGAGGCACCAGAGGCTGCCGAATTGAGTCTCCAACGCAATTGACGAGAATATCGATCTCGCCAAATCGGCTGCGCACGTCGACGGCGAGCGCCGTCATGGAGGCCTCGTCTGTGGCGTCCACTTGAAATCCAAGTCCCTTGCGGCCCTGACTTGTCACCAGGGCGGCCGCCTTCTCCGCATTGGCGAGCGTGAGACTTGCAATGGCAACGTCCGCGCCGGCTTCGGCCAGGACGCCCGCTAGCCCTTTACCTATACCCCGCCCGGCGCCAATGCAGAGTGCTCGGCGCCCCTCAAGGCTGAAATCATTGAGCATTGAGATTCCCCTCTGATCTAGATGGACTCACTATAGGCGCTAGCGTCCGTACGAACTGAATCGCTCTGCGCCCGCGGGGTGGTTCAGCGCCCAGAAGTGGGGCAGCATGTCTATGGACTTGCGGCGATTTCCACCGCTTACCGGGGTGTGGCCTCTCTTCCCGCCGATGTCAGTGAATAATCGTTTCTGTCAGGATTCTCGCGGCACTGAAACGTCTCCCACCGGCCATTCGGGGAACGATGTGTGCCCCGAATGGCTGTGAGAAATAGACCATATGGACTATTCACAGCGGGGATACCCGTTGCTAGATTGTGCTCGTGGCTAGCTGGGCCAGCACAGTCACCATAGAGCTGGAGGGAGGTGATCTGACATTGTTCGGCCGTTCACGGGCCGATTGTGGACTCCGGATCTTCCGTCCCCCGAGCAGGGATCCCGGGCTCGCGATGACTTTCTTGCTGACCGTTATGCGTAGTCAACCGCCGTTAGTTATCGGCGCGTGAGCATGGAGTTGTATCTTGGAAGATCAATCCTTGGATGTCACTCTTCTTCAACAGGCACTAGCTCAGGCAGGCGGGCTGTGGGAGGCCGGGCAAACCAGCCTATCAGGTCTCTCGCAAACGACCAAGCGTCTCTGCCTTGGCGCGAATCCACCGCCCGAAGAGGCCAGCCTTGATGAGCGCGAGCAAGCGGCCAGGATGAACTTTGCCTCGGGCCGCGACGTCCACGCCGATGCCGCCCCGGCAGCCGTGGACCTCCGTTCGCTCAATGGCAAGAACTACATAACATCGGTAAAGAACCAACTGAGCTGTGGCTCCTGCGTGGCCTTTGGCTCAGTGGCGACCGTGGAGGGAACGCTGCGCCTGAAGCGCAATGATCCGAACCTGGCGGTTGACCTCTCCGAGGCACACCTCTTTTACTGTCACGCAGCGGCCCAGGGTCGGACCTGTAACACGGGCTGGTGGGTTGATCCCGCGCTCGACACATTCAAGGCCATTGGCGTCGTGGATGAGGCCTGTTATCCCTATACCCCGGGTGACCAGCAGTGTGGCGTGTGCACGGATTGGCAAAACCGGGTCACCAGGATCGCCTCCTGGACGAAGCTCAACACCGCCGCAGACATGAAGACATGGCTTTCCACGCGTGGTCCACTGGCAGCCTGTTTCAAAGTCTATGAAGACTTTTACGCTTACCGCAGTGGCGTCTATCGGCACACTAGCGGCCAGTTTCTGGGCGGCCATTGCGTCACCGCGATTGGCTATAGCGATGCGGACGGTGCCTGGATTTGCAAGAACAGTTGGGGCACCGGGTGGGGTGATGGCGGATTCTTTCGCATCGCCTACGGTGAGGCCGGTATCGACTACGCGATGTGGGGCGTTGACGTGGCGGGCGCGCCGGCCGAGAACTGGCTCAACGAGCGTCTCATCACCGGTCTCTGGGCTATCAACCAGGATCGCAACGGGGCGGTTTACGTTGACGGACTTGGCTGGCGGAAGATTTCGTCCGAGTCAGACGGTATCTTCCTGGCCATCTTGACGGTGCTCAGTTCAGCCAAATCATCAAAGTCTAAGGTGAACATTCGCCTGGAGGGCGATGTCATTCGCGAGGCGTACGTCTTTTGAACCAGTCGGCGCCACGAGCAGCGTGGCGCTGTCAAGGAGATCAGAGCCATGACAATGACACTAGCAGTGCCCACTCAGAATCCTCCCGGGGGGCCCGAGTCTCACAATGGCCACTCTGACGATGTGCTCGGGAACCCCCTTGGCTCGCAAGATGTGACCGGGGTTCGTGGCGGGGCGCATATGTACGGAGCGTGCAGCATTGAATCGTTCTGTAACGCGGGTGCGCTCAGCCTCACCCATGAAGATGCGCAGGGCTGGGCAAATTACGTTGCCCAATTCAACGCGCTCAATTTTCGATTCTATGACAGCTCAGTACAGCCATGGGCCTATTACGAAGCGTATGACAACTGGCAGGACACATACGGCGTGGACGCTGTTCGAGCTTTCTATCACTCTGGTCACGGGGGCATGGACGCCAATGGAGTCTTCTATGCTCCCCTGGGTGGTTCCTGGGGGAATGAAGGCTGCACGGCGATCTCGAGCAAGATGCGGTTGGGGAATGAGTATCTGAGGTACATCTTCTGGTCCACCTGCCTCTCGCTCCGCGTCTTGGACGGCCATAGCCCGATAAGAACGTGGAACAACTCCACGTTGGGGCTACGGATGATCTTCGGCTTCGAGACGGTGAGTGTTGATGATCCCAATTATGGGAAATTCTTTTGGGAGGAATGGAACCGGAATGGTCGCAAGCTTAGCCAGGCCTGGCTCGATGCAAGTTGGCGAATTGCACATAATCAGGCTCCTTCCGTGGCTGCTTGCGGGTCCAGCGCCGTGGATGCGCAAAGTCGGCTTTACAACGAGCAGTATTTCCAGCCTCAGCCCGTGAGCCACGATTGGTGGTGGTGGCGCTGGTATAACGCCGCGTCACTAGCCCGTGAATCATCCCGAACCGTTCCGCGCCAGCCACTGGTGGCCAACCTCCGGCCGCTCTCTGAGAGCTGGGCTCGAATGGCCGAGATTGCGGACGGCCTGGCCTTTGGGGCCAGGAACGGCATTCAAGGGTCTTACCCAGAGGGTGGTGCCAGCCCAGTGCGGATTGGCGCCGACGGACGGATTGTGGCTCGGCTCGCGGAGGCCAACCGGTCGAATCGCGGCGCGTTTGGAGCTCAGCGCGCTCTTGCCAGAGCAGGCGAGGCGATCGAGCAATACGGACTGGCTCAGAATGTCCAGCTCGTCTTTGATCGCGTCATGCTTGCCAATGAGGCGGGTGGCAGCGCGGCGGGGTCCGGCGCCATGGAGGGGCCGTTCACCACGGAGACGGTGGTGCAATTTCGACAGCAGATAGATGGGCTGCCGGTCATCACGCCCGGGGCAGGGGTTGTCCGTATATCGCTGGATAATGATGGAACGGTGACCTCGGTGCAATCCGCCGTGCGCGAGGTGGAGGGGCTCTCAGCCCGTCTTCAATCCTCCGTGACGCCGCCACCCGGCAGTCCCGCTCTGAGCGCTGACCCAAGGCCGGAATCCGAGGGCGACGCGGAAGCCGCACTACGGACGGCCTTTGGGCGACGACTCGCCAGTCTGGCGGTGCGCGGCGAAGTCCCAGTGGGCTACCAGGTTGTTCCCGGCACCACTGAGGTTGGGTATCACATCCAGGGAGACAGCGCCGCGTTGATCACGCACCAACAGGTGGAGGTTGACTTCGGTGGTGGCTACCGCAAGCGATACTGGGTGAGCGCGCCGCTTGTGAGTTAGTACAGCGCAGTGACCATACGACGGTGGATCGCCGCCGGCGACCCGGCGGCCATACGCCGTCGTATTGTCACTGCGTGAGTACGGGGGTGGTTTGATACAGGCCTCGCTGCCTA
>JBJXFJ010000495.1:0-2678 GCA_046154735.1 Chloroflexota bacterium | reverse complement strand
TCGGGCATCTTGCCCGACAGTGAAGAACCGACCGCGCAGCAACGAACACGAATGCACCACACTGTCGGGCAAGATGCCCGACACCACCGAATACCACTACCCAACAATCCATGATTGACAGAGCACTAGTACCGACGGGCCGATGAGGCTCGGTGGATGCCCCGTGGACTCGGGCTTCTAGCCCGACAATCTGGGCCATCGAGCCGGACACTGTCGGGCTAGAAGCGCGACTCCACCGGAAACACCCGAGCCATATGTGCCGAGCTGTACTGGTGATTCCTCGGGCGCGGGGCACAAGACCGCCGCGCTACCGGGAGACGCTGTTTGCCCGACTGATGCACCGGTGATGCGGCCTTCGCAAGGGAGGCGCGAAGGGCTTCCTGTGCCGGTGGTGCGTGCTGGTCCGCAGTGACCGAACGCCCAATGCTGGCACATGCGCCTCGTCCAAACTCCGGTGAATCATCCAGGCAAGAAGCTCGCCGCCGCAGCCATTTTCGATCTCGCTCAGCAACTACTCGATCGGGTGAGCCGTAACGTCTCCGTGGCGTGACATCCTGAATTGTGCGGGTGATCATTCCGTGCTCGCTCGAGGGCATTGGTCATCGCCGGGGAGCCGCGGAACAATGGCGTTTCAACGCTCCATCGAGTGTGGCCACCCCACGGGCAGGGAATTTCCCCACAACATGCCGCACATGCAGAACAGAGCATGATGCAGACAGGGAGGTTGGCACATGGCGATGGAACGCTTTCGACCGTCTCGGTCGTTCACCTCGCTTCGGGACGCGATTGACCAGTTGTTCGAGGAATCATTTCTCATGCCACGTCGGGGCGGAGGTGCTGCTGGGCGAAGCTGGTTTCCAATGGACGTGGCTGACAAGGATGACCATGTGGAGGTCACCGCTGAGATTCCGGGGCTCAAGTCTGATGACATCCATATCGATGTCCAGGGAAACCTGCTCCGAATTCGTGGAGATAAGACTCAGGAATCTGAGCGAGAGGAAGACAACTGGGTGATTAAGGAGCGTGAATCCACGTCATTTTCACGTTCGGTCACGCTTCCTGCGCACGTGGAATCAGAAAAGTCGGAGGCCAGATATGAGAATGGCGTCCTCAAGTTGACTCTACCCAAGCGCGAGAAGGCAGCGACAACCCAGATCAAGGTGAAGTAGCTGCCAGTGCGTGAACGGCGCTGAGTCTCTGGCAGCGTGTGAATCCGCGGTGGCGTCTCATCTGGATGCCACCGCGGATGACTCGGGTGAAGAGGTGGTTGGTCGTCAAGCTGAAGTGAGCAGGCGCTTCGCCAATGCTCGCTAAAATCCCTCGGGCACCGCTACCTGATGCTTCAGGATGATATCTTCACGTCTGCGGGCAGATTCCAGGATGGCCCACTGGACTTCCGCGGTCGCCAGGCCCCATCGGCCGTCATGCAACATGGGTGCGTTGTGGCGCACCGCGTTGATCAACTCCATGGCTTCATCGTCCATGAAGACCATGCCCTCGCCGCGTCGCTGAGGCACCGTGATCTCCCGTAATCCATCTTCGCCATAGAAGTACAGCCCATCGGCTGAGGCGCGGATGTCGCCGCGGTCAAAGCTCATCAGGAAAACGCCCTGATTGCCCGGCAGCCAGGGACCACCTCGACTGGAGACCACGGAGCGTCCCGTTTCCCATGGAATCTGCGGTTCAGTCTCTCCTTCGACGCGCGCGCCAAACCGGGTGCCTTCTTTTTCTCTGGACTCATCTATGGATCCGCTCAGCAGTGCCTGGCGCGCACGGGCGCGCTCACTGAGGGCCTTGTCCTCGGCCCAGGGGAGCAGGCCGGTGGTGTCAAAGAAGCCATAGGCGTTATAGCTAACCGTGGCGGGTGTGCCGTCTTCAAACTCCATCAGCGCGGTAAAATAGCCGGTGCCGTTGGGGCGCTCCGGACGCCATGATCCGGTGACCGCGCGGACACTCCGGAGCAGGCCGCCGCCCAGCCAGCGGATCGTCTCGAGTTGATGGGGCGCTTGCCGCCAGACGATCCCGCCACCCTGGCTGTCATCCACTTCCTGCGCCTCGCGCGGCCGCAGCATCCAGCCGGTGAAGGCCCACATGTTGATGGCCCGCAAGGCGCCCAACTCGCCACTCAGCATCATGCGCCGAATTTCCCGAATCAGCGCATTGGTGCCCTGGGTCTGGCCGCCGGCCAGAATTTTCACTCCCGTCTTATCGGCGGCTTCCAGCACGCGCTGACACTCTTCCACATTCAACCCAAACGGCTTGCGGACCACCAGATGCTTCCCATGCTGGGCAGCTAGCAGCGCATGCTCCCCGTGAAACTGATTGGGCGTGGCAATCCAGATTGCCTCTACTTCCGGATCGGTGCAAAGTTCGGCCACGTTCCGGTAGCCGTTTGCTCCGTAACGCGTTTTGAAAGCCTCTAGCGCATGAGGTCGGTGGAGATCCGCGGCAGCCACCATTTTGATCTGTGGCATCTGCTCGAGCGCGGGCATGAATTCAGTACAGCCAAACCCCAGGCCGGCCACACCGACCCGAAGAGGCTGGTCGTTGAGTGCTGCAGATCCAGTTTGTGCTTCGCTCACAGGCGTGCTCCTGCCTTTCACCACGTGTTCGCTTTCGCGTATGTCAACGTCCCATTGTGTCGCCGACGTCATTGTAGCCAGACAATGAGATCACGA
>JBJXFJ010000494.1:0-7086 GCA_046154735.1 Chloroflexota bacterium | reverse complement strand
AGGTAGTAGTAGCATTCCTTCACGTCCTCCCCGTGGTTACCCTCATTCCCGTTCAGACCAAATAGGCGCTCCTTGAGGATGGGGTCAGCTTCATTCCAGAGGGCCAGACCAAAACACACCAATCCGCGATCGTCGGAGATGCCCAGCAGCCCGTCTTCGTTCCAGCGATAGGCGCGCGAGCGCGCGTGATCGTGGGGGAAGTAGTCCCAGGCCGTGCCCTGCGCGGAGTAGTCCTCCCGCACCGTGCCCCATTGGCGATCGGCCAGATACGGCCCCCACTTGCGCCACGCTGTTCCCTGATCCCGCGCCGCCGCCAGGCGACCGTGCTCCGCTTTCTGATCCGCAACCATGTCACGCCTCAATCCGCTACTTCCGGCTGTCAGTCCCGCGCTCAATATAGGCGCAGACGGTGATGAGATCGCACGACTCGTCCGCGTTATTCAGAATTAATGTCGCGGTATGCTACGTGGACCATCACTGATGAGGTCACAAGTGTCCCATCACGGTATGCCGGATGGCGAGGAGTAGCTCATGGATTTCGGCGCAGTCATGTTTCCCACTGAGTACGCGATGCGGCCTGATGCACTTGCGATGGCGCTGGAGGAGCGCGGATTTGAATCCTTCTGGGTGCCGGAGCACACCCATATTCCGACCAGCCGGCGCAGCCCGTGGCCGGGCGGCGAGACGCTCCCGCGTGAATACTCACATGCCTATGACCCATTTCTAGCCTTGATGGCCGCGGCTGGCGCCACACAACGCATCAAGCTGGGTACCGGCGTCTGCCTGGTTGTGGAGCGAGATCCAATCGTCACTGCCAAAGAGGTGGCCACCCTGGATCAGCTCTCCGGTGGTCGCTTCCTCTTTGGGATCGGCGGAGGCTGGAACACTGAGGAGATGGAAAACCACGGTACCAATCCACGGACGCGCATGCGCCTTCTACGCGAGCGCATGCTGGCTATGCGTGAGATCTGGACCCATGACGAAGCCGAGTTCCATGGCGAGCTGGTGAGCTTTGACCCAATCTGGTCCTGGCCCAAGCCGTTCCAGAAGCCCTATCCGCCCATTCTGATTGGCGGCGACGGCCCCACAACGTTTGACCGCATTGCTGAATTTGGTGACGGCTGGATGCCTATCATGCGCCGCGGGCAGGATCCCGTGCCGCGTATCGCCGCCCTGCGCGAGCATCTTGAACGGGTCGGCCGAGACCCGCGATCAGCCCCAGTATCCATCTTCTTTGCCCCACCAGGGCAATCCGATCTCGAGGCGTTGGTCAAGGCTGGCGTAAGCCGAGCAATCTTTGGCCTGCCATCCGAATCAAGCGACGATCTTCTGCCACGACTCGATCGATACGCGGCTGTCGTGCGCTCAATGGCTTCAGCATGACGGGGTGTTCGTGTAAGGTAACTCCATGAAACGGACATTGCGACACCTACTCACCACGTCAATGGCGGCACTTGTCGGAATCGCCATTGCTCAAGCCTCGCCAGGATATGCGCAGGAGTTCACGATCGACGGCACGCTGGACTGCGGCGCGGAATCCGAGGAGTACTGTCCCATCCGAGATAAGGTGGTGCTCATCTCAGAGAGTGTGAGCGGAGTCAAAGAGCGGGTCACGGTTCACATTGATTGGATCAAGGACCAGTGGATCTACTCACTGCCGCTTCAGGATGACTACTACGTGCTTCAGGTCTTTAGCCGCCCGAACGGAGGCGTCCGAGCCGTGGGTATTCTGGATCACTTGTCCGTTCAGCATCTCGACTCGAAACGCGACCCGCGCGACGGACGCAAAGAATCAGACCGGAAATCAGACTCGAAGAAGAACTAGACAGAGGACGGAAGACGGAAGACGGAGGACGACAGACGGAGGACCAAGATGCGGCATCCTCCGTCTTCCGTCCTCCGTCTTCCTAGGTGATCTTCCGATACACCCCGGGTGATCCCGGCGCCATATCCATGATCTCACGCATAGGGACGTTCAGCGGTGAGCCATTGATTCGTAGGTGATTCCACTCAGGGCTTTCGGGCACCTTCTCATGCTCAAACTCGTACACCGTGGTGTAGCGCCGTTCGCCCTCGAGCACCTTGAATCGCCGCGCGTAGATGACGCCCGGGACCGTTCGATAGCCGGGAATATAGGTTCCGTTGTACCACGCGTTCCAGTCCGCATCCTGGTCCTCCGTCACCGACATGCGACCAATCTGGAGCACCGGCGCCATTCCCCGGTCCGGGTTCTCAGGCCCTGATGGGTAAATCTGTGATCCCAGAATCCGCGTCACATTCTTGCCAATCACGGTAGGCGAAAGGCGATCGTCGCGCTCGGAGTGGGGACGATTGGTGAACTCCGGCCGATGGATAGCATCGGGCGACTCCAGCTCATACGCGGCCAGATATGCTGGCCCGCCGCTCACCGCCTTGTAGCGCGCCGCATCCAGAAAACCAGGCAACCCCAGGAGCTGCGGAATGTGCTCATTGCTGTACCAGTCATTGAACTCCGCTTCAAGGGATGGATCTGCAAGATCCGCATAGACGAGAAAGATTGCTGAGCCCTTCTTTGGCACGGTCACGCCTCCTCTTGATACTCCATTCGCGTTCGCGCCGATTGTACGCGGAAATCCGGACGAGCGGTACACAGCCAGATACCCACCCAGGGTATCCGTCCAACGTCTGCTCTTGGATATCCAGACATCCGTAGGGGCGACTGGCCGGTCGCCCGTTGGGATATCCCGGATGGCAATGAATGCACGTGGTGAGGTCGCGCCCAATTCCCTCGTCCCGGTGGGGGCGCGGGCGACCGCCCGTCGCCCCTACGGCCTCCGCGCCATTCACGCCGTCCGCCTCAGGGGACCAACCGGCATTCGCTCTGGAGGATCTTGCCATCCGTAGGGGCGACTGGTCGGTCGCCCGTGGCGATATCCCGGAGGGCGACCAACGAACCAATGGAGGCTGCGCCCGATTCCCTCGTTCCGATTGGGGGCGCGGGCGACCGGCCCGTCGCCCCTACGGCAGCCGTACTATCTACGCCGTCCACCTTGAGGTGAACCCCTGCATCGTTCGCTCTGGAGGACTGCGATATCCGTAGGGGCGACTGGCCGGTCGCCCGCCGCGATATCCCGGTCAGCGACCAACGAACCAATGGAGGCTGCGCCCGATTCCCTCGTTCCGATTGGGGGCGCGGGCGACCGGCCCGTCGCCCCCACGGCAATCGCGTCATTCACGCCGTCCGACTCGGGGTGAAACCCGCCTGCATCCGCTCTGCAGGATTGCGGCATTCGCACCACCCTGCACTGAAGTGTCCCGAGCCGAAACACCGGAACCGTGAAAGGGGTCACTTTGAGGACGGACACGTCGTTATCCTGGTGACGAGAGAGTCACCGCGTGATTCGTTAGCTCATCTCGCCCCTGAATGACTGAGTGCTCACCAGCATTGCGCCTAGTAGACAGGGGCCAGTTTAGTCATAAACAGGAGTGAATGATGCCGTTATGGCTAGAAGCCGGTGGTTGGGGACTTGTGTCCGGTTCCGCGCTCGTGATCGGCGCCGTGGTTGGATACTTTGCCCGCGTATCACCTCGCCTAATTGCCGGAATCATGGCCTTCGGAGCCGGGGTGCTCATTTCAGCACTCTCCTTTGAGCTCATGGACGAGGCCTACCATCGGGGAGGGTCTGGGTCCACAGCTATTGGCTTCGTTGGAGGCGCTGTCGTCTACACCGCCGCGAACTGGGTACTGGCCTGGTACGGCGCCAAGCACCGTAAGCGCTCCGGATCCCAGCAACCATCTGAAGACGAGCATGGCGGCAGCGGCATGGCGCTCGCCGTAGGGGCCCTGCTGGATGGCATTCCAGAGTCCATCGTTGTCGGCGTGAGCATGATTGGTGGCGGCGCGGTGAGCATTGTGGCTGTGGCCGCGATCTTCCTCTCCAACGTTCCTGAGGGCCTTGCCAGCGCCGCGGGCATGAAGGCCGCCGGGCGCTCCGCGAGCTACATCTTCGGTGTTTGGGGCGCAATTGCCCTGGCATCGGGACTTGCCGCGCTCGCGGGCTATACCGTCTTCAGCGGATTCTCGCCGGAGATCATTGCCGGTACTACCGCCGTGGCAGCAGGAGCCATTCTCGCCATGCTAGCGGATACCATGATCCCGGAAGCGTTTGAAGGTGCGCACGATTTCTCGGGACTCATCACCGTGGCGGGCTTTCTCTCTGCCTTCATGCTGAGCAAGGCCATCGCCTAGCATTTGCACCGCAAGGCTCGACTCTGAAAAAGGACCTTTTGGTAGCATCTGCCAGCTACACTCATAACGGTTGCCTGCGACCTAACGCTGGCAGCCGTATCAGCCCCCACCAGGTGAGCGAGAGAGTCCCATTCGAGGAGCCGCGCCATGCTGAGCCATGAGTCCAACCAGTACCTCTGCCGAATTGGCCCAGGGACGCCCATGGGGCGCCTGATGCGTCAATACTGGCTACCGGCCATTCGCTCCGACGAGCTGCCCGAGCAAGATTCCGCGCCGATCAATATTCGACTGCTGGGCGAAGACCTCGTTGGCTATCGCGCAACATCCGGCGCTGTGGGTCTCGTACAAAAAAATTGTCCGCATCGTGGCGCGTCCCTATTCTTCGGGCGCAATGAGGACGAGGGACTTCGCTGCGTCTACCACGGGTGGAAGTTCGATGCATCGGGCGCCTGCGTGGACATGCCCAATGAGCCGCCGGAAAGCAATTTCAAGCACAAGGTCAAGCTGATTGCCTACCCGACTCACGAGCGGAATGGGATCATCTGGGCGTATATGGGACCGAGGTTAGAGCCGCCGCCGCTGCCTGATCTCGAGGCCACGCTAGCCAACGCCGACCCCAAGCGCATTTCCATCATCGCCCGTGCCTGCAACTGGATGCAGGGCTGGGAAGGAGAAATGGACACGGTGCATGCCGCGTTCTTGCACGGCGGAGCGAATCAACCCGAGGAGTACGAGCCAGGCAGCTTTGGCTACTACCATTACAGGCAGCGTGCCCCGCGATTCTCCGTGCTCGATACGGATTGGGGCACGTCGTACGGCGCCTACCGGCCGGCCGAGGATCACAGTCATTACTGGCGCATCGGCCACTACTTATTCCCGTTTTACGCCATGCAACCGACGGGAACCATGGGCACCGAGGCGAAACTCAATGCCTATGTTCCGGTCGATGATGAGCATATGCTCCAATGGGAGTGCTACGTCCCGATGGCGGACGGTCAAGCCCGGACTGGCGATGCCCGCGCCACCTGGTTGCCAAACACCAGCGCTCGCTACGGTCGCTTCAACATCGATCAGAACGTGGGGAACGACTACCGGATCGATCGCGAAGCCCAGCGCACCTGGAAGAGTTACACGGGCATTCCGGGCATCCGCCAGCAAGACGTGGCCGTGACGGAGAGTATGGGGCCAATCTACGATCGCACGCGTGAGCGCCTTGGAACTAGCGATGTGCTCATCATTCGCACGCGCCGGCGCTTATTGGCCGCCGCGCATGCGCTCGAGGAAGAGGGCATCATTCCGCCCGGCGTGGATGATCCGCGCGTTTACCGCGTTCGATCCGGCGAGGTCATTCTCCCGCGCAACGTCGATTGGTGGGAAGCCAGCAAAGAGCTCCGTGAACGCTTTGATCCCCGCTTTGAAAGTCCCGCTTAGGAACAGCACTCCCGTTCTCTTTGGTCATTTCAGGAGTCATACATGAACCGCAGCACGAACCGAATCATCACCAGCCACGCCGGTAGCCTCCACCGGCCAGACGATCTCCGTGACACGCTTGCCGCCAGAAAAGACGGCGAGCCCTTTGACGATGCCCTGGCGGCGCGAGTTAAGGAGGCCGTGGGGTGGGTGGTACAGCAGCAGTCGGAAAATGGGGTGGACGTCGTCAATGACGGCGAATACACCAAGCGAAGCTGGCAAACATACGCACGCGGCCGCCTGGGTGGCGTGGAACAGCGCGCGCTCACCGCGAACGATGACCCCACGTACGGCTCGATTCTCAACCGCGAGTCGCGTGAATTCCCTGAGTATTTCGCCCAGAAGCGCGCCGGATTCGGTGGCACCCCGGCCAACGTGTCGAGCGGTGGCGGATTCGCCCAGCAAGGCGTCTTCTGCACCGGGCCCATTACCTACATTGGCCAGGATGAGTACAAGCGCGATATTGAGTACTTCAAGGCCGGCCTGGCCGGCGCCAACGTGGAAGACGCCTTCCTCTCCGCTCTGGCACCCGGCACCATTGAGCACTGGCTCCGCAACCAGCATTACGCCACGCAAGAAGAGCTGCTCTTCGCCGTGGCAGACGCCATGCACGAGGAGTACAAGGCCATTGCCGATGCCGGGTTCATTGTCCAGATCGACGACCCGGATCTGCCCGATGGCTACCACGTGTATCCAGAAATGAGCGTGGCGGACTACCGAAAATTTGCCGAAGTGCGCGTGGAAGCCATCAACCACGCCATTCGCGGCATCCCCGAGGAGCAGGTCCGCCTGCACATCTGCTGGGGCAGCACGCACCACCCCCATACCCAGGATATCGCCCTGAAGGACCTGATTGACATTGTCTTCAAGGTCAAGGCGCAGTGCTACTCCTTTGAGGCAGCCAACCCACAGCATGAGCATGAGTGGCAGGTGTTTGAAGATGTAACACTGCCCGCCGGCAAGATCATCATGCCTGGCGTGCTGGGTCACTGCGCACCTGAGTTCGTGGAGCATCCTGAACTCGTGGCCCAGCGGCTCATTCGCTATGCCAACCTGGTGGGTCGGGAGAACGTGATCGCCGGAACCGACTGCGGCCTCAGCCGCGTTGCGCACGCCTCCATCATGTGGGCAAAATTCCGCGCCGCCGCCGAGGGCGCGCGCATCGCCTCAAAGAAGCTGTGGGGATAGACTCGCCGCATCGTTTTTTTGGCCGGTCCCAAGACAGGCCGGTCGCCCCGACCGCATGATCTGCGATCGGGGCGGCCGGCCTAGGAAGTGCGGATCTCGCCATGCTGCGATGCGAGCGCTGACGTCTGTGAGCTCGCGGACGCCGTAGGGGCGACTGGCGGTCGCCCGTTGGGATATACCGGTTGGCGATGACTTAACCT
>JBJXFJ010000493.1:0-4247 GCA_046154735.1 Chloroflexota bacterium | reverse complement strand
GTCATCCACCGCGATCTCAAGCCGGGCAATATCTGGCTCGCATCGGATGGCACGGCCAAGCTGGGGGATTTTGGCCTGGCCGTGGCCCTGGACCAGACGCGCCACACCCAGCCAGGATTAATGGTGGGCACCGTCTCCTACATGGCGCCGGAACAGGCCATTGGCGGGGGCGTGGATGCTCGCGCGGATCTGTACGCCCTGGGCTGTGTGCTCTATGAGCTGATCTGTGGCCGTCCGCCGTTCATCGGCGAGGAATCCGTGGCGATCATCACCCAGCATCTGAACACGCCACCGGTGCATCCCACCTGGCACCGGCCCGAGTGCCCAGCGGGACTCGAGGCGCTGATCCTGAGGCTGTTGGAGAAGGATCCAGAGAAACGGCCCCCGTCTGCGGCCGATGTGGTGCAGGCGTTGGCGTCGATCACCCTGACCGCGAATGCTCCGGTCGTCGATGGCGGCACCCTGTCATCCACTGCGGAAGTCGGGGCGGTGTCGCTGTACCAGCAGACGTTCGTGGGCCGGGAATCCGAGCTGCGTCAGCTCCAGGCCGCGTACGATGCCGCGCTCTCCGGCCAGGGCTCCCTGGCCATGGTCGTCGGTGAGCCGGGCATCGGCAAAACTACGCTGTGCGAGCAGCTCGCGACCTACGCTACGGTGCCACGTTGGTGGGGCATTGCTATGAAGAAGGCTCGCTGTCCCTGCCGTATCTTGCGTTTGTGGAGGCCTTGCGCTCGTATGTGCTCAGCCGAGAGCCAGAAACGCTGAAGGAAGCATTGGGCTCCGGTGCCGGGGATGTGGCCCGCATCGTCTCCGAAGTCCGTGAGCGGGTAGCTATCGAGCCACGGCCACCGGGCGGCGATCCGGAAGAGGACCGCTGGCGCTTGCTGGAGGCCGTGACCGGCTTCCTGCGCAACGCCGCGAGCCTGCAACCCCTGGTGATCGTGCTGGAGGACCTGCACTGGGCGGATCGCGGCACACTGGATCTGCTCCAGCACGTGGCCCGCAATCTCAGCGCAGCGCGCCTGCTCATCGTGGGCACGTACCGGGATGTGGAGGTGGACCGGGGCCACCCACTGTCATCCGCCCTGGCCGACCTCCGACGCAGCAGCGCCTTCCTGCGCATTGGACTGCGCGGCCTCTCCGTGGATGAAGTGCATCGCATGATGCAGCAGCTCCGCGGCCAGGATGTCCCCTGGAGCCGGGCGGAGGCGATCCACCGCCAGACCGAGGGCAACCCACTGTTCGTCCAGGAAGTCCTCCGCTATCTGGTGGAAGAGGGCCTGGTGGTGCGCGAGGGCGGCCGCTGGGTGCGCGCCGATGATGGCAGTCCGGAATCGGGCATTCCCGAAGGCTTGCGCGATGTGATTGGTAAGCGGCTCTCCCGGCTGAGCGAGGCTACCAATCGCGTGCTCGCCGTGGCGGCCGTGATCGGGCGGGAGTTTCGTCTGGACGTGCTGCAGTCGGTGGCGCAGATCCCGTCGGAGGAGCTCGAGCCAGCCTTGGATGAGGCGACGCGGATGGCGGTGTTACAAGAAGAGGCGCGGACCGGAGCGATTCACTACCGCTTCGCCCATGCGTTCTTCCGTCAGACGCTGTACGAGGAATTGAGCGCGCCACGGCGATTGCGGCTGCATCAGCAAGTGGCCCGGGCGTTGGAGGCGTTGTACGGCACGCGGCTCAGCGAGCACGCGGCGGAGCTGGCCGAACATTTTGCCCAGAGCACCGACCCGGCGGATCTCGCGAAGGCGGTGCACTACAGCGAGGTGGCGGCCGAGCGCGCGAAGGCCGTGTATGCCCATGGCGAGGCCGCCCGGCATTTGGAGCAAGCGCTGGAAGTGCAGGAGGTGCTGGATCCGGATGACCGTTCGAAGCGCTGTGATCTGCTGATTGCGCTGGGTGAGGTGCTGCTGCCCCAGGGGGGATCCGCTTCGGCTGATCGATGAGGCCATCGAGGATGCGTTCCAATTGGCCGAGTCTCTGGGTGACTCACACCGAGCCTGCCGAGCGGCGCTCATCGCGTGCGATGCATTCAGATGGTACCTGGTGGGGAGACTCGGTAGTACCGGCACACTGACGGACCTCAATAACACCTGGTCGAACCGTGCCATTCAGCACGCGGCACCAGGAACCATTGAGAGCGTCTACGCGGAGATGCACCGGGGTTCAAGCATGATGCTTCAGGGCCGACCAGGGGCGGGCCACGAGTATTGGCGTCAAGCGATGGCGCTGGCCCTGGAGAAAGGCGACCAAGCAGCGTTCTTTGCCGTCGCGACATTTGTTCCGGTAATGCGGGCGCTGCGAGATCGTGGGCTCCGTCAGCGTGTGGCTGAGGAGTACCTGATCCGTCCACACGCGGGCATCCGTACGACTGACTTAATTTCCGGGGGTCACCTCATCGGAAAGGACTTCCTGGAGTCTGGGGACCGGGCACGGGCCGAGGCCTGCTGGAGCGAAGCGGAGCAGCTCGCTCAGCGGACCGTGGATGTTTCGCTGCTGAAGCGTGTGGAGCACACACGGGCTGTACTGCACTACCTGGACGGTCGCCTGGAGGAGGCTCTCGCACTCGAGCAATCATTGGTCAACCAGGCCAAGGCGATGAATCTGGCGGCCGATAGCGCACCGCAAACACTGCTGATGCACTCTCTCGGTCAGGATACGACGCCCCTTCTTCATGAATTCGAGGGGCCCAGGAGGACCGTTCAGGCGGTGAAGGCCGTCCTGCTGGCCTGGCTCGGACGCACCGATGAGGCGCGCACTATTCTGGGGACGTTCTCCGGACTCGCCGACGAGACCGATGAAACCGGCGAACTGATCTTGGCGATGCTCTTGCAGGTTGCCATCGTGACCGAAGACTTCGAGAGGCTCCGGGGACTACTCTCCAGGCTGACCTCGTCCGCGGACCGTCTGACGGAGGGGTTGTGGATGCCTGGCATCTCCTGGAGCTACGCGCGGCTCCTCGGCGAGGCGGCGGTGCTGTTGGGTATGCCGAATGAGGCCCGCGGCTTCTATGCGCAGGGGTTGGAGGTATGTGAGCGTGTCCGATTCCGCCCGGAGCTCGCGCTGCTGCATCTCGATCTGGCCGAGCTGCTCCTCGACCACTACCCCGGGGAGCGCGCCGAAGCCCTTAAGCACCTGGATGTCGCCATGAGTGAGCTCCAGCAGATGAAGATGCAGCCGATGCTGGAGCGCGCCCTGCGCCGCAAACTCCAGCTCCAGGGCGTGGACTCAGTCAACCCCAGCACCTCTATCGATGCGGTGGCCATCGCCGTTGAGTCGGAGCGGCCCAATCTCCAACGCCATGCCGCGCCCGATGGCACCGTCACCTTGCTATTCACCGACATTGAAGATTCGACGAGCCTGACCCTGCGCCTCGGCGATCACCGCTGGCTGGAGATCCTGCGCGCGCATCATGCGCTGATTCGCCAGCAGGTGCATGACCACGGCGGCTTCGAGGTGAAGAGCCAGGGCGATGGTTTCATGCTGGCCTTCGGCAGTGCCCGTCGGGCTTTGGATTGCGCCGTGGCCATTCAACGCTCGGTGGAAGCGGGCAATGCGGCCCATCCGGACGCGCCAATCCGGGTGCGCATCGGCCTGCACACCGGCGAGGCGCTCAAGGAAGCGGATGACTTCCACGGTAAGCACGTCGTTTTGGCGGCGCGGATTGCCAATCAGGCGCGGGGCGGCGAGATCCTGGTGTCGTCGCTGCTGAAGGAGCTAACCGAGAGCAGCGGTGACTTCCACTTCGACGAGGGGCGGGACGTGGAGCTGAAGGGGCTCAGCGGAGTGCAGCGGATATGTGGGGTGATATGGCAATGACGCGACCACCGGACTGCGCCAGCGTCACTGGAGCCGCTCACGCGCAGATGGCCTGTGGGCTCCGAACCCGCCGTGCAACGGTGCTCCACCGGAAGCGTCAGGTGCCGCTCACGGAACTCGCGGAACAAATAGCCCATCCGCTTCGACTGGCGGGGCGCCACCGGCGAGAGCGGCGCTGATCATGCGTCACGGAGCCTCAGCCATGGTCAAGTGGGTTTTCCGTGGAGAGCCCCTCAGACAGGGCCGCCACGATCAGGTCGCGATCAGCCGACACCAGCGTTGGTCGTTGGCGCCCGGCCGCGATGAGCAGCTCGGTGGCGATCAGCGCGGAAGCCAATTGAACCGCATCATACCCACGGAGCCGGTGACGTTGCGTGAGTCGAACGGCCAGGTCAATCATTTCGCGATTCGTTTCCAGGACGCTGTACTGT
>JBJXFJ010000484.1:0-5463 GCA_046154735.1 Chloroflexota bacterium | reverse complement strand
ATGGGCCCTCCGGAGCATCGTGCCGGTGTTCGAAGCCGCCGAAAGTATCCACAGACGGCCTCGGTTCAGTTTCCCTGCGTGGCTCTCAGGCTCCTCGCACACACGGCCTTTTCGGCCGGACTTCTAGACGTCGAGTTTGCTGGGTAACGAGGTGCCGATCAGGCGGACTATCGCCCGAGACTGCCAATGGGAAGTGCTACACCGGCCAGACTGGCGATAAGAAATCCCAGAGCTACAATGAGCACAACGATCATGACGGTGACCACGAGTGACAGCACCATGCCGCAGCCGAATTTGAACCCATCACCCATTGAAAGCGCATAGGGCGTATAGACAATGTCATCTGTGGGTATCCCGCTCGGCCGTGGAGCGGCGGGGATCAGTGCTTCTGGTATCGGGGCGCCATTCGGTACACTGGGCGCGGATGGGACCACAGGCACCTCCGCGGGCAGTGGGTTTGCCACTGATGGGCTTACCGCCGGCGCCGCTGTCACGCCAACTGTGGTCGGAGGCTCAGTTCGTGGAGCCACGGTAGCGTCGCTAGGCGGGGCGGCTGAGTTAAGCCCGGTTGGCTGAGTAGCAAGGTCTGCCCCTTGCGCTTCGAGAGGCTCGTCCTGATTCTGAGCGGCCGATTTCGACTCGCCCGTCGTACGCGGCTCTCCCGACGACAATTCTGATGTGCTGATCGCCGCGGCCATCTCCTGGGCAGTGGATTCGGTAGAGCTGGTGGCCGGAGATTCTTGTTGCGACGGGCCGACCGGTGGGGGCTGTTGACTCAAGTGGACCTTCCGCTAGATGATCGGCGAACGTCTACCGGTACCTGTTCATGGGCATGGTACGAGGAGCGAACCAGTGGGCCGGATTCAACGTGTTGAAAACCGAGCTTCACGGCAATCTGCTTGATGTCCGCAAATTCATCGGGTGTGTAATAACGCTCAATCGGAAGATGGCGCGGCGTTGGGCGAAGGTATTGCCCCACTGTGAGCACATCCACGAGGTGTGCGCGCAGATCGCCAATCGTCTGCATCAACTCGTCCTGTGTTTCTCCGAGTCCCACCATGATTCCAGACTTGCTTACGGTGTTCGGCATCAGAATTTTCGCTCGCTGGAGTAGCTCAAGTGAGCGTGAGTATTCCGCTTTTGGCCGAACGCGCTGATAGAGTCGTGGAACCGACTCGAGATTGTGATTCAGAATGTCCGGACGGGCGGCCATGACCCGCCCGAGAGCATCCCAGTTCCCCGCAAAATCAGGGATGAGGACCTCAATGCCAACGTCGCCGCTCCGTGCACGGATCTGTTCTATAGTCCGCGCAAACATCGCTGCTCCACCGTCTGGAAGGTCATCTCGGGTGACCGAGGTGATCACCACGTGTCGGAGTCCGAGGTGTGAGACGGCCTCGGCAAGTCGCTCAGGCTCGCTCTCATCGAGTCCGACTGGTCTGCCGGTTGTCACGGAACAAAATCCGCAGTTGCGCGTGCAGACATCACCGAGAATGAGGAATGTGGCCGTGCGATTCTCCCAGCACTCGCCGATGTTCGGGCACATGGCCTCTTCACAGATTGTGTGGAGTCCTTGCTCGCGCATGAGCGACTTGAGCTCTTGATAGTGCCCGCCCATACGCAGCCGTACCCTCAGCCAATCCGGGCGCGAGCCACGCATTGGCGGCGCGTCGGGGCTCAGTGGTTGTGAGCGCGGTACGTGGTCAACGATGGGCAGATCAAGCATAGCGGGCGTGAGGATACCAGATGCCTCACGGCCCGCGCGATCAGTACAGGGAGGTATCCTGTGTGAATCCCTCAAGTCTTCGGCGAATGCTGTGCAAGAATCGCAGACCCTGGGCGCCATCGGTGATGCGGTGATCAAACGACATGCAGACGTTCATCATCGACCGAATTGCGATGGCATCGTCGCGCACAACCGGCCGTTTGACAATGGCCTCCATGGTCACGATGCCGGCCTGAGGCTGGGGAATGATGGGCGCGGACATGATGGATCCAAGCGCTCCCGTGTTGTTCACGCTAAATGTGCCATCCTGGACCTCGGCCGGTGTGAGCTTGTGCTGGCGTGCACGGCCCACCAGATCATGAGTGGCGTGAGCGAGCCCGGCGATACTTTGCCGGTCTGCTTGGTGGATGACCGGAACAATCAAACCGTCTTCGATAGCCACGGCCAGGCCAATATTGATCTGATGCTTGATCACGATTCCGTCGCTTGACCAGCTCGAGTTCATGATGGGGTGCTCCCTGAGTGATTCCGTGACGGCCTTGAGAAAGAATGGAACGAAACTCAGCTCAAAACCCTCACGTGCATGCCATTCCTCCATGAGCCGCTCACGAGCGCGTACAAGCTCGGTAACATCCACTTCAACGAGGCACCAGGCATGCGGCGCGGTTGTCACGCTGCGCACCATGTGTTCAGCGATAGCCCTCCGAATTGGCGTGAGCGGCACAACTTCATCCCCAGTTTCGGACTCAAGTGGATGGGCAGGGGCCTGGCTAGAGGCTGGGCTAGCTGGAGTAGCCGACATTACTGGTGGTTGCGATATGCGTTCTTCGCCGCGCTGAATGACCGCGAGGATATCGTCCTTGGTGACCCGGCCACCGGATCCTGTGCCTTGAATCGAGCGGATATCAAGTGCATGCTCACGAGCTAGGCGCCTCACCAGTGGCGATGCACGATGCTCGCCAGAGCGCTCTTCCTCGGGCGGTTCGCTGGGCAAAGGAGACGAGACTGCTCCAGGCGATGAGTTATTGCCATGAGCGTCTTTCACCACAATTCCGCCAGCGTGTCCCTGCTCAATGACCGCAATCGTTGTTCCCACGGGCACAGTGGCGCCATCAGCCACGGCAATGGATGCGAGGATACCCGCAACGGGCGACGGCATCTCCGCGGTGACCTTATCCGTAATGATCTCTACCAGAGGCTCGTCTCGGGCGATCAAATCCCCGGCGTTCTTGAGCCATTTGCCGATGGTGCCCTCAGCGACGGATTCGCCGAGCTGCGGCATTGTGATATTGACCGACATGTTCGTCTCCACCCGCGGCGCCTGCACGCCAGGACACTAATATGCTGAGAGCCGATGAATTCCGTCGATGACGTCCGCGACGTGAGGTATGACGGTCGCTTCGAGCGATGGGGCATAGGGAATATGGGAATCAGCACCGGCCAGCCGAATGACCGGTCCGTCCAATTCTTCGAAGAGCGATTCCGCGATAAACGCAGAGACTTCCGCGCCGACGCCTCCGGTGCGGCCATCCTCATGGAGAATAATGACCTTGTTAGTTTTGCAGACCGTGGCCGCGATTCCATCGTGATCCAGGGGCGCAAGTGTCCGCAAGTCGAGCACCTCCACGGCAATACCTTCCGTGCTCACCACCTCGGCGGCTTCCAACGCAAGGTGCACACCCACGCCGTAGGTGATGATCGAAAGATGAGATCCGACCCGTTTTAGTTCAGCTTTGCCGATTGGGATGGTGTAATCTGTCTCGGGAATGTCCGATTTACCACGCCGGTAGGAGTGCTTGTGCTCAAAGAAGAGCACCGGATCATCATCACGAATCGCAGACTTCAAGAGTCCCTTCGCATCGTAGGGATCGGATGGAACAACGATCTTGATGCCGGGTACATGATAGAAAAGGGCCTCCACACTCTGTGAGTGGTAAAGGCCACCACCCACGCCAGCGCCAAACGGAGCTCGCACCACCAAAGGGCAGTGGTTCTGGCCGTTGGAACGATAGCGAATCTTTGCGGCCTCGTTCACAATCTGATCAAATGCCGGGTGAATATAGTCAGCAAACTGAATTTCAGCCACTGGACGTAGCCCATTGAGCGCGGCACCGATGGCAACGCCCACGATGCCAAGCTCAGCCAGCGGTGTATCAATGGCTCGGTCAGATCCAAACTGCGCCTGGAGACCTTCGGTTACCCCGAAGACGCCACCGTGCAGCCCGACGTCCTCACCCATCACGATGACGCTCGAGTCGCGCATCATCTCGTCTCGCAGGCCGTCTCGTATCGCTTCAACTAGTGTGCGCTCTGCCACCGCCTATCCTCCGCCCGGGGCTTCCCCCATCATAGCAATCTGTCCCCCATATCGGATGCCTGGCGATTAGAATGAGCGCATGGAATGGGCGGGGATCCTTGGCCGTGACTTTTTCGAGCGGAATACCCTTGAGGTTGCCGCGGATCTGCTCGGCACAGAACTGGTTTTTGAGCGTGGCTCCGGCGACCAAGCGCGTGTGCGCATTGTGGAAACGGAGGCGTATATGGGGGCCGATGACCTGGCCAGTCACGCTTCCCACGGACTGACGCGCCGAACCAGCGTCATGTTTGGACCCGCGGGACACGCCTACGTGTACTTAATCTATGGCTTTCATCACTGTCTCAATGTTGTGACTGAGCTTACGGATGTTCCCGCCGCGGTGCTGATCCGCGGTGCCGAGCCGATGAGCGGTGTGAGCGGTCGTACGGATGGTCCGGGCCGCTTGTGCCGCGGCCTGGGCATTCATCGCGATCACAATGGACTGGATCTCACGGCACCGCCGCTGTACTTCTTGGCGCCCACGGGTCACGAGTCGCTGACGGTTTCCACCGGGCCACGAGTAGGCGTGCAGTATGCGGGTGAATGGGCCGATCGCCCGTGGCGATTCTGGATTCAGGGTAACCCCTGGGTCTCGCGGCCGCCCAGACGAACAATTGGCAGAGGAGATGCAGCACATGTCGTACGTTGAATGGGTTAGCTGATGTCAGAGACTGGGACGGCTCTGCTGGAGCAGCTTGGCGGTATCCTGGTGACCGCGTTCTGCATTGCATTCTTCGGCTCCTATGCCCTGGCCCTCTTCACCGGTCGTCGCCGGCTGCTGACCGCGGCTCGATGGGTGAATGACTTGCTGCTGCCCCTGGGTGGCAGCGCGCAGGTGCGATGGACCGCAAGCTCGGCATTCCACATCACGGGGATTGATCAGCTTTCGCCGTTCAACAGAATGGTCGTCACGGTTCTGCTCAAACCTCGTGATCTCATCGCTAGTCTGGTAGTGAACCGCCTGCTACGCCGGAATGATCTTCTGCTAGTGCGCTGTGAGCTGCGCCATCAGCCCATTTGGGGGCTGGAGATCTACCGCCCCAGGACGCTCCTCTCCGGACTGGCTCGAAAAGAGCTCCAGGGTGAGCAGTGGACCGAGATGCCAAGTGGCTCAAGCGACCATCTGATTGCACATGGTGGCGGGAAAGCCGCGGATCTGAGCGATGCTCTGCTGGCTGAGCTCGGGGATTACCGGGATCACTTGTGGCGCCTGGCTGTTCGCCGTCATTTTCCGCATATCCTCGTGGCGGTGGATTTGCCTGAGCTCAATGATGATGAGGCGCGGCGTTTCAGAGATCTGATTCAGCGGCTGGTCGCCGCGCTAGAGCCGTATTCCACGGTGATGAATGAATCGTCCGAAAGTCTGCAAGCCACGGATTCA
>JBJXFJ010000483.1:0-7192 GCA_046154735.1 Chloroflexota bacterium | reverse complement strand
TAAAGGCGCCGGCCTGCTTCATCGTCAGCAACTCTTTGGCGCCATCGCCGCCCATGCCTGTGAGGATGACTCCTACTGCGTTAGCGCCGGCGTACTGGGCAACCGACGCGAACGTCACATCGACGGACGGCCGATGGCGATTCACCGGCGGATCCTGGTTGATACAAACCGTGTATCGAGCCCCGCTGCGCAGCAGCGTCATGTGATAGTTGCCCGGCGCGACCAGCGCATGCCCCGGCAAGACACTGTCGCCGTCTTCCGCTTCCTTGACCGAAATCCGGCACAAGCTGTTCAGCCGGTCTGCCCAAGTCTTCGTGAAGTGCGCAGGCATATGCTGTGTAATCAGGATCGGCGGCGTATTCGGAGGCAGGGCCAGCAGCACGTCTTTCACCGCTTCCGTGCCTCCCGTGGACGAACCGATCACGATGACGGTGTCGGTCGTCTTGATCATCGCGCCTGAAGGCGCGGCATTCGTGAAGCGTGAAGCGTGAAGCGTCGTTCGTGAAGCATCGTTCGTTCCTGATTCTGGCGCTTCACGCTTCACGCTTAACGGCCGTACACGCGCCATCGCCGCCGCCTTCACTTTGGCGATGAGATCCTGAGCCACTTCCTCCATGCCTTCGCGGAGATCGATTTTCGGTTTGGTGATGAAGTCCACCGCGCCTAACTCCAGCGCGCGCAACGTGGTCTGGCAGCCAACTTCGGTCAGCGAACTCACCATCACCACCGGCATCGGATGCCCCCGCATCAACTTCTCAAGGAACGTCAGCCCATCCATTTTAGGCATCTCGATGTCGAGCGTAATCACGTCCGGATTCAATGCTTTGATTTTTTCACGAGCGATAAAGGGGTCCGGAGCGGACCCGATCACCTCAATATCGGGGTCTTTCGACAGCAGCGCAGCCAGCACCTGCCGCATCAGCGCCGAGTCATCGACCGTCAGCACGCGAATTTTCGCCATAGGGCACTCCTATCTCGAAAATCGTGAAGCGTATCTCGTGAAGCGTATTTCGTTCTGGATCCGACCCCTTCATACTCCTAACGCTTCACGCTTCACGTCTCCTTCCGATAAATCGCCGGCGCCACCGTCTCAAAAGGATGCTTGACCCACTGCAAGCTCTCGGAATGCCCGATGAACAGATACCCCCCGGGCTTGAGATAGTGATGAAATTTATTGACGAGCGTTTCTTGAGTCGCTTGATCGAAATAGATCATGACGTTCCGGCAGAAAATAAGATCGAGCGGGGTCTTGATGGGGAAACGATCGTCCATCAGGTTCATGCGTTGGAATTGAATTATGCCTGCCAAATGGGGCTTCACCTTGATGAGACCGGCGCTCTGGCCTGTCCCGCGGAGGAAATGTCGCTTGACTGTCTCGGGAGCCACAGAACGCACTCGCTCTACGTCGTACATGCCGGATGCGGCCTTGGCGAGCACACGAGTCGAGAGGTCGGACGCCAGAATTTTCATGTCCCACTGGGCTATATTCTGAATGCTATCGTACAGCGTCATGGCAATCGTATAGGGCTCTTCCCCGCTCGAGCAGGCCGATGACCAGATGCGAATGCGTTTGGCGCCTGCATGTTCCGGTATAATCCGATCCTGCAAAAACTCGAAATGCTTCGGCTCTCGGAAAAAATCCGTCTTGTTCGTGGAAATCAGATCCAGCATCCGCGTGAATTCCTCGCCGGTTCTATCCTCCGTCACGTTCTCGTAGTATTCCGTGAAGGTCGCCAGCCCGAGATCGCGCAGACGTTTCGACAGGCGGGAAGCCAGCAACGAATGTTTCTGATTACCCAGAGCAATGCCGCTCTCGTTGTAGATCAGCGTGCAAAATCGTTGGTATTCCTCTTGCTCGAGCACAAACTCCATGCGTGGGCCTCAATGACGGGGACTGGCGCCCTTTATGTTGGCGCCTGTCCCCGTTCCCAGGATTCGGAACGGGGACAGGCACCCTTCGAAGCTCAGAGAGCCAGTCCCGTGATCTCTAATTGATCCACTATCGGCAGATGGCGAGCGATACTTAAGCGGTGTTGTTCGTTATGTTTGGATAATATCCGAAAGGTTTCGAGTTTCTGGTTTCAAGTTTCATGTTTCTAGTTTTCGGAGGCTGTTTCCGAACAACTTGAAACATGAAACTAGAAACTCCCTCCCCGAACTGGCTAGAACTCTTCGAACTCCTCGTCCATCCGGCTGCGAGTCGCGCCAGCGGCGACGCCCACCGGCTGGAGACTGCCCGCCTTCTTCGCCTCTGCGCGGGGGGGCTGTCCCCGTTGTGAAGCCTGTTCTTCCTCTCCAAAGTAATTATGGATCGTTTTCCCCGTGTTCTTTCTGAGTTCCGCCACCGGCGGCATCGCCGCCTTCTCCACCTCGGTGACGCCGATCTTGAAGGACTTGACCTGCTGCATCAGCGCCTTGGCCTGCTCCCGCATGGACTGGCTGGCGGCGGTGGTTTCTACGACCAGCGCAGCGTTCTGCTGCGTCGTCTGATCCATTTGCATGATGGACGAATTCACCTGATCGATCCCAGCCGCCTGCTCCTGCGAGGCCGCCGTGATCTCGGCGATGATGTCCGTCACCCGCTTGACCGAGGTCACAATCTCCTGGAGCGTCTTGCCGGATTGATTGACCAGTTCCGTCCCGTCCGTCACCCGCTGGATCGACTCCTTGATCAACCCCTTGATCTCTTTCGCCGCCGTCGCCGACCGCTGCGCCAGGTTCCGCACCTCGGCGGCCACCACGGCAAAGCCCCGCCCGTGCTCGCCGGCTCGGGCAGCTTCTACCGCAGCATTCAGCGCCAACAAGTTCGTCTGGAAGGCGATCTCGTCGATCACCGTGATGATGTCGGCAATCTTCGTGCTGCTCTTGTTGATCTCGCTCATCGCCTCGACCGCCTTCCCGGTCACCGCGCCCCCCTTGGCCGCCACGTCGCGCGCCGTCACGGCCAGCTGATTCGCCTGCCGGGCATTGTCCGCGTTCTGCTTGACCGTCGCGGTCATCTCCTCCATCGCGCTGGACGTTTCCTCCAGAGACGCCGCTTGCTCGCTGGTCCGTTGCGAGATGTCTTCGTTCCCTCGCGTAATTTCCTCCGCGCCCACCTCCACGCTCTCCGTCGTTTCGCGCACAGTGGTCAACAACACCTTGAGATTGGTAATCGCATCATTGATGCTCCCCTTGATCTGCGCGAGGTCGCCCTCACAAGCGAGCGTCACCTGGTCCGTCAGATCCCCCTGCGCCAGGTGCGCGAGCACCCGTTGGGCCTCCGACAGGAACTGGTCCATCGTAGCTTGGTGCGCCTGCTCCGCCGTGGCCTTTCCCTGGAGGATCTCGCCCATCTGGTTGAATCCCTGGGCCAGCATGCCCACCTCGTCCATGGACGTGACCGCGACCCGCGTCTCCAGCGCCCCCCCGGCCAGCTGCCCCACTGCCTCGCTGACCCGGACGATGCCTCTGACGCCGACGCGCCCGATGAGGATGCCGACCAGTAGGATGATCGCCACACAGACGACGCTGGCGATCAGCACGTTCCGGTTAATCGCATAGGCATCCGCGCTCGCCTCAGCGTGATCCACCAGGACCAGGACCGACCAATTCATCCCGGGATACCCTAAGGCCCCCTTGAGGTGCGTGTAGCCGATCACGTGCGGTACTCCGGTCCGGGGGTGCGGCTCGACGGCAAAGCTACTCTTGCCCGCTATGGCCCCTTTCGCCGCCGTCAGCCCCCGATCCGCCAGGTTGGCGGAAAAAAGCGTCGAAAAGTCATGCCGAAACTGCTCGGCGCCGGCGCCGATGGGATCGTAGTCCGCGAAGAGCTTGCCGTCCGGGCCGAGGAGCATGACGCTGGAATTGGGAAACCCGGACTTCTTCATGGTCTGTTGGGCCACGCGCAGAATATCTTCCACGAGCGAGAACTTAACGCGATTGCTCCAGTAGGCCACGACCTTGCCGCTTCGATAGACCGGGGCGGAGAAGCCCAGCGTGAGCCCCTCGTCGCCGGGATAGGCCGCCTTCACGTCGGCATCGACATGGAGGTCTTCGATATAGGTGCCGGTCGCCACGGTATTCCCCGGCGCCGCAAAGGGCATCGTGGTCGTAAACTGCTGGGCCTTCAGCGCGCGGAACCAGGCCGTCTCGCTGTAATTCTTCTTGTAGAGATCCTGGGTCTGGATCGCCTTCCCGTCGGCATCCTTGGAATTCACAGCAATGACCCGCCCCTCCAGGTCGACCAGCAGGCTCAAGGAGTACAGGTCATACGTGTCCACATATTGGTCGATGACCTGGCTGATGGGGTTCTCCTCCGCCTCGGCGCGATACCAGCCGGCCTTCTGATCGAGCACCTGATTGAGCCCGAAGGCCTGCACGTCGCCATAGCGTTCGAAGAGGTTCCGATCGATCTTGTCGGCGACGCCCTCCGCCATCGCTAGAAAGCGCGACCCAACCGAGTCTTCGATGGCCAGGCTGGCCCGGTACGCAATCAGCCCGATGACCATCATCGGGACGACGCCAAAGAGCACAAAGAGCACGGTCAGTTTCACCGCGACCCCCCACCGCCCGAATGCCTGGTTGATGACCCTCATGATCGCTCTCCCTTTCAATGGATGAAGATGGGAGTTTCTCGTTTCTGGTTTCGAGTTCCATGTTGCCCGGAAATAGCCTCCGTCAACTCGAAACTTGAAACATGAAACTTGAAACTCCGCCCCGAGGCATTTACGCTGCAACCGCCGTGACTTTCTGCATCTCGCTTTCGCTCAACAACCGGTCGATATTCAGCAACGCCACAAGCTTGTCACCGCACTTGGCGATGCCGCTCAGGAAACTCACGTCGACTTTGGCGCCGAACTCCGGCGGCGCCTGGATATCCTTGGCGCCGATGTTGAGCACGTCCGAGACGGAATCGACCACCAGCCCGATGATGCGATCCCGCACGACAACCACGACGATCACGCTGAGCAACGTATAGTCGACGGTCGCCATACCGAACGTGGTCCGTAATTCAACGATGGGCACAATCGTACCGCGCAGGTTCATCACCCCTTTTATATAGTTCGGCGTGTTGGGAATTTTCGTCACGGCCGTGTAGCCCTTGAGTTCCTGCACCCGGAGAATATCCACCCCGTAGAGCTCGTCGCCGAGCTGAAACGTCAGGAACTGGCTCCCGTCCGCAGTGATTCCGACAGACTGATTGGGTTCCTTTGTCGCGGTCTCAGGCCCTGCTGTTGCCATAGGATCCTCCTTGTTGGAGTTTCGGGTTACAGGTTTCGAGTTTCGGGTTGATATGGCTCATCATCTGAAAACTTGAAACTAGAAACTTGCAACTCGAAACTCAAAACACGAAACTCAAAACTGAGTCGCTTCGCGGCTCACGCCGCCACCGGCACATTCCGGCGCGACATTTCGATCAACCCTCGAACATCCAGAATGAATCCGACAGTGCCGTCGCCTAAAATCGTCGCGCCGGCAATGCCGTCGATCTTGCGGAAGTTCTGCTCCATGCTCTTGATGACAACCTGTTGCTGGCCGAGGATTTCGTCCACCATCACGGCGACCTGCTCCCCTTCCGTCTCAAGAATCAAGAGAATCGCCTTGGTGGGATCGCGATATTCCGGCTGCAGTGAGAAGACATCGTAGAGGCGCATCATGGGCAGGTAGGTGTTGCGCACGTCGATAAGTTCGCCCTTGCCGACGACGGTCTGAATCGCGCCGGCTTTCGGCTGGATGGACTCCAGAATCGACAACAACGGCACGATGTAGGTCTCCTTGCCGACTCGAACCGTCATCCCTTCGATGATGGCCAGGGTCAACGGAAGCTTGAGTGTAAACACCGTGCCTTTACCCAGCGCCGTCTTGATGCTGACGGCCCCTCCCAGCCCCTCGATATTGCGCTTGACGACATCCATCCCGACGCCGCGGCCCGAGACGTCCGTCACCTTTTCAGCGGTTGAAAAACCCGGCTTGAAGATCAAGGGCCAGATCTGGTCGTCAGACAGTTTGTCGTGTTCCGCGATCAAGCCCTGTTTGATGGCTTTCGCCAGAATTTTGTCGCGGTTCAACCCTCGCCCATCGTCTTCGACAGTCACGCAGATACTTCCGCCTGAGTGGAAGGCATTGAGCTTGATGGTCCCCAGCTCCGGCTTGTTATTATCGAGACGCTCTTCCGGCATTTCCAACCCATGGTCGGCCGAGTTCCGCACGAGATGCGTCAGCGGGTCACCAATGGATTCGATGACGGTCTTGTCCAGCTCGGTCTCTTCGCCGGCCAGGACAAGCTGAATCTTCTTGCCGGCTTTGGCCGAGAGATCGCGGACGAGTCTCGGAAACCGGCTAAAGGCGGTTCCGATCGGCAACATGCGGATGCCCATGACCCGTTCCTGAATCTCGCGGGTGTTATGCTCCAATTGCGCCATCCGCTCCAACAACAGCGGCATCTGGCCGATCTCAAAGCGGGCACCGAGATCGCTCAACATCGACTGAGTAATGACCAGCTCGCCCACGAGGTTGATGAGCTTGTCGATCTTGTCGGTATCCACACGGATCGAGGTCGTATCGGATTTCTTCGATTGGGCGAGAGACTCCTGTTGTTTCTGTTTCTGCAACGCCTGTTCAAGCTGCTGTGGCGTCACGGCATGTTGCTCGACGAGAATCTGGCCGACGCGCTTTTGTTGCGCCAGCGCATGGTCGAGCGTTTCGCGCGACACGACTCCGGTCTCGACGAGAATCTCTCCGAGCGGTTTGGGCTCTCCCTCAAGCCCGTCAGGGGTGAGGCGTGAGGGGTGAGGGGTTGCTGAAGGCTCATGTAAAGTGGGCTGCTCTTCACCCTTTACCCCTAACCCCTTACCCCTGACGTCTTCAGTGATGGTGAGCACACTGTCCTCGCGCACAAACTCAAACACAGCATCTACCACCTGCCGATCTTTGGCAGTTTCCAACTTCAGCGTCCAGGAGAGGTAGCACTTCTCCGGGTCCATCGTGGCCAACTCCGGCAACTTTGTCGTATCGACGGTCACCTGGGATAACGCGCCGAGATTGCCCAGCTCTTTGAATATCTGTAGCGGGTCGAGCCCGCGTTGAAAGAGCCATTCCGGCGGAGTCCAGGCGATGGTGTAGTGATGCAGGGGTTCAGGGATCAAGGACGGAACCAAGGGGGAAGATGCTTGCTTCGATCCACCTTCTGCCTGAGCAGGCGGCTGGCCTC
>JBJXFJ010000481.1:0-15045 GCA_046154735.1 Chloroflexota bacterium | reverse complement strand
CGAGAAGGATGATTGGGCGACCTATGCGCGCAGTACCCAAGAGACCTACCAGCACCCGGTGGGCACATGCATGATGGGCCCGGCTGAAAATCCCATGGCGGTAGTGGATCAGCATTTGCGCGTGCATGGCATGGCCAACCTGTGGGTGGCCGACGCGTCCATTATGCCCACCGTGACACATGCCAATACCAATCTCACGGCGATCATGATTGGCGAGGTGCTTTCAGATGTGATCTCGGCCGCGGGGTGATTGCAGGGCTCCCCGTGATTCACGTGTGCCCAGTACCTGGGACAATGTGCACCCGATTTTTGGAGTGCGGCGTGCGGGAGCGCCGCTTTCCTTATCCCCCGGATTGGGCTGGGGAACATCCAAAGCGGTGCTCTCGCACGCCGCACTCCAAAGCGCTCGCGATTCGGCCGCTCCCCGTGATCAGCACAACATGAATCCTGGAGCCAGGCAGTGTATGAGCTAAAGACAAAGATCAATGACGCTGATGTGTCCACGTTCCTTGACTCCGTTGACAATGAGCGCCGACGAGAAGACGCCTACGTCGTCATCGACCTCCTGCGTGAGGTGACGGGGTTGGAGCCGAAGATGTGGGGACCGAGCATTGTTGGGTTTGGCTCGTATTACTACAAGTACGACTCGGGCCATGAGGGACACATGTGTCGGATGGGGTTTTCGCCAAGGAAATCGAGTCTGACCATCTACATCTCCCCAGGGTTTGATCGCTATGACGCGCTCATGCAGCGCCTGGGGAAGTTCAAGCTCGGAAAATCATGTCTCTATATCAACAAGCTGACTGATGTTGATATCGAGGTGCTGCGAGAACTTGCAACTGAAGCGTTCGTGTTCATGAATGAGCACTATCCTGAAGACTAAGAAGTGGTAGCGGGTGCAGAGGCGACGGTCGCTGGTAGCGGTGGCCGTTTCAGGGCCCCGATGAGGATAAGATTCACCGCGCTCGCCGCGGCGAAGATGAGCATCGCTGTTCGGTAACTGCCGGTCATGTCAAAGATATAGCCCGCCATGAACGGGCCGGTAATGGTGCCCAGCATGATCACCGGCTCCATGGCGCCACCGATGCTCGCGTAGGCCTTGACCCCGAAGAGGTCGGCCCGAAACGCCGGGGTCATGGATGCCAGCCCCCCGTAGGCCGGTGCGAAGAGGATCATGAAGAGCCAGATTTGCCAGGTCTCGTGTGCGTAGGCGACCACGATCAGTCCCGCGATAAGCGTCACCAGTGAGCCCATGTACACGCTGCGGATCCCGAATCGATCGCCCAACCAACCCATGGCCACGCGTCCGAAGATGCTCACCAATGCCAGTGCACTGAGCATCCCGGCCGCCTCCGTGGTGCTCATGCCTAGATCCTGCATCAATGCGGCAATGTGAATGATCACGGAAGAGGTCACCATGATGCGCAGGGCCACGGAGCCATTGAGCAGCCAGAACGCCGGCGTTGCCAGTGCTTGACGTAACGTGAAACCAGGACGCTCAATGAGCGTCGTTGCACGCCTTTCACCGCCGGGCTGGCCCGCACTGCCGGGCGCACTCGGTGGAAGGGGATCACCATCGGGTAGCCAGCCATAGGGCTCTGGACGATGGCGCATGACCATTGCCGTGGGTATGCCCACAAACAGGAAGGCCAGGCCCATAATCACGGCGGCAGAACGCCAGCCAGATGAATCGATGACCCAGCCCAGGGCGGGTGTCCAGATGGCGCCGCCCACGGGCACGCCAATGCTCAACATGCCGAGCGCCAGAGCGCGCTTCTTGTGAAACCAATTGGCCACGGAAGCGCTGACCGCGTCCGAAGCGCCGACGGAATCGCCCAGAGCGATGAATGCGACCCAGATGACATAAAAGACGATCAATGGAGCCATGCCGGCCCAATCCGTAATGTGGCTGAGCGATGCAAGCAGGAAGAACCCGAGCGCGGTGATTGGTACTCCCACCAGCATCATGACGCGCGGTCCCAGGCGATCGACCAGAATGCCGCCCGCGGGACCCAGGATCCCACCCTCCAGCCGTCCTAATGAGAATGCGCCGGAGACTTCCGCTCGGCTCCAGCCGAACTCGGAAATGAGCGGAACGAGAAAAAGCCCCGCACCATATGAGCGGGTGGCCGCGAGTAGTGCGGATGCCACACTGCCGGCGGCCACGATATACCAGCCAAAGAAGATGCGCGGTAGTTTCATCGATTGCCTAAGGGAGTAGGATACAGAAGATGACCGATCCGAGTGGTGCATTGCACATCAAGGTTGAGTCGCGCCAATCGAGCGGGGCCGTACTAGCCAGATTTGCTCCCGCGTGGTAGTCTGGATTCGCGAACCGAAGGAGCACAACGATGTTGAGCCAAGCTGAGAACGATTACCTCTGCCGCGTTGGACCGGGGACCCCGATGGGTACGCTCCTGCGCAGATTCTGGATGCCGGCGCTGATCTCAACGGAGGTGCCGGAGGCGGATGGAGCGCCTGTCCGACTGACGCTCCTTTCTGAGAAGCTGGTGGCATTCCGTGATACGTCCGGCCAGGTGGGTATCGTCGCCGAAAACTGTCCGCACCGCGGCGCCTCGCTCTTCTTCGGTCGCAATGAAGAGGCCGGGCTGCGCTGTGTCTACCACGGGTGGAAGTTTGATGCCTCCGGCGCCTGTGTGGATATGCCTAATGAGCCCCCAGAGTCCAACTTCAAGCACAAGGTTAAGGTGACGTCCTATCCTGCCGAGGAGGCTGGTGGCGTAGTCTGGATCTATATGGGGCCGGCCGAGCTCAGGCCAATGCTACCGAGGCCGGAATGGACACTGGTACCGCCAGAGCAGCGCATTGTGACTCGGTACTGGCAGGAGAACAACTGGGTCCAGGGACTTGAGGGTGGCATTGACTCCAGTCACGTCTCATATCTCCATAGCACGGTGGCCTCCCATAAGGGCGACTTGAGCGATACTCGCATTCCATTTATGGCCGTGGACAAAGCACCGCAATTCAGGGTTGCACAGACGGACTTTGGCCTGCTCATCGGCGCCCGCCGAAGGGTCTCCGAGACTGAGGATTACTGGCGGGTCACGCCATACTCGCTGCCGTTCTACACCGTCATCCCCAATGCGCCGAATTCCACTGGCTACTTCGCGGGGCATGGTTGGGTGCCGATCGATGACGAGAATCTCTCGATGGTGACCTACTCATGGCATCCCACTCGACCCATGAGTGACTTTGGGCCCACACCAGGGCATCCCGCGCATCATGTGCGCAAGGACGAGGGCGGTCTGAAGCCAATTCAGTGTCGTGAGAACGACTACATGATTGATCGCGTGGCGCAAAAGACCAGCAGTTTCACGGGAATCGAGAACGGCTCCATCCAGGATCGAGGCATCCAGGAGACCATGGGCCGAATTTATGACCGGACCAAAGAGCGGCTAGGCAGCTCAGATACGGCCATCATCATGATGCGCCGATTGCTGATGAAGCTGGCTCGAGATCTCGAGGAGGGCCGCGAGCCCTTTGCGGCTCAGCATGGTGAGCTCATGACGCTCAGGTCGGCTGGGTTTGTGTCCGCGCCTGATGTGTCGTTTGTTGATGCCAGTGAGCCCATCGTGCGCGTCGGGCTTTCATCTTGATGATCGTGCCCTAGCCGGCGTTTCGCGCCTAACTTCAGCTTCTCACGAGCACCCCGGAGAGGGTTCCCTCTCCGGGGTGCTCGTGCGTCTTACTCGTCGTCGCCGTAGTCATGGTCTGGATGATTCACGACGCCAACCTTCCAGTAGCCCTGTGTGTGAATGACATCGCGGTCCAAGCCGGCTTCGTTGAGCAAGTAGTGGCGTATGGAGTGCATGGTTGATGACTCGCAGCCAATCCAGGCGCGTCCCTTTCCATCGGAAGGAATGGGTAGCTCCCGGAGCGCGCGCTCAAGAGCTGAGCTGCTGTGAGACTCAGAGCTGATGCCGTGCAGCCAGCGGATGTTTAGCAGGGGCTTCCCAGCGTAGCTGCGTTCATCCGCGACGTCTGCCACCTCGGCCACGGCCAGGATCCGGGCCGTGGCTGGAAGTGTTTCAATGATCGCGCTCATGGCCGGTACACCGACCAGGTCTGCGCCCAGGACGTACCAGTCGGCCTCCGTGTTCAGCCGGAACCGGCCGCCAGGGCCGGCGATCACGAGCACACTGCCCGCGTGGGCGCGCTCAGCCCAGTCTGATCCCAGGCCTTCTCCATGGAGCACGATCTCGATATCAAGTTCCGTCGTCTCCGGGCGCCACCGTCGCGGTGTGTAGGTACGGCTGGTGGGACGTGGCTGATCCGATGGGAACTGCGGCCCCTCAGCCCCCATGATCGGCAGCAAGGGGACTTCCTGACCCCGCGGGGGAAAGAACACCTTGATATGCTGGCCCGGGCCGGGCGGGCCAAAGCCGTCTAGATCTGGACCGGTCAGTGTGACACGCATCATTCGCGGACTCACCTGCTCGAGGCGTTTGACCTCCACCGTACGCAACCGAGGGCGGGGGCGACTGGTCGGTCGTTCATTGGTCATCGTCATGGTTGGATCTCCCACAGCACCAGCATCAATCTTGACGCCTCAAGAAAACTAAAGGCGCCTTCCTCACTGTTTTCAACCATTCTAGCAGCCGAACGTGGGCTCGCTGGCGGCGAGGTGAGAATGATGGATCCAGGCTCGCACCCAGAAACGACTGACGGGTGGGAGTGATCAATTCACGGCTCTGGTCCAGTGTAATGTGGCCGCCAGCCAGAGGCGGATTAGTTCATCAATGACTGGGGCTGGTTGCCGAAGTTGGCGGGATGTCGGAAGTGTGGCGAGTTTGAATTGTGCGTCGAGCCATGTCAACCGACGCGTATAGGAGTCCAATGAGCGTGTGGACGATCCAGGCTACGCCAATGCCGCTGAGAACCGCGCTGAGCACCATGGTTGGAATTAGATAGCGTTGCCAGGCCATTGAGATGGCCATCGTGACCAGAACGAAGTAGCTGAAGGCGGTGACCAGCAGCAGACCGCGAGCACGGATTTGTCTATCTCGTCGCCACATCAGCCAGACTTGCATGAAGATGCCGCTCGCTCCAAGCGCGGCGAGGAAAGGCTCCAGTGGATAGCCCCAGCGGGCCGTGAGCGTGTGCTCCACCAGGCTTCCCTCCACAACATAGCGTGGACGGTCCAGCGGGTGCAGGACCTGGCCTGGAAACTGGCTTTGCACAACCGCGTTCTCGTATGCAAGCTGCGCAAACAGTTGAAGCGTATGCAGTCCCGGGTTCGGATAGAGGTAGGGATTCGAGGCGATAAAGATGTGCAATGCGATACCGACGGCCAGGAGCCATCCCCGTAGTGCTCGCCAGGCCGCGACGCCACGTGTGCGCCACCCCGTGTTGTTTGCGAGAGAGAGAGCCAAAGTACTGGCGATGACACTCCATGTCAGTACCGCGCACACGCTGATGAGGGACGCCAATTTTGTGCCAAGGGCGAGTCCCAGCGCAATACCGATGACCAGAGCCCAGCCTGGACCAAGCCCCCCATCTTGTCGCCGGGCCCCAATCACGCTCAGCACGAGTGCAAGCAGGATGAAGAACATCATCATGGCGTCCGGGACCGCCCGGACCAGGGACTGATCAACGAGAGGACTGCCCATGGTGAATACGGCCGCGGAAAGGCCGCCCAGAGGGCCGGCAATGAACCGTCCTAACAGATAGACCAGTCCAATGGTTCCAATTGCAAAGCCAATCATTGGTGCCCGGGCAGCGTTCAGGAGCCAGGGATCCGGTACTCTGCCTAAGGCTTCGTTTTCTTCCACGCTGAGTCCGAAGATAAAGTCCCCAGAGAGCGGAAGATCCAGGAGATCAAGTCCTTGAATCCAGAGCGCCGCGCCCACCGCAAACCTGGCTAGCATGGGCTGGGTCCGTGTGTTGTAGCTCTCTGCCCAGTCCGGATGATTTAGATCGCGACTGATAAATGTATGGTGGAAGTAACGCGAAGTGACCAGATAGTGCGTCTCGTCCGGGGCGTACGGCACCGTTTCCGCTGCCATACGGAACAGTGGGATCGCAACCATCAAGACAACAGAAAGCAGTATCAGCTCAAACGCGAGTCGCGGGGTGAGACGAATGCTTATTGGCTGCGGGGGAGTGACCACGGCTTGCCGATCACGAAAAGGGGTGTATAGGCGGAGATTCACGACCGTCGCTCTGCTCAGACGGTTCTCTATTAAAACGCCCACTGAGGCTGGCTGGGATTCCCCGAGGGCCGCGGACAATGTGAGCACCGTGCATGAGCAAGCGCGCATGCCACAATGCCCCCTGTCCCGTGCGGAGTTGACCAGGCGACCTGGAGACGCAATTGGGTAGAGTTGGGCGAATCATTGCGCGCTTGCCATGTTGGCGTGAGGCGCTAACAGGGGAGATCAAGGGAGATCAAGATGACGAGCGAACAGATCGCCACTGCGCTCATGGACGCGCTTGACCGGACGATTCTCATTGAGCCGCTCACGGCCCGATACTCGGATTTCACCGAGGCTGCTGCCTATGATGTGGGGGCCGAGATCCTTCAGCGTCGGCGGATGCGCGGCGAGCAGCCCGTGGGTCGCAAGGTCGGATTTACGAACCGCACCATCTGGGCTGAGTATGGCGTACATGCGCCCATCTGGGCGCATGTGTATGACAGTACGGTGACGCTGCTCGATCACCCGCTAGGCTCAGTGGACGTCAGTCGCCTTGCCCAGCCGCGGATAGAGCCTGAGATTGTGCTGCACTTCCGCAAGGCGCCGGCAGGAGCACGAGAGGAAGCAGAGATTCTGGATTGTGTTGACTGGATTGCTCACGGTTTTGAGATCGTCCAGAGCCACTTTCCAGATTGGCGATTCAAGCCGGCGGACACGGTTGCCGCGTTCGGCCTGCACGGTGCGCTGATTGTTGGGCCGAAGAAGCCCGTCTCAGAGGTCCCGAACCTCATCAATGCGCTCCGCACCTTTGAGATCTCGCTTGCGCGAAACGGCGAGATTCAGGCCACGGGTGGAGGGTTCAATGTCCTGGACTCACCATTGCTCGCGGCCAGTCACTTTCTCACACTATTGGATGGACAACACGCATTCCAGCCAGTGACCGCTGGCGAGCTTGTCACGACTGGAACGCTTACTGCCGCGCTCCCTGTCGTTGCCGGCGAGACCTGGAGCACGCGGTTGAGCGGGCTGGGGTTGCCTGATCTTACGCTCGAAATCCGATCGTGAAATACCCGAGGACTCGCGGCGGAATGACGGTCTTGGCACGAGCAGATTTCAGCGCGCGAAGCGTCTTTGCCCGCAACCGGAAAGCGGCGGCGCGCGATCTTCCCTGTACATATCCCGCTAATGCGTTTCGCATGCAAACACCTCGCAATAAATTTGAAGAGAGTCGGACCGTTGTTAGTCTCCGCCCTCACCTGAGGAGGGTGCGGATCCGATCGCCCCAAGCGACTTCACATGCGGGCATGGTGTCATATGGCCGGCGTGCCGTTCTATGTACGCGGAATCCAAAGTATTGAATCGAGGACTTGTGCTGAGATGACAACTCCCGTGTCCCTGGTTCCGCTCAACGTGTTGAGAGTTTGGGAGGGGTGACTTGGGAGCTGGTGGATTTGAGCTCAGCGCCTGAAAGGGCGAAGCGATGCTCGATCCTGCAAAGCACGCGCTCTACGTCAGTACCGTCAACGTTGAGCTGAAGCACAAGTGCGCAGTCCCCGCGCGGTTCGGGCCCATGGGCTGAGAGACTCGTGTCGACTTCGAAGCGGATGGCGCCGCCCCTCGGCGTGATCTGCTCCTTGCTGAGTGGCACAGCGGCGGATGCAAGTACCGCGCGGTGGCCCGCGATTGCCTGAACGATCTCGATCCGTGCGCACGTAAGTGAAAGGGTTCGCTTCCGATCTAGCGCCGCCACGCGGACATGGGTACAGATGTACGCGCCAAAAGCTCCATCGCGGTACCAGGCCGTCCAGCTACCCTCGGATTTTGACGCATCAGTGGACGGAATCGCTGACCGCTCACGCCACGGTGGCGTGAGCTCAATACTCAGATGCTTGCTCGCCAGCGCCCGGCCGGCCTGAAGATTTCGTCTCACCTCACGTGCAACGAGCAGCGCTGTGCACGCGAGTACGATCGTCATGAGGAGAATCAGCTCCATGATCTTCGCTTCCCCAGAGGCCTGCTTTGGACAACCAAGACGATGCCCCGGTTAGCTCCGAGAGCCCGTGCCTCCGTAGCACACAACTTCGCCCCCATCCACCGGCAACGTCACGCCGGTGATGAAGCGCGCCTCGTCAGAGTGCAGGAACAGCGCCGCGTAGGCCACGTCCCAGGCAGTGCCCATCTTGCCGCCCAGGGGGATGAGCGCATCGCGATGGGCGATCACCTCTTCGCGCGGGGTGCCCGCGGCAACGCGGCTTTCAATGGCCATGGGCGTATTCATCAATCCTGGAAGTATCACATTGGCTCGTACGCCGAAGCGCGCGTTGGCGGAGGCCAGGTTCTCGGTCAGTGCCACAACGGCGGTTTTCATGGTCTTGTAGCCGATGTATGGGTAAGCCTGACGCACGGCCAGTGATGCGATGTTCACAATAGAGCCACGGGTTTCCCGCAACGCTGGCAAAGCGTGCTTAGCCGCCAGCCAGTGAGTCTTGAGGTTCACCGCAAAGCTGCGGTCGAACGCTTCCTCGGTGATCTCGGTGACCACTGCGTCACCCAGAGCAATACTGGCGCCAACATTATTGTGCAGTATGTCGATCCGGCCATAGCGGGTCAAAACATCCGCGATGAGGCTCTGGATATCAACTTCTCTGGTGGCATCGGCTGCCAGCGCAACGGCCTTGCCGTCTTCGGCGTGGATCATCTCCACGGTATCGTTGGCCGAGGCAAGATCCCGATCGACCACTACCACACGTGCGCCCTCACGCGCGAGCAGGATTGCCGTGGCACGTCCGTTGCCCATGGTTTCGCCCGGGGTTTGGCCAGCCCCAATGACCAATGCGACTTTTCCATCCACCCTGCCTGGCATCACGTCCCCCCTTGAGAAAGCTCGCGTGTACAACACGCCTTTAATATTCAAGTTGGGATTGTCTCATGGGAGGGCAATCACGTGAAGCCAGCGCGGCCGCTTCTGCCGACTGATACCTGTTCTGCTCGGGTTCGTCCGTGACTCTGAAAGCCCGCGGCTCAAGGTTCTCGACGTGCGCTGCACCCAGTCTCCGCGTGGCACTATCGAGTGCGTGTGGCCAATGCGCAGCATGCTTGTCCTGTCAGGTGATGGTGTTTCGAGGAAGCTACTGTGCAAAATGGACGCATCGCGCCGACGTATCAGGGCGAGCCGCTGCGGATTGAGCTTATCCCACCACCGAGGCGGCCACGGCGTCGTGTGCTAGATTCAGTGTCTCAGGTCGCGCACTCGTCAGGTTCGGCAATCCGGTGATGAGCCAGGCGGCAGGGAGCTTGACAGGCATGACTCCTGATGATTGGATTCGATCATATGGACGCTGATTTCACAGGATGGGTGGGTAGGGCATGGTAATGGATCGGGTTCGCATGATTACTGCTTTCCACCTCCCGTTCTATACGCCAATCTGGGTTGCGGAGCGCCTGGGGGCGTTTCGTGATGAGGGGCTTTCTGTCTCCATACATACTCCCGCGCCTGGTCAGTCGCCGGCTGCGCTCGAACGTGGCGAGGCTGATGTGTCGCTCGGCGGAGTGATGCGGAGCTTCATTCTGGCTGATCAGCCTGATCCACGATACTTAATCGCCATTGCGGAAGTAAATAGCCGTGATGGCTTCTTCATCTTGTCGCGCTCACCGGCAGACAATTTCCAGTGGCAGGATCTCATAGGGCGACGGCTCGCACTGTTTAGCCTGGCGCCCACCCCGTGGATGTGTTTGCAAGGGGTGTTGCGGCGTGAGGGTGTGGACCCGGCAAGCATAACGACCGTTGCAGACCTGGGTGTGGCGGAGGGCATTGCCGCGTTACTGGACGGTCATGTGGATTTCCTCCAGACAAGCCAGCCCATGGCGGCGGAGCTAGTTGAGCAGGGGCAGGCTTTTCTTGCCCGGGCCCAGGCGCTAGACGTGGGCCACGTGCCATATAGCTCACTCATTGTGACGGAGGCATTCCGCAGTGAGCGGCCCGAGACGTGCGCCGCCGTAGTTCGAGCAACGGCCCGAGCCTTGCGTTGGATGGCAACGCAACCGAGCGACGTGATTGCGGATCTTGTGGCATCGGAATTCCCAGAGATTCCTTCTTCGCGGCTTCGCACGATCATCAGTGTGTATCAGACCGCGGATACCTGGGCTGACGGACCGCGCCAGGACCGTGCGGCCTTTGAGCGCCTGGGGCAGTATCTGGTGGCGGGCGGCCTCATAGGACAAGCTGCGTCCTATGAAGCACTGGTGGACGACAGTTTCTCTGCCATCGCGTGACGGTGCTTAGACTTGGGCCACGGACCACGGTCTCCCGGAAAAGCTACCAGGAGACCGTGGTCCCACACTCGTATCGGTGCTATGGGGTCTGGGGTGAGATCGCAGACGGGAGCGCTGCTGGTGCTGGCGCTGGAACGGGCGCTGCGCCGCTGTTGAGATAGCGAAATAGCTCGCCGTCCCCGGACATCACCAGCGTGCTCTTGGTCTTGAGATACCGCTCGTACGCCTCCAGATTCCGGACAAATGAGTAGAACTCAGCATCGCGATTGAACGCGCTGGCGTAAATCTCCGTAGAGCGCGCATCACCTTCACCACGAGCACGTTGACTCTCATCATAGGCTCGGGCTTCAATGATGGTGCGCTCCTTTTCCGCATCGGCGCGAATACGGAATGCCTGTTCCGCGCCTTCCGATCGGAATTGTGAAGCGATGCGACTGCGTTCCGCGATGATGCGGGCGTAGACCGAGGCTTGCACTTCCTCCGGCAGATCGGCGCGTTTAATGCGGACATCAATCACCTCAATCCCGCCATTTGTTTGCAGTCGCGCGGTCTCCGCCACTCGTGTGGAGACATTCTCCATGATCTGGTCGCGCTGACGGGAAATGATGTCGGTGAAGTTGAAGCGGCTGAGCTCGGTCCGCAGCTCGGACACAATGATGTCATCCAGGCGCGCCAGGGCGCCGCTTTCTGTGCGGACGGTTTGGAAGAACTGCAACGGATCCAAGATTCGCCATCGTGAAACGTGGTCAACGACCAGGCGGTTCTTATCCGCGGTCAGGTACTCCTGCGGGTGCGCGTCATTTACCAGAATCCGGCGCTCGAAGCGCTCGACATTTTGAACGAACGGCTTTCTGATGTATAGGCCGGGAGATCGATCGATCTGCACCGGGCGCCCAAACTCAAGCAAGATGACCTGGTCGTTCTCGTTGACCACGTAAGTGCTCTGGGCGATGAGTAGGGCAATCACAGATACGATCGCCAGGACCAGGGCACCGGAGAATGTACTGTTCATCATGGTCATACTCCTCAGCGCTTTGCCGCGGGCGTCGGTTGCGCAGCCGCGGGTTTCGGGGAGGCTTGCGGCTGTCCCGCGGGCGCCGGGGCACTGGGTGGTGGCGCGGCAGCCGGCGCCACTGCTGGCCCTCCGCCCGACACGTTAGGAGGCGAGCCATTTCCGTTCAAGTTGAGCAGCGGGAGTACGCCGTTCCCAGCTTTGCTGTCAATCACGATCTTGTCGACGTCGGCCAACACACGTTCCACCGTTTCCAGACGGAGCCGCTCTCGGGTCACAGTCTGAGCCTTGGAGTATTCCGCCAGTAGCGCCTCAAACCGCGCCGCGTCGCCCTGGGCGCGGATGATGCGCTGTTCTCGGTAGCCCTCAGCCTCACGAATAGTCTGCTGAGCCTGCCCGCGCGACTTAGGCAAAATGTCCGCGACATATGCCTGAGCCTCGTTCTGTAGGCGATCACGATCCTGGAACGCCCGCACCACCTCATTAAACGCGTCACGTACCTGGTCTGGAACGTCCACAATCTGGAGTTGAACATTGGTCACCAGGATGCCTGACTCGTAAAGATCCAGTAGCCGCTGCAGCTCCTCGGAAGTTTGCTGCTGGGCCTCGCTCCGTCGACTGGTCAAAATATCGTCAATAAGCATCCGCCCGGTAACACCGCGCAATGCCACCTCCGTGGATGCGCGCACCGCTCCGTCAGGATCGCGAAGTCTGAAGAGGTACTTCACAGGTTCACGCACGCGATACTGGACGATGATCTGCGCATCAACGATGTTTTCATCACCCGTGAGCATGAGTGACTCACTGGCCACGCGTGTGGATCGGCCGCCGTCACTGCGGAAGCCAACCTCAAGACGCCGAACAGCCTGAACATCCACGACATCAAGCTGCTGAATTGGCCACGGCCAGCGATAGCCGAGTCCTGGGTTTGTGGTGGTGGTGAATGCTCCAAACGTTCGGATGACTCCCACCTGGCCTGGTTGAACGGTATAGACACCGGATGCCAGCCAGATGAGTCCCACCAGGAGCAGAAGTGCAGGGACGAGTCGATTAATGATCCGCTGTGCCCGTCGACTTGCTCGCTGCACGGACTCCTCAATCCGGCGTAAGCGCTCCTCGTCGTCTGACGGAATCTGCTGCCAATTGCCATCGCGCATAGTGCACCTCCTTGGTGCTTTGCGTGGACTTCTACTGGCTTGCACCGATGAGCATGATCATCCAAAGTCCAGCCAGCAAGTACGAGTAAGAATCTGAAGACTCTATGACGGTCTCCATCAAGCCCGGTGTTAGCTTCGGACCGCCGACGTCATCTACACCTGATGCTACGTGGTTCCCATGGGAACATCAATCATTTGCGCGCAAGGAGTGCCCTCATTCGACCGCCGCGTGGCACAATGCACAGTCACTGGAGCGCGCGATTTCGGCAGTGTCCAGATTTAATGGGAGGCATGAATGCCAACACTTAAGGCAGGCCTAGTGATGCGGCGGCCATCACCGTCTGCTCAAATAGACGCAATCGTTCGGGCGGAGGGGCTTGGGCTGACAGCCACCTGGTCCACCGCGGGGGCCATGAGCTCCGAGGCCATTACCATGTTCGCGGCGGCCGCGGCGCGCACGACAAACATTGTGATGGGCACGTCAATCATTCCAACCTATCCTCGCCACCCAATTATCATGGCGACGCAGTCGTTAGTGCTCGAGTCGATTGCCCCAGGGCGCTTTCGCCTGGGAATTGGGCCCAGTCACCGTCCGACTATTGAAGGCACCTATGGGATTCAGATGGATAAACCACTCGCGCACTTACGCGAGTACCTGACCGTGCTGCGGGGGTTACTCTGGGAAGGCAAGTCTGAGTTTGAGGGCACCTATTTCAAGGTAAAGGCGCAGCTACAGGCCGATCCCCCCAGGACTCCCCTGCCGATCTCAGCGCTCAGAGCGGGGGCTTTCCGTCTGGCGGGCGAGATTGCGGATGGCGGCATCTCCTGGATGGCGCCCGTCCCCTATTTGATCAACATTGCCAAGCCAGCTATGGCAGAAGGCGCCACGGCCGCCGGGCGACCCTGCCCACCACTCATTGGGCATGTGCCGGTTGCGATGTCGGCGGATGCTGAGGCCGTGCACGCGGCGGCGCGCCAGCAGGTGCGCCAGTACGGTCGGCTACCGTTCTACGCGGGCATGTTTGCCGATGCGGGCTTCCCGCTTGCGGACGATGGTCTGGTCTCTGACGAGCTTCTCGATGCGCTGGTCGTGTCGGGCTCCCCGGATGTGGTGGCCGCGCGTCTCCAGGCCATCCAGGCATCCGGGGTTGACGAGCTCGTGATCACGCAGATCGGCGTGGCGGACGAAGTGGCAGAGGAAACGGCACTGATCGAGTTGCTCGCGAGGGAGTCGAAGGCGTAGCGAGCATAGGGAAACGGGCAGGCATTCCTCGCCCGTTTCCCTGTGACGATTAAGCCGTGACGGCGGAGCGGATACCGAACACTCTCAGCGTGTTATCCCGCACCAGTTTGCGGCGTTCATCCGCCGTCAAGCTGGCCGTGTCCCGCTCCACAACTTCTTGCGATTTGGGCCAGGTGGCCGCAGTGTGTGGATAATCCGTGGCGAACATAAGATTGTCAATGCCAATGAGGTTTCGATGCTCCACTGCCTCAGGTTCGTCGATGTAGGTGACGAACACGTTCCGGTGGAAATACTCCAGGGGCGTGAGCGTGAGCGGTGTGGGATAGGAATTGCCACTCCGATTTCGCCTCGCCAGACGGCCAATGAACCACGGCAACCAGTCTGTCCCATTCTCAGCAGTCACAAAACGCAGTCTTGGAAATCGCTCCATGACGCCCGAAAGAATGAGCTGCGCCAGCGTTCGCTGCACCTCCTGCGGTCGTAGGATTGTGCCGAGCGTCATGTCCTCATTCCAGTAAGATGAAGGGGAAAGTCGGCTCTCGGCTCCGCCAGTATTCTCGTGGAGCACAATCGTCTGATCGAGATCCTGCGCCGCGGCCCAGAACGAATCGTATGTCTTGGATGTATATGGCGGGCATGGGGACGGTGGCGAGAGAAAGATCATACAGCCGCGATGACCCAGCTTGGCCGAGCGCTCGAGCTCTTTTATGGCTGCCTCGATGTCGTATAACGAGATGAGTGAGAGGCCTATAAGGCGGTCTGGAGCATAGCTGCAGTACTCACTGAGCCAGTCGTTGTAAACGCGGAAGCAGGCCTGCTGAAGTTTGGGATCGCTCATCCAGTAAAGGCGGAACCCGAGAGTGGTGTAGAGCACCTCTCCGTCGACACCGTCAAGGTCCTGATCCTTCATCCGTTCAGCCGGATCCCAGCCTCCCGGACGTGCATCCGCATAACCCTTTCCCTGCTCCCGGTACGTGGCATGATTGTCCGTGGCGGCGGCACCCAGGCCAATGCCCACGGGGTGCGGCGGAAAGCCCTCATAGATCCAGAGGTCCTCCTGGCGGCCGTTGCGCTCGCGCCGCTCCAGGCGCGGTGCGCGGAACTGGAATTCTTTGTCGATCCGTTGGACCCAGAGGTCCCCGGGCTCACTCACATGTGAGTCAGCGGAAAATATCTTGTAGTCGGTCATGCTGCCGTGCCTCCTTC
>JBJXFJ010000479.1:0-2904 GCA_046154735.1 Chloroflexota bacterium | reverse complement strand
GTACCCGCCAGTGCCCGAGCCGTTGACTGGCGGGTACGGAGACCCGCCGCCACCGCGGTTTGCGCTTGCCTCCCTTACCAGGCCAGCTTCTCGGACAACGAAAACACCCTGGGCGGGCGATGAATAGTTCGGCTCGATTACGCATTTGTGCAGTCGCACCACCACCCTGAGTGATACGCTCAGCGATAATGACAGGCATGACGAATGCATCATCCCCGCCACCGCGGGCCGAGCCAATTGACCGATTACGTGATGATGTGCACCTGCTCGGCTCACTTGTGGGCGACGTGCTGCGTGAACAGGGCGGGGATGAACTGTTCCAGAGCGTTGAGCATATCCGCCGCGGAGCTATTGCCGCCCGCTCATCTGACCCACCCGATGCCGCCGCGTTCGCCAATCTCGTCACCTGGATGTCAGAACAGCCAACAGGCCGGCTGCTTGAGATCGTGCGCGCGTTCGGCGTGTATTTTCATCTCATCAATCTCGCCGAGCAGCACCACCGTCTGCGCATCATTCGGCAACGGGCCACCGCGGGCGAAACCATTGCCGAATCCATCAGCGCCGGACTTGCCGCTGCTCAGCAGAGCGGCCACCCGCCGGAGCGCATTTCCAACGCTCTGGCAGCGCTTCAGATCCACCCGGTCCTTACGGCACATCCGTCAGAAACGCGCCGAAGAACGCTCCTCCAACACCTGGAAACCGTCTCGACGCTGATCAATCGTCTTGACGATCCTCGGATCACGCCAGACGAGCAAGCCGCGACGCTCGATGAGCTGCGCGCTCGGATCACGCTCATCTGGCAGACCAGCGAGGTCCGCCAGGAGCGGCCCACCGTACTGGATGAGGTGCAGAGTGTGCTCTTTGTACTGGGCGGGCCCTTGCTTCAGGCGATCAGCACCGTACAAGCGGAGCTTGACCGATGGCAGGCCAGCCTGGGCACCGATGATCATCTGCCCATGCGACCAGCAATTCGGGTTGGCTCGTGGGTTGGGGGTGATCGGGATGGGAATCCGTCCGTAACGCCCGAGATCACGCGCGCCACCGCACGGCTGGCCCGCGCCACGATTCTTCGCCACTATCGCGACGCCCTCTCTGAGCTCGGGCGCGACCTGAGCATCTCGGGACGGCTCGTTGGCGCATCGGAGGCGCTCCTGACCTCCCTGGATCAAGACCTCCGTGAGCTTGCGGTGCAGCCGGTGCGCGCTTGGGCTGACGAACCATATCGCCGAAAACTGGGCCTGATTAATGAACGGCTGCGCCGATCCGAAGATGGACGAGCGGGCGGCTACACGGACGCGAGCGAGTTGTGCGCCAATCTGACGCTTATTGCCCAGAGCCTGATGGAGCATAACGCTGGACGCATTGCCACGGGGCCGGTGCGGGCGATCCTTCGCCAGGTAGAGATCTTCGGCTTCCACCTCGCTGAGCTCGAGGTCCGCCAGCATTCGGATCGCCACACCAGCGCCGTGGCGGAGCTGCTCGGATTACTTGGCGTGAGCGGCTATGAGAGCTTCTCCGAACAAGATCGGATTGCTGCTCTAGAGAACCGCCTTGCAGGCCCGCCACTGAGCATCATGCCCGATGCGCTCACGGCCGGGACTCGTGAAACACTGAGTACGTTTGAGGCCATCCGTGATGTGCAGGACATGTCCGGCGCCCATGCCTGTCAGACCTACGTAATCTCTATGTGCCGCTCCGAGAGTGACGTGCTGGCCGTTCTCCTTCTAGCTCGGGAGAGCGGCCTTTTCACGTGGGACGGAAATGAATCCGCGACATCACGTCTCGACGTGGTGCCATTATTTGAGACGATTCAGGAGCTCAAAACGGCCGGCGAGATCATGGCACGCCTGCTTAACCGTCGTCCGTACCGAGCCGCGTTGCGAGCGCGTGGAAATCGCCAGCAGGTCATGGTGGGCTACTCCGATAGCAATAAGGACGGCGGTTACCTCACCTCCGCCTGGGAAACGTTTCGGGCTCAAAAGCGCCTGGATGATGCGCTCCGCCCTAACGCCATTGAGCTCACGGTATTTCACGGTCGGGGTGGAGCGATCGGTCGCGGAGGAGGCCCTACCACTCGCGCCATTCACGCTCAGCCGCCCGAGATAGCGCGAACCGGCGTGTTCAAACTGACCGAGCAAGGTGAGATCGTAACGGCCAGGTATGCCAATCGCGATCTTGCCGCGCGGCACCTCGAGCAGATCATCCATGCCATGCTGGCCGCGGTGCTGGATGAAGCCGACCAAGAGCAGCCGCCAGCCTGGATTGAAGCCATGGACGAGCTCGCTACGAGCTCCCACCGGGCCTACGAGACGCTCATCAGGAAGACCGATGGATTCTTGGACCTCTTCCACCAGATGACGCCTTTTCCAGAGCTTGCCTCGCTCAACCTGGCCTCTCGGCCGGTCAGCCGGTGGTCATCCAACACGACGACTGCATCGCTAGACGAGCTGCGCGCCATTCCCTGGGTGTTTAGCTGGACCCAGGCCCGTACGAATCTACCCGGTTGGTTCGGCCTGGGCACTGCGCTCTCCGCCGCCCTCCAGCGGGAACGCCTCGCAACCCTTCAGGACATGTATCAGCACTGGCCGTTCTTTGCTGCCACCATCGATAACGCCCAGGTCAGCCTAGGCACAGCCGATCTCGCCACCGCCCGGCAGTACGCCCGCCTTGCCTCGGTCCCAGCAGCCTTTGACGTGATTGAGCAGGAGTACGGGCGCACCGTCGCCAGTGTGCTGTGCATCACCGGTGAGCCTGCGCTGCTGGGCGAGCAGTCATTGCTCGCTCGCTCGATCCGGCTACGAAACCCGTACGTGGACGCGCTGCACCTGGCCCAGATCACGTTACTCAAGCGCATTCGCGCGTTACCGCCCGGTGGTGAAGTCCAGGAACGCGCTACACTCCTTG
>JBJXFJ010000470.1:0-23360 GCA_046154735.1 Chloroflexota bacterium | reverse complement strand
TTGCGGCGGAACATGGCGTGCTGGCTCACGTGGCATTCGGCGGCGGCCAGCTTTTTGTCGAACCAGGGCGTGACGTCGAGAGTGAAGGTGGCGGGGTCGCCTTGATTGGTGTGGCGGTCGCGCCCATTGCGCGTGTCCTTGGCGCACCAGGTAAGGAGATCCTCGGGCTGCCAGGGCGCCAGATCACGAATGGCCTGGAAAACGCATTGATGGGTGTAAATGTGCTGCGGGTGGCCGTACTCGCCATTGGTACCGTGGGTGATGATGATATTGGGGCGCAATCGATCCAGGTATTCCCGCAGGGCCGTGGTGAACCGCGCTGGCGTGGCCGCGATCTTCTGGGCCACGCCGTCGATCTCCATATGCGGATCAACGAAGTCAAGGAAGTACACGTCGGCGGCGCCAAGCGCGGCGGCGGCCCGGCGCTGCTCTTGTTCGCGAAGCTCTCCCAGCCGATCTTTCGTGCAGAGTGGCGGCTCGCCCACCTCGCCGCCATCACCACGAGTGGTGACCAGCAGGTGCAGTTCGCTTCCTTCCGCGGCGAGCTTGGCCAGGTATCCGCCGCCAAACAGCTCATCATCCGGGTGCGCTGCGATGGCCAGTACACGGGTCACGGTCATCTCCTCAATATATTCGTCTCACAAGACGCGTGGTGGAAGGTGTTTAAGATTTGAGGCGGATTGCCGACTCAGGCCAGGCGGGCTGGCTCCGAGCCAGAGCCATTGTGGCGCTGATGTGTGCTCCGCGTCAGAACGACATCACCCGACTGGCCGTGGGATGGCGCACCGACGCCCAGCGGGAGTGTCTCCGGATCGATAGGGTACAGCGCAAGCGCACTCGGCCGAGCCTCCGGAAAGATGATAGATCACTCTCCACGAGTGACCTCGTCACTTCGTCATAGGGCACTCCTGCTCGGTTACGACGCCCAGGTAGCCGATCGTTGGAGGCACCATAGTGGCCATCGCCATGATTGGCAATAGCAAGAGCAATCCAGCCGCGATCCGATTTCAATCTCCTCATGTCTGCTATCGACACACGCTGCACTACCTATCGAGCGTCGGTCTCACCCCGGTGATCGTCAGATTGTGCTCGGCGACAACATCGCTCGATTTCAGCACTTGCCCGGTGTACGCCATCGCATCGCGGGCGAGGAAGGCAATGGCGCGGCCGCTGGTCTCCGGCGTGTTGGCCTGAGAGTAGTCGACTGATGGGCGTGGATTGGCGATGTTGCGCTCCACCACGGTCAGCCCGGGATCGATGGCAATGATGGCGATATTGCGCGTTGAAAGATCGCCGGCCACACCGGCCACCCAGCGGTTCATGCCTGCTTTGGTGATGCCATAACCCACGTAAACACGCCCGGGCGAAGGCGTCCAGCCAGGTTGCGGTGGTGATGGCGAGACCGCGGCTCCGGACGAGATGTTAAAGATGGCGCCACCGCCATGCTTTTCCATGATCGGCCCGACAATCTGCGTGATGATGAACGGAGCTCGCAGATTTGTCCGGTAGTACTCGTCCAGCTCATCGGGGGTACCGCCCCAGAACTCAGCACCGGGCATGCCTGTGATGCCGGCATTGTTAACCACGATGTCGATTCGCCCGAAGGTCGTCAGCGCCGTCGAAACGGCGCCCCTGACGTCATCATCGTTCGTGACGTCAAGTTTCACAGCCAGGGCACGGCGCCCTAACGTCTCGATCTCTCGCGCTGTCGTCTCGATGGATCCCAGCGGATTGGCGGCCGCGGAGTCGCTGCGGGCGCAAACGACGATGTCAGCGCCATCCTCCGCAAGGCACAGGGCGATGCCCTTTCCGATGCCCCGCGAGCTTCCGGTGATGAGAGCTACTTTTCCTACCAACGGTAGTGCCATGGGTGTCCCCTCCTCCTCGTATCCTCGCAGGAATCAATGGATGAGTGGAACGGATTGTCGAGGCCGCGCCGCAGGCGGCCATGGATGGCCCGTGATCGGCTGGTGAAACACGACAAAGTGGCCGTCGCCCGCCCCCACGGCAGCCGCACCATCAACGCCGTCAGCGTCAGCGGACCCAACCAGCGTCCACTCTGGAGGACAGCGCCATCCGTAGGGGCGACTGGCCGGTCTCCCGCCCCGATATCTCGGCCGGCAATGCATGAACCTACTGATGTTGCGCCCGGTCCCGTCGTTCTGGCTGGGGGCGCGGGCGACCGTCAGTCGCCCCTACGGCATCCGCACCGTTCACGCCGTCTGCCTCGGGGTGTACCTAGCCAGCATCCGCTCTTGGAGATCCAGACATCCGTATGGGCGACTGGCCGGTCGCCCGTCGCGATATCCCGGGCGGCGACCATCGACCCAGTTGACCTCGCGCCCGGTTCCCGCGTTCTGGGTGGGGGCGCGGGCGACCGCCAGTCGCCCCTACGGCATCCGCATCATAAACGTCGGCTGCGTCAGCGGATTCCGCCGGCGGACTTCCAGCTAGCCGCAATGAGTCTGAAAGACGATATCACCGGTCCGATGCTCCAGGCGCTCGTACCCAGCCGCCTGTGATCTGGAATTCAACTACCTCGATGAAGTCATGGACCTGTTCGAGCGCTTCGGTCGGGATCTGGGGTGTCCTCATCCCGCTCAGCCACGCGGCGCGGGATTCCGTGCCTACCACCAGGTACGGATTGCCGACTACCCCCGGCCGGTTCTGAGAGAAGAACGCGGTGAGGAAGGCCTCAATCTCGTCCTGGTGGGCTATCAGTAGATCACACCGGGAGCAGTAGCGGCAGGTCTTGTTGAGCGCGATGACCTGCGCCGGATCAACGTGAATTACCAGCGGCAGTTTGCGCTGGAGAGTTTTGCCATGCATTGTGGGCACGTTGTAAAGCGGACATCAGTGTACGGGTTCAGGAAAAAGCGATAACGAGTCGGCTGCTTGCCGAGACGTGAAACGTTCTTTGGTGAGCGCGATCGCTTACCTTTCATCGCAACGATTCTACACGTCTCATCTCGTATATGATCCAGTAGTCGCGATCGATGGTTATGGTGAGCTCGGGGTCCTGGAGTGATGATATGAACATATCAATCGCTACTCTTCAGATTGCTCGTGCACGCACCGTCGAATTCGCCACGGATCTCTTCATCTAGTACAAGCTGGCGATCACCTGGGCTTGGTCCAGGTCGCTGTGGCGAATCGCCCTCGACGCGAGGCTCCGAGCAAATCCGATCATGGGTGGATTGTTCCGGTCAACCGAATCGAAACTGGACCTAAGTCCAATTGTCCGTTCGCGCCATCGCCGTGGCGATGAGCCCCTTTCCGGAGACATCGGAAGGGAAGCTCAACTCGTTCCGATTACTGCCAACGGATTAGCGTGCTCCATTTTTCGTCTCGCCTGCCGCGAACCTCTTCACCTGTTGACTCCCCGAGTGTTCTGGCGCGTTTCGAAGAGCACCTCAGGATGTTGACTTGCTAGCCCATCGAGCCGCGCACCCGGACGGCCCTTCAGGTGTCGATCGAAGAACGCTAGCGAGTAGGCGTTGACAATATCGTGCGCCCGCCTTTTGTCGAGCGGCCCAGTGACACCAATCCAGGGGAAGAGTGGGGACCAGTATGGGATGTCGGTCAGGTTGGCGTGAAACATCCCTGGCACCCGTACGAAGTAACCATCTCCCCTCAGACTCTCGAATGCCGCTCGCATGCTGGACTGGTGTTGATCGATATCCGCTTGGCGCCAAGCTTCAAGCTGCATGGTCCTGGTATCCCGGGTGATCCAGATGGTCGGCTGCTGCAATCCCGCCGTGACCACTTCGGCAGGCGTGGGGGCATCCATTACCAAACAGGCCCCAAAGCGTGGCTCCAGCCGGCAGGCCTCACTGACAGTAATGCCGCCCAGCGAGAGCCCGAAAATGCCGGCACTCTGCACGTCAAGCCGACTCGTCAAGATGCCGTTCGGGTCAGCCTTGTTCAGCTCGAAAAGCTGATCAAGCGTGAATACGGCGTCTTGCGCGAGGTACGGAATGATGCCGTTATTGAGTACCCGGCCATTCAGCGTCGGCGCGGCTCTGGCAGGCTCGACGCTCTGCTGAATCAGCAGGTCTGTCTGGTCTTTCGAGAGTCCAGCTACCTGGCGCCCATCCGGAAAGACCACCTCCGCGGCGGTATACGGCTGATCGATGGCCGCGACAACGTAGCCGTGCGAGGTCAATTCCTCGATCTGAAAGGAGCTCATTTGACGCCAGCCTGTTAGCCCTTCCATGAAGATCAGCACCGGGTAGACGGGCATATCATCTGAAACGGCGGCCGAGCTTAGAGCGTCCGAGGTGACGTACGTCAAGTGTGCGAAGGTGAACCGCGGCCAATGGTACAACCGCGCGAGGCCCTGCGCCAGAGCGTCGGCATCCTGCACGTAGCGCGCGCGTGGCGATGACGGGTCTCCCTTGGCGGGATACCAGATTTGCACCATCAGCTCACGTCTGGCATTCGGATCAGTACTGAAGATTTCCGGACGATTGGTATCGATCCAGTGGTAGGTCAGCGTGCCTATCTCGTGCCCCCCGCTGGGATGCGGCAAGTGAAACACAGGGAGGCTGATCGGCAGAGCGATGGAGACCACCAGCCCGAGCCCTCCCAGGCTGACAGCCAAACCGAAAGCAATCTGATGGGTCCACTTCCGCGCAGTTGACTGGCCCACCGGGGCGATGCTGTTCAGCAGCGGGACCAGGCAGAGCACACCGGTGAATAGGTACGCGGGAATCATCTGCCAGCGTGCCCCCTCAACCAGCACCTGCATGACGGCGAGAAGCAGCACGACAAGCGCAGCGCAAGGCATCCAGCGCATAGCGCGGGGCCCCAAAGCTGTCAGTGCGACGAATATCAGCAGGTTGGCTAGTAGCAGCAGAGCTTCAAAGGATCTCAAGGTTGATGTTGAATCGCCATGTTCTGCTGGCTTTGGCGCTCGCCCCGGCGCTGAGCCTTTACCGGGACATCAAGCGCCGCGTGCTGCCGAAATGTCTCCAACCACGACCGTGGCATGCCCGCCGCGAGCAGGTTCTGGAGGATCTATCCATGGAGCACCACGCGTGGCTGTTTCGTACGGTCCGACGGTACTACCAGCATCCTGAACAGTTCCGTCATTCGGAACGAGCACGCGACCTCGCCTGGGCCTGCGTTCCACCAAGCGTCGCGACGAGTGGAACACCGATATGGCGCGACCAACGGGGCTGGTTCATCAGATTCTAGGCGAGGGCGGAAATAGGGTCAAATTCGCGGCCACTGAACCCCGACAATCGAAGGCTGACTCGTAAACTTCGATATCTCGGCATGGCGCGTGCAAGAGGACCTCGCGAACACACGGCAATCGGTTGACGACGATTGGACCGAAGAAGGGTCCACCATCACTATGCAGGACCAGGAATCTCAGGCTGCTTTGCACACTATCGAAGGGCGACTCTTTGAGGAGTTCGGTGATCGGGTATCTCTAACGGAAATCATGAACCGCACCCAAGCGTCATTTCACCGATTCGACACAGCGCGAATCAGGACGTTTATCCCAATCTTCGTGCACCGCGAGGTTCGTGATCAGCTTCGTTACCACTGATGGACGACACAAGCCATCGAGAGCTCCCGTCAACATCGCGCGGCGCCCAGGTTTTCGCTTACTGCAGGACGACCCAACTTCGAGTCGTGCGGACCCCACCACGACTCGGCAGCGGGCGCTCAACGGTGGGCAACAGAACTTGTGATGAAGCGTCTTCGTCAGGGCTACTCGTCGGCAACCATCTGCAACCTCTCGACGGCTGAGATGAGGCCATGATCCTTCGCGCCAATGACCAGCATCAGGAAGGCGCGAGAACGCAGTGCGTCTCGCACCGGCGCGATTCTCAAGGCGAATTGTCGTGATCTTGACTGTTACAACGAACCCCGCCGTCGACCAAACACTCTTCGTCGACACCCTGCAGCTTGGCGAAGTCAACCGCTTCGGTGCGTCGCAGCTAGACCCTGCGGGAAAGGGCATTAATGTCTCTCGCATGGTGCACCGACTTGGATGGCCAACAGTCGCTTTCGGATTCCTAGCCGGTGAGATTGGCCGAATTGCTCAAAAAGCCTTAGATGCCGAGCGCGTGCAACATTACTTCATTCAAGTTCCCGGGCAGACCCGCCTCAATGTCACCGTCGTCGACGCTGCCACAGACACAGCCACGAGCTTCTACGGACCGGGCCCAGCCGTCCCCGCGGAGTATCTCGATGACCTGAAAAGCGTTCTGCGATTCTGGATGCCCTCGACCCGGGTCATGGTGATCGCCGGGAGTCTTCCCGTTGGGATCCCTGATGAGACGCACGCTGGCTTCATTCACCTTGCGCGTTCTTTCGGCGTAACGACGATCCTGGATACCGACGCTGAAGCCCTTCGACAGGGCGTCGCCGCAATTCCTTCGCTCATCAAACCGAACATTGAGGAGGCCCAACGGCTCCTCGGTCGCCCTTTGCCTGACACGGACGCGATCATTGATGGGGCTCGCGCGCTCTTAGCACGAGGCATCGGCACGGTCGTGATTTCCATGGGAGCGCGGGGACTTATCTGCGCCCAGGGTGAGCGCGTTTGGCACGTTCGACCCCCACAGATTGAGCGCCAGAGCACGGTCGGGTCCGGCGACTCGCTGGTAGCAGGGTTAGCGATAGCTCTCGCACGGGGCGATGACATTGCCGAAGGGCTCCGACTTGGGTCGGCCGCCGGCGCGGCAACGGCCATGACGATAGGCACGGCGCTCGGAACAGCAGCGGACGTTCAGATGCTCCTTCCCAAGGTTTCCATTGAGGTGGTCAGATAGTGCCGCGAGCTCATTGATCGAAAATCGCGCTCCCGTGATGCATCCATTCACGCCAGGTGGCGCCTCGTCCGCGGAGGACCGACCGTTGCCGGAAACGTGCGCGCGGCTGAAGATGACTCATGAAGACATCCACGACTGCGCACGGCTCTCGAAGCGCATCACGGAGATTCATGCGTGCGCGGCGGCAGGATAACCGGGGGGATCTACCTTCGCCAATGCCCGTCATTCGAGCCCGGTCACGCGCGTGATTACGGTGTGTGCCCATGGCGCGGGGTGTGAGGCTATTGGCGGCTGCCACCTCGGGAACACGCTGAATGGCGCACAAGCCGAATACATGCGGGTTCCCATTGCACAGGCCAATCTCGCAAGGATTCCCGATAACGTCACCAATGAGCAGGCCGTGCTCCTGGCGGACATTGCCTCCACGGGATTTTCCGGAGCGGAATCAGGCGCCGTTCGACTCGGAGACTATCGAATTGTGTCGACCCTCTGCCCCGGTGGGAAAGAGCGAATGCGGCGATTGTTGAGCCTCGTCCAGTCAGGTCAATTTGACCCGACGCCACTACTCACCCATGAGCTCGCACTTGAAGACATTGCGGATGGGTATGAAATATTCGGTGAACGCCGCGACGGGGTCCTGAAGGTGGCGATCCGTCCGTAGACGGACACATCTGGAATTAGTGTGAGACAGTCCGCTAATAGCGGTCTGGGCGGCAATGTATCGTTGGCTGCCATGGTTGGCTTGCTCCCCGCATCATAGGCAGAATCCATCGCCTGAGCGATAGACCCACGACGAACGGACGGCGTTGCCGCCCGCCTTTCGAGCCGCCTTATCCGGCGCCAGGTCAGCTCCGGTACCTACCAGCCCGGTGATGTCGGCCGCGTGGATGTGGTGAGCGAAGCCCTCAGGTTCCAGTCGGAGCGCGCCGCTGACGCCGAGCCGCTGATGGCGACAGAAGGTCGAACAAGCGTCATTCAAACAGTTTGGGGTTCGGAGATCGGCTCTCCGGGCCTTGCTGCATACCGGCCGAGGACCGGGGCTCGGCTCTCTAGGCGGCCGCGCCCCGGGCGCCTTATTCAGACGTTGGCGGTGGCTGCCCGCCAGGGCATGAACTCGTGCATGCGTGACTGGACGCCATTCTTTGTGCATTCACGCTCGTAAAGCTCCAGGATCTTCCGGTCTTCGTCCTCGTACTCCATTTGCATGCCGCCGTCCTTCACGCTCTTGTCCATGTTCTCGTAGTTCTTCTTGCCGGCGGTTGAGATGAAGTAACGGGCGCCAAGCGTGTTCGGACTGCCGAGCGCGAGGTAGCGCGAATAGGTGGACGCGGTGTTGAAATGCTGGTGGAAGGTGGGGCCGTCGGGCGGCGCGTACAGCGTGCCGGGCTTCCAGTCCACTCGGACCGTGTTCACCGGGTCCTCGCCGTCCGTCCAGAGCAGGCTGTAGCCATGCCCGGTAACGCAAAAGATGTGTGCGCCGGCATCGTGGCGGTGCGCCTTCTTGTATGTTCCAACTCCGAACTCGGAAATGTGCGCGTGCATGCCACTGTCGGCCAGGGTGAATTGCACATTCCGCCCTCCCGCGCCGCGCGCCGCCCACTCGGGGAGCTCGAACGAGGTGAGGTCGGCGACAAAGTTGGTCTCCCACTGGTGGCGACCCGGCTTGACGCTGCGGAATTCGCCCTCGCCTCGGAAGTAGCGGTCATCGCCCACGCGATCCTGGAACACGTACTGGTCGTTCCAGATGAAGTCTGGGTTATGGAAGAGGTTCATGATGAGCGGCAGATTGCCCACCCAGGCCAGGCGAGCTGGTTCCGAGCCTGAGCCATTGTGGTGCTGATGGGTGCTGTTGATGGGAATGGCAAACAGGCTGCCGGGACCCCACTCGAAATTGTGCTTACGCCCGTCAGGACCTTCAACGGTGGTCGCGCCGCGGCCGCTCACGATGTAGATGATCTTGTCGAACAGGTGCTTTTCCGGCTTGAGCGAGCTGCTGGCGGGAATCTCGGCGAGGTAGCACGAGAACCCGTCTCCGCGGCCCGCAAGGTGGATGTAAGCGCCCAGGCCGCCCACGCGGGGTGAGGGCTCCAGCGGCTGGGTAAGGCAGTCCACGGCGTAAGCATCCACGACCGGCACGCCCTCGTTCTGGACCCAGTTCAAATAGGTGTTGATCTGGAAATACGGGTTATCCTGCCAGTTGTCATCCGTCATAGTGCTTGCTCCAGGTTCCGAGAATTGCGTCGTGAGATTGTCGGTCATATCACCAACGGGCGCGATTGCGCCAGGGCCCGGACAGAGACTCTCAGTGCAGACAGTGGGATGGCCGTGGCACCAGCTCCGCTGGAGGGGACGAATCGATCGACGAATCTCGCTTGCACAAGAGTATCACCTGTTGGGCCAGTTTCAAGATCTGTAGTGTCCCATCCAACTTGGTCTGTGGGGTCCTCCCGCCACCGGTGGTGTCGGGCATCTTGCCCGACAGTGAAGAACCGACCGCGCGGCGACGAGCAGAAACGCACCCTACTGTCGGGCAAGATGCTCGACACCACCGGTGGCCTCCACCCAACAATCCACGCTTGACCGAGCAGTTGCTCATTCCGGAATCGTTGTTCCGTTTCAGCCCCGGGCGTACGATGAACTCAGACTTCCGTGCGCTGGGAGGCGGAGATGCAGACCACATCAACCGAGACACGAGGCGGAGAAGAGACCTGGAACATGCGCCTTGTGGGCCATACCGATATGAATGGTCACGGCGACGGGATGCACATTAATCTGAAGGACGGCTTTGCGTTCGTCGGCCACATGGGCGATAGCCGCGTGGGCACGTCCATTGTGGACGTGTCCGATCCCACTGCGCCGCGCGTGGTGAACGAGATCCTCACCCCGCCGGGCACGCACTCACACAAGGTCCAGATCGTTGGCGACCTTCTGGTGGTGAATAACGAGCGCAATCCAGAGGAACGTGAGGCGCCGGAGTGGGCACACGGACTACGCCTCTTTGATGTCTCCAAGGCGGACCGGCCGCGCGAAGTCGGCTTTTTCAACACGCCCGGCAAGGGCGTTCATCGCATGACGTACTGGCATGAGCCGTACGTCACGATGAGCGGGAGTGATGAGGGGTATACGGACCAGTTCTTTATCGCGGCGGAACTATCCGATCCGTCACATCCAAAAGAGGTGGGGCGCTGGTGGATGCCTGGCATGCATGAGTCCGCGGGTGAGGAGCGTACTTGGCCCCAGGGGCGACGCAGTGCCATGCACCATGCCATCTTTCGCGGTGATCGCGCCTATGTTGGCTGGTGGGATTCCGGCCTGATCATCCTGGATGTGGCCGATATTACAGCACCAACATTGGTGAGCCATCTGGACTTTGGCGCGGAGGTCAGTGGCTGCACGCATACGGCGTTGCCAATTCCCGGGAAGGACTACCTGATTGTTACCGACGAATCCACGCGTGACCCCGGTAAGGAAGTCCAGAAGCAAGTCTGGGTGGTGGATATTGCTGATGAGCGTGACCCAAAGGTTGTGGCGAAGTTTCCCGTTCCAGAGGGCGATTTTGCAACGCGGGGCGGACGGTTTGGTCCACACAATATTCATGAAGGCCGCCCGGGCACACTCCAGGATCCCAATACCATCTATCTCACCTATTTCAATGCTGGCGTGCGCGTGGTGGACATCGCCAATCCATTGGAACCGAGGGAGATCGCCTTTTACGTGCCTGAGACTCCACCCGGCCAGCAAGCCCCAGCCTTCAATGACATCCTCGTGGGGCCAGACGGACTTATCTATGTGACCGACCGCTATCACGGCGGCCTGTACATTCTGGAACGCACCGCGCAGTCGTGAACGAGTGCTGAGTGGCTAGACACCGAGTCCGGCAGCCGGGGCACTCGCCTCTCAGCACTCAGCACTCAGCACTCAGCACTCGCATGCACCACCGGTTACCGAGTGCCGTCATGTACTGTTGATGTGATGATCAGGGCCGATTGATCAAATCGTAACGGGGTCGTTATGGCCGGGGCTTAGGATAGCCACGGGAGCAGATCGCTCTATCTGCCCACGTTGTGCCCTGGGACCCGAATGCTCGAGATCCACGACCTGAAGATGGTGTACCCAAACGGATTCGAGGCAATCCGTTCAGCCAGTTTCACCGTGGGTGATGGTGAGATCCTGGGTCTCATCGGCCGCTCCGGGTCTGGCAAGTCCACGCTGCTGCGGTGCATCAACGGCATTCAGCGGCCAACTGCCGGGCGGGTGCTGCTTGATGGTGAGAACATTACCGCGCTCAGTGACGCCGACCTGTGTGTGGTCAAGCGGCGCATCGGCTTCATCTGGCAGGAGTTCAACGTCGTTGAGCGCCTGACGGCCATGGAGAATGTGCTGTGCGGTCGCCTGGGCCATGCGCGCAGTCTCGGGAGCTTACTGCGGTACTTCAATCGCACCGAGCGGGCGGTGGCCGTGCGCAGTCTGGAGCGCGTGTCATTATTGCATCGCGGCGAGCAGCGCGCGGATCGCCTCTCCGGTGGTGAGAAGCAGCGCGTTTCAATTGCCCGTGCTCTGGCCCAGGAGCCGCGTGTGATCCTGGCGGATGAGCCGGTGGCCAGTCTTGATCCAGAACTGGCCTGGCAGGTTATGAGCCTGCTCTCCGCGTGTGCTCGCGAAGAAGGCGTGCCCACGGTCATTGCCATCCACGCGGTGGACCTGGCGCGGGCATTTACGGATCGCATTGTGGCCGTGGCTCGTGGTGCGATCGTCTACGACGGCCCCCCAACTGGGCTTACCGAGGCGGTGCTTGATCGCGTCTACCGAGATGGCCAGCCGGCCTCTAATGTGCAGCGGGAATGGCACGAGCCCGTCCTGGCAGCAACCGCATGAGAACCGATGACGGAAGACGAGAAGCGAGGATCCAGCTTCCATCGTCCTCCGGCCGTCGTCTTCTGACGGCCGGACATCTTTAGCTCGATGACGACAATCACATCCTCTCTCGGGACCCGGGCGCAGGATGCCGAGTTGCGGGACCGGCTCCTGCGGCCCTGGCCCCGTCTCACCACCAGTGGAATCGTTGGCATGGTCGCCATCGCCCTGTTCTATGTCTGGGGTATGGTGGGAACAAAGGCGAGTCCGGTGGAGCTGGCCAAGGGCGTGCCCAACATGCTCGATTTCTTCCGCCGGCTCACGCCTCCGCAGTGGGATCTCAAACCCCTGGCACTGCAAACTCCGACCATCACCGTAGCCCCCGGGTTTGTGATTCCTGAGCTGGGCCTAAGCGGTATGTCCGTCATGGCTCCAGAAATTCTGTTTGCCATTCTGGAGACGATTCAGATGGCGCTCATTGGTACCACTGGCGCCGTGATTCTGGCATTTCCCTTTGGCCTTCTAGCCGCTCGAAATACCTCACCGCACCCGTGGGTGTACGGCGCCACGCGGTTCGTCTTGAACGCCAACCGGGCCGTGCCCAACCTGATCTTTGCGCTGATCTTCGTGGCCGCGGTGGGTCTTGGCCCCTTCGGTGGTGTCATGGCCATCATGATTGGCGCTATCGGATTCATGGGAAAGCTTTACGCGGAGGCCATTGAGTCGGTCAATCCGCAGCAGGTGCTGGCCGTGTCGGCCACGGGCGCCAGCCGTATCCAGACATTTATCTACGGCGTCATTCCGCAAGCGCTGCCACTTGTCGCCTCGTACGCGCTGCTCCTGTTTGAGACAAACATCCGTTCGGCCACCGTGCTTGGGATCGTTGGCGCCGGGGGCGTGGGCTTTGTCCTGGCCAAGTATATGGCCCTGTTTCAGTACCAGAAACTGCTCGGTGCTCTCATCGCCATCATTGTGACGGTCACGATCATCGACCGCGTGAGCGATGCGCTCCGGCGTCGAATTCTTTAATCGCGCACGGGGCCTGGAGAACCATCGGCGGGTCGTGGCTCACCCGCAACGCTGACTGACAGGAGGAGACTGATGATGACTCGGAATCGATTGAGGGGCATGGCCCAGGCCGCGGCGGCCCTGGGCCTCTCCGCCTTTCTGGCTGCATGCACCGGTTCAGGCACAACCGTGGGAACTACCAATCCTGCCAATAGCACCGGGGATCGAGCAGGTTGGCCCACGGAGCTCCGACTTGGCTTCTTTGGCTCAGATGACGCGGAAGCCATCATCGAGAGCAACAAGCCGTGGGCTGAGTGGCTTTCGCAGAAGCTCAATTTGCCTGTGACGTATTTCACCGGCACCAGTTACAGCGCGGTGATTGAAGCCATGCGCGCCAAGCGAGTGGACGCCATGCAAGTTGGCCCCTTTGCCTATCTACTGGCCGTCCAGGAAGCCAACGCCGAGGCATTGGCCATTGGCGTGACCACACGCGCCAACCCAGCAAAGTTCGATCCAACGATCAAGGACTCCTATTACAGCGTGATTTCAGTGAAGAAGGGTAATGACATCAACAAGATTGAAGACTTGAAGGGTAAGAGTTTCAATTTTGTCGACCCGGCTTCAACATCGGGCCATCTCGTGCCCAAGACCTTCTTCCTCAATCGCGGGATCAATCCGGACACCGACATGCGCACCGTGTTCGCGGGCAGCCATCCCACTTCGGTGATCGCGCTCTGGAACGGCAAGTCGGATGCCGCTGCCTCAACTGAAGCAACGCTCTATAACCTGGCCCAGAGCAATCAGATTGAGTTCTGTGGCTTCCCGGATGGCGAGGTTGGCAAGGATCGTGCAGCCAAGGACATTCAAGCGCTCTTTGATAGCTGCCCCAATGGCAAGATCGGAATGCTGGCCTTCTCGGACCCAATTCCCAATACGCCGTTTGCCGTCCGCGGCGACTTTCCCGCGTCGTTCAAGAACGCGATCCGTGATGTCTTGCTCTCGATGAAGGATGAGCCAGAGCTTATTGAGCAGTCCAAGCGGTGGTATCTGGATCCGTCAAAAGAGCGCGGGCTGGCCAACCTGGACGCCGCTTATAACCCGCTGCGTGACATTGCCAAGCAGCTCAATCTTGACCTGCGGTCGGTGGAGTAGATGGAGCGCGAGCAACGAGTTGAAGCCATCTCACTTGCCGATGACGACTTGATTGCGGCCCTGGCTGACGAAGTATTGGCCGATCTCGAGGTGACCGTCACGCGCGGACCGAGCGTGGGCTTGCTGGTGGTCAGCGCGGAGGAGCCCTCAGAACGTCTGCCCTTTTATCTCACTGAAGTGACCGTCTCCGAGGCCGAGGTCATGGCCCGCGGTGAGCGGGGCTATGCCATGGTCATGGGGCGGGCGCCGGAAAAGGCGCTCGCAGGCGCAGTACTGGACGTGGCCATTTCCACGGGGCATTCCAGTAGTGGGCGCATTCTTGAGCTGCTGCACTCCGCGCTGGCGTCTGAGGAGGAGCGGCAAGCGGCTTCCTGGCAGCGCGTTCAAAGTACGCGTGTTGAATTTGAGGAGATGGCGCCGTGACCGCTCCCACCTTGAGCATGCGGGCGGCGCGCGAACAGCGCGTCTTCCGCACACTGCTCAACTGCATGGCCAGGCCCGGCCTGGTGGGCAGCATTGGCAGCCAGCCAGGCGACGGCCGCTTTGGCGCCGCGATTGCTCTTCTGGAATGCGTGCTTGATCACGAGGTCAGCTTTGCGGTGACGCCCACTGAGCCCACCGTGGTCAGCGCGCTATTACGATCCACCGGGAGTCGATCCGTGAGTGTGGATCGAGCGGACTACATTCTGGCCTGGGCCAGCGGAATCTCCGTCGCTATCGAGGAAGCCAAGCTGGGCACGTTTGAATACCCTGAGCGCTCAGGGACAGTCATTGTGCTCGTGGATGAGATTTCAGCAACGCACAGCGCTGGCGAGTGCTTGACTCTCTCAGGACCCGGCATTCGTGACAGCACCGATGTCTGGGTCACTGGGTTCAACTCGGACCTGCGCGATCAGCTCGTTGCGCGCAATGCCGGTGCGCCCATCGGTATCGATGCGATCCTCATCGCGCCGGGCGGCTTTCTCACCTGTCTTCCGCGGTACACGCGGATCGTTTCGTTCGGAGTGTAAGGCATGGGCTATGTAGCGGTTCGAGCTAGCGTCAACGCCATTGAGGCCGCGGAGCGCCTGGCGTCCGAACGTCGATTGCGAGTGGAACACCCGCTGACGACCGATCAGATCACCGAACAGCTTGCGCTGGCCGTGGATAAAGTTATGGCTGAGGGTGGCGTCATGGACGCGGAGCTGGCCGCGCTCTCGCTTCAGCAGGCGGATGGCGACGTCATTGAAGCCGCCTTCCTGCTCAGAGCGTATCGCTCCACGCTGCCGCGCCTCGGTTATTCGGCATCCGTGACGAGCCGAGACATTGTGGTGCGGCGACGCATCTCATCCGTGTTTCGTGACATCCCCGGTGGTCAAATTCTCGGTGAGACGCGTGATTACAGCCAGCGATTGCTGGAGATTCGCTCACCGCGGGGCCTTGAAACCGTCGAAACCTCAGATGACGTCGCTGAGTCGGATGCGCCCGAAGCGATGACGCCCGTGGTTGATGTGCTGCGCGCCCAGGGGTTGATGGCCGAGCCTCCAGCCACGGTGGCGGAAGCGGAACCATTCGATATCACGCGCATGCCTATGCGATTCCCGATGCCGCGCTCCGGACACCTGCAAGCTCTGGCGCGCGGTGAGGCCGGGGGCATGCTGGCCCTGGCCTACTCATCCATGCGTGGTTGGGGAGGCGCCGGGCATGGGGCGCTGGCTGAGCTGCGCGCCGGCGAGCTGCCCTTGCGCATCTTTCATCCAATTACGGGCCGGCCAGCCGTCATCGGCCACATCACCGTCACGGAAGTTCAGTATGTCTCGGGCGGCCGCGCCTCGCTCCAGGATGATCAGCAGTCGGAATATGAGATGGGATACGGCCTGGTGCCCGGCCGAGACGAGCGTAAAGCCATCTCCATGGCCATTATTGACGCCTCGCTGCGGCTGGCGTCCGAGGATTCCACCAAGCCCGTGGAGAACCAGGAGTTCGTCATTAGTCACATCGATCCCATTGAATCGTCTGGATTCGTGGAGCATCTGAAATTACCGCACTACGTCACGTTCCAAGCCGGCCTGCAACGGGCGCGTCGGTTGCAGGAGCTCATGGAGGCTAGTCGTGCCTAGTATCGCTGAGCTGACGGATGCGCACGGAGAGGCTGCGGACGGCTATTCTTATGCCTTTCTGGATGCTGTATCCAAGCGCGAAATTCGAAGAACGCTCCTCAAAGCCGTGGCAATACCGGGTTACCAGGTGGCCTTTGGCTCACGCGAGCTGCCTATCTCTCGGGGCTGGGGCACCGGTGGGCTCCAGATTACCCTCGCACTCCTGGGCCCAGGCGATGTGCTCAAGGTCATTGACCAGGGTGATGATGCCAGCGTGAACGCGGCCAATCTGCGTCGCTTGATGGAGCGGACAACGGGACTTCTCACCACCTTTGATACTCGCGAAGCAACGATTATTCAGACCCGACACCGCGTGCCGGAGGAACGGCTCACCGCGGGACAGATCCTGGTGTTGCAGGTTCCCACCCCGGAACCATTGCGAGCCGTGGAGCCAAGCACCACCGTGGCACGGCGCATGCACGCCGAGAGCGACTATTCCCGCATGTGGGTTTCAATCTATGAGGGCATTGTTACTCGCGGCGAGCTCAAAGGGTCCTCCGATTATCCGGTGATGGTGAACCGCCGTTACATCATGGCGCCGACGCCAATTCCGCGCTGGGATATCCCCAGGCTTCACCAGGCGGATGCCCTGTACCTCTTTGGCGCGGGCCGCGAGAAGCGCATCTATGCCATTCCTCCATATACGGATGTGCAGCCGCTTGAGTTCGAAGACTATGCCTTTGTGACCGAGGACTTCTCCGGCAAGGTGTGCAGCTATGGACACCAGGCTCCACAACCGGCTTTCCTGGATGAAATTGTGGAGGCTGATGGTTCGGTGAGCTATCGGTGCAATGACACGGCCTACTGCGAGAAGCTGCGCGCCGGACAGGAAGTGACGCAATGGTAGAAATGCCTGTACTCAGCGTACGCGGGCTGAGCAAGCGTTACGGCTCCATCGTGGCGTGCGACGATGTGTCGTTTGACGTGTATCCGGGTGAGGTCCTGGGTATTGTCGGTGAAAGCGGATCAGGCAAGTCCACCGTACTGCAATGCATCTTTCAAGATGTAGTGCCAGAGAACGGCGATGCGCGCTTGAACGCATTTCACAATGCGGAGAAGAACATCTGGGATGCGGACATGCGCGAGCGACGAGAGCTGCGCAGCCGGCATCTGGGCATGGTGTATCAGAATCCCCGCCAGGGCTTGAATCTGCGAATCACGGCAGGTGGAAACATTGCTGAGCGCCTCTTAGCCGTGGACTGGCGCAACGTAACGCGCATCCGCGCCACGGCCGCCGGCTATCTGGAACGGACCGAGGTCCCGCTGGAGCGCATGGACCATTTCCCCGCGTACTTCTCAGGCGGGATGCAGCAGCGCGTGCAGATTGCCAAAGCGCTGGCCAACAACCCTACCCTGGTGCTGCTGGATGAGCCGACTACCGGGCTGGATGTCTCCGTGCAGGCGGGCGTGCTGGACCTCATTCGGGACATTCAGCGTCAATCCGGCGTCAGCTTGATTGCAGTTTCCCACGACTTAACCGTGATCCGACTCCTTGCCGATCGGACGTTGGTGATGAAGGACGGGCACGTGGTGGAAGCCGGTGTGACGGATCAGGTGCTAGAGGACCCACAGCACCCCTATACGCAATTGCTCGTCAGCTCGGCGGCGTAGCGGGGGATGAGAGAAAAGTGATGACGCATGAGTAACCTTCCAATTCTGAGCCTGCGCGGTTGTACGAAAACGATCACTCTTCACATTCTGGGTGGCAAGCAAGTTCGGCCCATCGTCGATCTCAGCTTTGATATTCAGGCCGGGGAGCTCGTGGCGCTGGTGGGTGCTAGTGGCGCAGGGAAATCCACCGTGGTTAAGGCGGTCCACCGCACCTACCTCCTTGATGGTGGCGAGATACTCTACCGGCGCGCCACTGGGGAAGTGATCGATCTGGTGCAAGCATCGGATCGAGCGGTCATTGCGTTGCGGCGAGCGGAGATTGGCTTTGTTTCACAGTTTTTGAAAGTGGAGCCACGGGTGTCCACGCTTAATGTGGTGGCGTTACCGCTACTACGCCGTGGCGTGTCACCGGACGAAGCGCGTGAGCGCGCCGCGGCGCTACTGCGTCGCCTGGACATTGCCGAGTCACTCTGGGAGTCTTACCCTTCGCTCTTTAGCGGTGGTGAGCAACAACGTGTCAACGTGGCTCGAGCTCTCGTGAGCGAGCCACGCCTGCTTCTGGCGGATGAGCCAACCTCCGCGCTGGATGCTGCCAATACAGAGCGGGTGATTGAGGCACTCCATGATGCGCGGAGTCGGGGAATGACGCTATTGGGGATTTTTCACGATCCAGCGGTGGTGGAACGATTGGCTAATCGAGTGGTCTATCTGGAGCACGGCCGCGTCCGCGCACAGGGTCAGATTGGCGAGATCGACTTGCCACGGTTCCAGGTCACTCAGGAGCTTGGGCCGCGGATTTAATGGGGAGCCTGCACAGATGACAGATCTTGCGATAGTCAACGCGATGGTCGTGCTCGATGACCAAATCCTCGATGGCGGTGCGGTCATTGTGAGTGAGGGGCGCATTGCCGAGGTCAGGGATTCTTCTGCCTTTCGCTGTGGCGCACTCATGGACGAGTTCGATGCTCACGGGGCCTATCTGATTCCCGGACTTGTTGATTTGCACAATGACGGTCTCGAGATTGAAGTACGCCCGCGGCCGCACGCGGAGCTGCCATTGGACCTGGCGTTTCCCACGGCTGAGCGGCGCTTAGTGGGCGCGGGTGTCACCACGGAGTTTCACGCGATCTCATTTCTCGACCAGAAGAAGTCCAACCGGACAGTGAACCAGGCGGCTCAGCGTGCGCGCTACATCGCTCAGCAACAGGCTGCCGGGGGCGGAGCGGTGCAACACCATGTGTTGCATCGAATTGACGTGTGGTCTCCGGACTACCTGGATGAAGTGTTCGCGTCCATCGACCGATTAAGCGTGGGCTATCTTTCAATCAATGACCATACGCCCGGCCAGGGCCAGTTTCGCGATCTCGAGAAGTATCTCGAGCTCCAGTATGCATACGCTGCCACGGGTGGCTATGCTGAGCCCAACCTGGACGAGATCCAGAGCCTCATTGCGGATCGGTCCGCTGAGACCGATGAATTGGGGCAGGTGTACCAGCGTATCGCCACCGCCGCGCGCGATAAGGGGATCATCATTGCTTCGCATGATGATGACGCCGTAGAGAAAGTGAATCTGATGTACGCACTGGGAGCGCGGATCGCCGAGTTCCCAGTGACCATGGAAGCCGCGCGGCGCGCGCGGGAGCTAGGTATGGCCATTGTCGTAGGCGCACCCAATATCGTGCGTGGCGGATCGCAGTCAGGCAATCTGGACGCGCAAGCGATGTTCGCCGCGGGACTTGCCGATATCATCTGCGCGGACTACCATGCGCCCTCGCTCCTGCCTTCGGCCTTCCGCCTGGTGGATGACGGCGTGTTGGACCTGCCCACGGCGATCCGAGCGGTGACCGGCAATCCAGCGCGTGCGCTGGGGATGGACGATCGCGGTGTGATCCGCCCGGGCACGCTGGCCGATCTCAACCTGGTACGTCGCTGGCCGTCGGGTATTCCGCAGGTAGAAGCAACGTTTCGTCGCGGCCAACCGGTGTATCGATTTGCCCGGGTCTCCGCACCCGTGGGTGCGTTCGTCGCCTGATACACGCATGAATCAGCTTGGACCTGAGCCCACAATTGATCCCACGTCGAGAGTGACCCAGAGCGAGGTAGGTGGCTGGACATGGCTGGGTCCACGCACCACCATCACTGAGTCCACGTTTGGTGATTACAGTTATACCGCTGGTGACGTGGCGATCCTGTACACGGATGTGGGCAAGTTCTGCTCCATTGCCTCCCATGTTCGGCTCAACCCGCCCAATCACCCGATGTGGCGAGTCACCCAGCATCACGCAACATATCGGCGCGTGGCTTACGGATTTGGAGCGGAGGACGAGAAAACGTTCTTCGATTGGCGGCGAGAGCAACGCGTCACCATTGGGCATGACGTGTGGATCGGTCATTCAGCCACGGTGATGCCCGGCGTCACCGTGGGGACCGGTGCAGTGATTGGCGCGGGCGCGGTGGTCACCAAGGACGTGGCGCCGTATAGCGTGGTCGTTGGCGTGCCGGCCAGGCCGATCCGAAATCGGTTTCCCCGCGAGGTTGCGGAACGGTTGCTGGAGATAGCCTGGTGGCACTGGTCACGCGAGGAGCTGGAGACGCGCTTCCATGACCTCTCCAATCTGGATATCTTTCTCGAGAGGTATCGATGACGGTCACTCAGCTTTGATGAGGAAAAGGTTCTGTCACGCGAGCTGCGCCTGATCACCATCAACACCGGCAAGTGCGATGGGCCGTACTTTCCGAGGCGCGAGGCTCTGGCTTGCCAACTTCAGCTGCTTCGGGCAGACGTTATTGCGCTGCAGGAGTCATTTGCTAGCGTGGATGGCGGTATCGCCACGGCCGATTATCTCGCGAAGGCATTGCAGATGCATGTGTCGTTTGCGCCGGCGCGTCGAAAGCGGCGCTGGCTGGAGGGTCGCGAACTGCTCAGCGATTCAGGTATGGCTTTCCTCAGCCGGCGGCCATTCGAGCGGGTGACGACCGTGAAGCTGCCGGTGGACCCAAATGACGGCGATCGCGTGGCCCAGGTGGCCGTGCTGGTGCAGGGATCTCGGCGGCTGGCGCTGATCAATGCCCACCTGTGTCATCTTCCTGAAAGCGGGAGCATGCGCGCCCAGCAACTTGAAACCGTGCTACGTCACGCAAGTTTGCAGGGTGACTACAGCGCTCGGCTTCTCCTGGGCGATTTGAACGCGACGCTCGAGAGCTCCGAACTCCGCCCCCTGCTGCACGGCGAGATGGGCTGGCACGTCCTGGACGCGTATGGGGCAGGAAATGGCCCCCTTCCGCGTGATACGGTGGCTCGGCACAATAGTTGGCATGGTCCGAGGCAGGCGGATCGCTGCATTGATTTCATGCTCTCGCTGGCTCCCAGTGCCTCACAACACCCCGTCTTTCGATCATCTTCGATTGTGCTGAACCAGCCGCACGCGCCGAGCGGTGTCTTCCCAAGTGACCATTATGGCGTCGCCACCACGTTGCTCATCTGAGGCGTGCCATGCACCCTGAGTGCTCCAACACGGCCAGCGCACCGGCGGCAGTCAGTAGCTTGAAAGTCGACACCGTCGACCGTGCCGACTCCGTCACGGAAGCCGGATATCCTGTGTGCATGAGGGAGAGCTGAGAGAACATGACTGAATCAAGGTTTCCACCGGCGGATGCATCGCCTCCCGGGCGACGCGTGCTCGTAGCCGTGGTTACCGGCTCGGTGGGTGATCAGATCCAGGCCTGGCGGAAGCAACATGATCCGGAGCAAGCGCGACGCCTCCCGCCGCACACGACCTTGTGTTATTGGGCGCCTGAGTTGTCCGCGGAGCTGGACGCGCAGGTACGACACGCGTTTCATACACCTATACGAGTCCAGCTTGGCGGTGTCCGGGAATTCGATAACCGTGATCGCACCTTCTTCATCGAGGTGCTTGATACGGCTGATCTGGATGCGGCGCGTGACCGTCTCTACGATGCGACGTATCTGACCCTGGAGGGGAATCGCCCATGGACCTGGCACGTGACCTGTATACGCTATGGCGCGCGCCGCGATCTTGCCAGCGTGCGGGAGCTTGTCGGAAGTCTCACGGTGAACGCCCCGTGGAACGTTGACCGCGTTGCCCTACTGGAGCTTCGCGGCAACGTCTACGTGACACTACAGGAGTGGCGGCTGGACGGATGACAGACGGAGGACGGACGACGGACGAGGCCGGATCCTCGTTTCCGTCCTCCGTCCTCCGTCCGTCCTAGGTGTACCGTGGCCGGACGTGCACGTGAATCCAGGCGATGGCCAGGGTGATCACCAGCCCAAGCATGGAGAATGAGACCAGGTCGTTCAGCAACCCAATGACGAGACCCAGCCCGTAGATCCACCAACCAGTGGCGCTCATCGCTTTCATCTTCAAGCCGCCCACAAAGCTGAGTGCGCTTCCGATACCGCCAAGGACAATGGCGAAGAGTCCGCTCATGCCCGCCCGCAGTCCTTCAGCCCCGGCCAGGACCAGGAATGGGCTCAAAACGGTGCCTAATAAACCGAAGACCACGGTGAAGAGAAACCCGAGTGCACCAAAGACGATTGCAATCCACGGAATCCACTTGATATAGGCATCCATGATGCCTGGCGGGGGAACCGGAAGCTTGGTTCGCGCCTGTTCCACATAGTCTTCCCACTGCCCGCGAGAACCACTGCCGCTCGAACTGTACATCGTGCCCTCCGCGAAATTGGCCTCGCCGGCGAGTGCGACTGAACAGTGTCAGCGAGTGTACGTAGCGTAGCCCTTTGGGTTAATAACGGCAAGGCGCAGAACGCCCGATTGGATTACGATCCGTTCACAGTTAACGCGACCCGGTGGAAATGATGCATCCGGGATCAATCATCGGTTCGTCAGAGCTATCGTGAGAACCCCAGGGGGCGTACCATAATGGCGATGGAGCTGATTGGGAAGCCCGCCGCAACCAGCAGCACTTCGGACCCTGAATGCACCCGAGGTGGAAGCATCTCCCGCTGCCCCTGCCTGCATTCATCATTACTGACCTGGGGCCGATACCGATGACTCGATCAATTGGCCCCGCATTGCCGGCGGCGCTGCTGTCACTTCTTGATGGCGATCGGCTGGACGAGAAGCTCGGCATCGGCATCCAGTGCCTGACGTCCACGACTGATGACTGGCCTTATCAGGCGCTCGTGAGCGTTGGCGAACTGGTGGCCCTGTCACCGTCAGCGCTGCGCCTGGCAATCTGGTCCACCAGCACCACCGCTCAGAATATGGAACGGGAGGGCCGCTGCGCCCTGGCCTTAGTGCATGAAGCGGCCAGTCTCCTTATACGCTGCGATGCCCGTGATGTAGGCAGCCTCAATGCGCCCGGCGGACCCGCCCTGACGGTCTTCGATTTGGGCGTTGTGAATGTACTGGAAGACGTGGCGGCATATGCCACGCTCACCTCCGGTATCACGTTTACGCTGCACGATCCAACGGCAATCCTTACACGCTGGATGTGGACGGTTGCAGCGCTACGTGCCAGTTTCTAGTGGGTCAGTTGGAATGAATGCCGTCATTCGTGACTGCTGAGCAACTCGTGCCAGCTTCCCACCTGCAACAGGCGCCGGCCCAGCCGCTCCAGCTCCTCCACCTCCACGATGTGCTCCAGCGCGGCTCGAGTGTTGGGATCCGGCGGGCCGAGCTTGTCGGTGGCGATTAAGAGCAGAAACTCGCGGGCTTCGCTGGCCCGCCCTTCGACGCGGCCCCGAGCTTCGCCTTCGACGCGGCCCCGAGCTTCGCCTTCGGCCCGACCTCGAGCTTCGCCTTCAGCGCGGCCCTCGTCCAGG
>JBJXFJ010000462.1:0-7611 GCA_046154735.1 Chloroflexota bacterium | reverse complement strand
CCAGTCGCCCCTACGTGATCCGGCCACTCGTAGGGGCGACTGGCGGTCGCCTGCGCGGCATCACTGTAACGATGAAATGCCCCTGCCATTGATCAAGAATTCCTTTACGCCAGCGAAGAAGCGCGTTAACCTAGTGTCGCGCTTGTGCGCCTCTGGAGGTGACCATGAGACAACCATGGGTTTTTTCTACCGCGATGCTGTCAGTTGCGATGATGTTCGCATCCGCATGTGCACCTGCCGCTGCACCTGCGCCCACAGCAGCGCCCAAAGACACCGCAAAACCGGCCGCCGAGGCCAAGTCCGACACAGCCGCCAAACCGGCCGCTGACGCCAAACCTGCTGCTGATGCAAAGCCGGCTGCGAGCAACGCCGATGCCGAATGGCAGGCTATTGTTGATGCGGGCAAGAAAGAAGGCAAGGTCGTCATCTATGGCCCCTTCATCGAGGAAACGCAGGCCCCATACATCTCGGCCTTCCAGAAGAAATATCCCGGGATTGAAGTCGACGTTGTCTATGGAACGGGACCGCAATCCGCGGAACGCATCCGCACGGAAGTGGCCGCGAACAAGGTCGTTGCCGATATCTGGCGTGGTGCAACCGATCCGGCTCTGGCAATGAGAGACCAGGGAATTCTGGAGAAGTGGCAGGCACCAAGCATTGTCCGCGAGCGCAACATGTATTCCTGGTTACCGTCGGATGATGATGAAAAAGGTTATTTGTCCAACGTGGTCGGCAATATTTCCGGCATTATGGCCAATGTGAACGTCGTCCCAGAATCTCAATTACCTACCTCCTGGTGGGAGCTTTCCGACCCGAAGTATCGGGGCAAAATCCTCTGGTACGATCCGCGTCGACCTGGCGCCGGCCAGAGCTTGACCTGGTTCTGGACAGAAAGTCAGGGACAGAAGGCAGACGAATTCCTTACTGCATTTGCCAAGAACGAGCTCGCGATGGAAGCGAATCCGGCCAAGATCGCGGAAGACGTGGCCCGGGGCGAGCAGGGCCTCGGCGTCCCAGTAACAACCAACAATTACGTGGCGAAGGCGGGACCGCAGACCCGGTTCATCATCCCGACAGAGGGCTCCTATTATTCCATCACGAACATGGTGATTGTGAAGGGGGCACCCCACTCCAACGCCGCAAAGCTCTGGATTGAATGGGAAGCTTCGAAAGAAGGCCAACAACTCAAGGCCGAGCTCGGTCAGGAAGTTGTCGTGCGCAAAGACGTGCCGGCCAAAGAAAAGTGGCTCAGTCTCGAGTCCGCCGGTGCCTGGGCAGGCGTCACATTTGCCGATCGGCTCTCCAAACAGACTGAGATGGGCGAGCGAGTCAAAAAGTACTTTCCGACTCAATGATTGCTCACTCGAAGATGTTCACTCAACGGAGTCATCGTGGCTAGTTCGGTTGCTCTCCCGTCATCCAAGGCCGCCCGTGCATTTCGATGGCCTTCGGCCGCCAACATCTCCATGTGGGCGCTTACCATCTTTGTTGCGTTCCTCGTTCTCTACCCGCTCTCCATGTTGTTCTGGGGAAGCATTGCCGGCGTTCCACCAGGAGCGCCGGCTCAACCCAGTCTGGACGGCTGGGTTGAAGCGTATTCTGATGGCGCCACCTATCGCGCGTTCGGCAACACCCTTGGGCTGAGCGTACTTCGGACGGCGCTGAGTGTGGGCTTGGCCATCTTCTTCGCGTGGGTCATCACCCGAACCGATGTGCCCATGAAGAGGCTGGTTGAACTGATGATCATTGCGCCATTCGCGGCGCCAACTCTGCTCATGACAATTTCCTGGGCGATGTTGGCGAGCCCGAAAGCCGGGCTGCTCAATCAGCTCTGGAAAAGCACATTTAACGTTGAGCAAGGACCTTTCAATGTCTACTCCTACGGGGGCATCATCTGGGTCGGCGTGATCCAGTTCGTTTCAATCAAGGTGCTCCTCCTGATTCCGGCATTCCGTGCCATGGACGCGACACTTGAGGAATCGTCCACGATGTCCGGAGCGAACCGGCTCAAGACGTTCTTTCATGTCACCATGCCACTCATGATGCCGGCAATCCTTGGCGTCACGATCCTGAGCTTTATTCGATACATGGAGTCATTTGAGCTGGAGTTGTTCCTTGGCCAACCGGCCGGGATTTACGTGTTCACAACACAGATCTACACGCTGTTGCATGACTTCCCCGCGCACTATCCGCCGGCCATGGCGCTCTCCGTGTCACTCCTGGTGCTCACATTTGTTCTGGCGCTCATCCAGGCGCGCATGTTGGGCAATCGCCGGTTCACCACGGTGTCAGGGAAGAGCTTCCGCACGCAGCCGTCCCGGCTTGGCCCACTCCGGTGGGTCGTATTCGGGTTCTGCACGCTATTCTTCATCATCTCCTTCGCGCTGCCATTTGGCGCTTTACTGCTGAACTCGGTCTCACCAGCCTCTGGTGTGTACTCGCCTGACAAGTGGACCTTTGCCAACTATCAGCAAGTCTTTGCCACCTCCAAGATGGTGAATATGTTGAAGAACACGCTGATCCTAGGACTGGGGTCAGCCACCCTGGGGATGCTGCTGGCATCGGTTATCGCGTATGTCATTGTGCGCACGGACTTTGGCGGAAAGAAGCTGCTGGACATGCTTTCCTGGGTGCCCTGGACCGTGCCCGGCATCGTCTTGAGCGTGGCCATGCTCTGGGCGTACATCTCGCTACCTGGGCCCATTCAACTCTACGGCACCATGGGAATTCTGATTGTGGCGGTTGTCACCACCACGCTCCCCCTGGCGGTCAGGCTCATGATAGGAACGCAGGTGCAGATTGCCAAAGAGCTCGAGGAAAGCTCACGAGTCCATGGAGCCAATTGGTTCCAGACGTTCTTTTACATCATGCTGGGCTTGATCAAGCGCGGGTTCCTGGCAGGCTGGGTCATTGTGTTTGTCGACGCGGTCCGGAATCTCGGAGTGGTGGTCCTGCTCTTCAGCGCTGCCTCCATGCCGATTTCGGTGATGATTTTCGTGCTCTTCTCGGAGGGCCAAACCCGTACGGTGAGCGCGATGGCGGTCATGCTGCTCCTGTTCATCATCGGACTGCTGGCGGTTCAGATGAAACTCACCGAGGACCGTCAAGCCGCAACACACTAATTCTTAACGGAGGACCGAGGGTGCGGAGATGACTCTTGACGTTGGGCATCTTCGGTCGTCCACTGTCCAGATAAAGGAGATCGCATGGGTACCATAGACGCCGATGCACACGTCGTAGAGACGGAACGCACCTGGGAATACTCCGAGGCCAACGAAAAGCAGTACATGCCCGTCAACGTGGAAGTGAAGAAGCCTGACGGGAGCTTCGAGGACTTCTGGCTGATCGATGGGCGGCTGCATGCACGCCGCCGAAATATTGGTCACAACACCACCACCGGCACCCGTGAGATGAGTGATGTGGATGCCCGGCTCAAGCACATGGATGAGCTCGGGGTGGATATCCATGTGCTCTATCCATCAATCTTTCTCAGGCCGCTCACGGATAAGCCCGCGGCGGAGATCGCGCTCCATCGCAGCTATAACCGCTGGATGGCAGACATCTGGTCGCATGCCAAAGGTCGATTGCGCTGGGCCGCGATGATCCCCTACATCTCGCCTGATGCAGCAATCAAAGAGATGCGCTGGGCGAAAGACAACGGCGCTTGTGCCATCTTCGCTCGAGGGATCGAGGCCGATAGGCGCATGACCGATCCGTACTTCTTCCCCATCTATGACGCGGCCTGTGAGCTGGACCTACCCCTGGGCATCCATTCATCGGGATCCACACTGGATATGTACGAGTGGTGGGCGGACGAGGCCGGCTTCAACCGCTTCAAACTGACCGTGGTTGGCTGCTTCCATTCCATGGTAGCGGGCGATCTCTCACGCCAATTCCCGCGACTCCGCGCGGGATTTATTGAGGTGAGCGCCCAGTGGGTGCCGTATGTCATTCACGATCTGCGCAAGCGACTCGAGGTGCGCGGACGCAGCCTGGGAGAGAATGTGCTCAAGGAGCACAACTTGTGGGTCGCATGCCAGACGGATGATGATCTGCCTTATGTGCTTAAATACGCGGGCGAAGACAATCTCATCATCGGATCAGACTACGGTCACAATGACACGTCCACTGAGCTGGAGGCACTGCGCAATCTCAAGCAAAGCGGACAGGTGGAAGAGCGCGTGGTCAACAAGATCCTCGACGACAACGCCCGCGCGTTCTACGGATTCTAAACCCGAATGCAAGTTGATGAGTAGTGCAAGTGATGAGTGATGAGTGATGAGTGATCAGTAATGAGTAATGAGTAATGAGTGAGGGAATTCACGCACTCATCACTCATCACTCATCACCCATCACCCATCACTCAAGCTGCTCATCACTCATCATCACTCGCCGCTCAGAATCCGTTACCCTCCCTACCGGCACTGTGAAACCCGCGACCATTCTCCATCGATCCGCCGTTGCTCTGCTCGCGCTTGCCGTGGGTTGGTGGCTGCTGCCACGCTCGATTCATCCGGCTCCGCTGAGCTCCGCTCAGGTGGCTGCCGGGATTGAGCGTTTCACCTGGGCATATCTGGCAGCGCCGTATCCCACTGGACGATGCGAGACGGCGTCGCATCTCACCTATGCGCGTGAGCCTGGCGCTTCAATTGCCGACCACTGGTATGTCTCCAGTCAGATCATGGCCAATGTGGCTCTGGCGCGCGTTACGGAGGGCTCCACGGCGCATCTGAATTGTGCCATTGAGCGCGGCTTCACCTATCTGGAGCAACTCTGGCAACCCTTGCCGCCCGGCGGCTATGCGCCGCGCTCAGATCTGGATGGACGCAATCCAACCACGCGGGATATCTATGCCGATGACAATGCCATTGCTGGCATTGCCATGCTTGAGGCCGCGGACTACCTTGACGCGCCAGACGTACGCTTGCGCATGCGCGTTGGCGCCATCCGTGCCGCGGCATACCTTATGGATTCCGGACTCTGGGATGATACGTTTGGCGGCGGGTTCTGGTGGAACAGTCAGCGCCAGCATGCAGAGGGTGGCAAGCCCGTGCAAACAGCAGGCCTCGCCATCTCGCTCTTCGCCCGGCTCCACGGGATCACTGGCGACCAGCGCTATCGTGAATGGGCTGAGCTGGCGATGTCCTGGTGTGATGAGCGGCTGTTTGACCCGACAATGGGACTCTATCGGTACGGTTTCCGCGACCCTCAATCCGACCAGGGACACCATCCCACGTTTGTGAATTATGACCAGGCAATCATGATTGAAGCGCATCTGGACATGCATGCCATGGGCGATGTCCGTCTTGACCACCTTGGTCGCGCCCAAACTCTGGGGGAGAATCTGGAGCGCTTCCGGTCTTCACTGGGCGGTTACGAGTTTGAACTTGGGATACCCCAGGTGTTCAGCCATTACAGCGCATGGTCTTCAAGCGGGCTCTTACGGCTCTACGAGGTGGACCCCAGGCCAAGCTGGATCACAAACGCGCGCGAATCGTTACGCAATCTCAACACGGTGATGCTCGATCCGGGCGATGGGGGCGTGTATTATGGCGCGTACGAGTGCATCCCTCAGTGGGCCGCGCTCTGTCCACAGGGCGCACCAAGCGCCGTGGATGAACGAAAGGTACATCTCTCGCAGAGCTGGACGCAGCGGGCCATGGCGCTTCTGGCGCGAGCCGAATTGGCGGATTCGCGCGCAACCACTACCGAATCGAGACGTTGAGAATAGTTGGTCCCTCTCCTGGCAGTGTGGCACACTGATCAACTCAGCCAGTTGGGTAGCCCCTCTGGAGGAAATGACTATGAAATTTCGCGGACTATTACTCTTTGTGACTGGACTGCTCCTTGGCGGACTGGTGGTTCCCGCGGCGGCCCAGACCGATCCAACTGAGAACCAGCTTGTTATCCGCTCTGACGGATTTATCTTTCTCCTTCGCGGCGCTCAGCGGCACCTGGTCTCCCCGGTGGCTCTTACCGATGAGGAGATCAATGGCTATCCTGAAGGCGAGCCGTTCCTTTCCGGCCTGGTGCCGGTGGAGGCGTTAAGCGCGGCGCCCGCCGGGACATTTGGCGGCTCCACGTTTGGCAGCGGCTCCACATCATCATCGTCGTCAACATCCTCTTCAACTGCCCGAGCTGCCGCAACCGCAACTCCTAAACCGGATAACTCACCCGTGGACGCGCGGTTCAAGACCATCCCCAGCCAGGTTGAGCAGAATGAGCTGTTCAAAGTTGTGATCGAGGCCCCGAACGGCTCCACCTGTGAAGGCAAGGTGCAGTTCAAGGGTGGCAAAACCACGAACTTTGGCAAGGGTACAACCAGTAGAAACGAATGCAAAATGGAGCTCATGGTTCCTGACGACGCGAAAATTGGTGACGCCGACGTTAAAGCGACCGTCAAGAACGGCGGTCAGTCCACTGAATTCGAGGATGTCACTGAGATTGTCGCGGCGGGTAAGAGTGGCTCGTCCAACGGTGATGTCAAGCTGGACTGGGGAAGCGTCCCTTCCAGTATCAAGCAAGATGAGCGGCTCGAATTCACAATCAAGACTGAAAAGGGTGCGAGCTGCGAAGGCGTCATTGAGTTCAATGGCGGCGAAGAGGAAGACTTCGACGAAACCGACGCCACCAACAAGGGCGAATGCAAGATGGAAGTGGATATCCCGGCGAACGCCAAAGTTGGAAAGGCGACGATTCGCATAACCGTGAGCAAGGGCGACGAAGAGTCCGAGGACGACAAGCAGATCGACATCAAGAAGAAGTAATCGTCGCAGGGAACCGTTGCAACCAATGCGAAAGGGCCGACCCCACGGGCGGCCCTTTTCCATGCACGGCATTTCGGCACACGGATTGCCTGAGTTTCGGCCCACTGGATGACGTAACGGACGGGGGAGCATGACGATACTTGCACGTGACGAGATCCTTCGCCGAATGCGCGCCGGAATCATCCGTGTTGAGCCCTGCACTGAAAATCAGATTGGCCCTGCCTCGGTGGACCTGCACCTGGGCAACCAGTTCCGCGTGTTCAGGCGAGTCCGCGACATCTTTCACGTCACTGAGGCCGCGGACTATGAATCGGTGACGGAGCTCTTGACCATTGAGGATGGCGACTACTTTGTGCTCATGCCCGGCGAGACGGCCCACGGCCTCACCCGCGAGCGGATCACACTGCCGGACAACCTGTGCGGGTGGCTCCAGGGTAGGAGTCGCTTTGCGCGGATTGGCCTCATGGTGCACATCACGGCCAGCTTCATGCATCCAGGAATTGACAACCATCAAACTCTTGAGATGAATAATGCCGGCCCCATGCCCCTGGCCATCCGTCCCGGCATCAAGATCTGTCAATTCATCTTCGAGGAGACGATTGGCTCCGGCCACTACGCCGGCCGCTTCCGTAATCAAGAGCACCCCTGAGTACGAAGCACAGTGTGAGGGGTGACCACCCTGACCCGCCACTGATCACTGGACCTCCTTCCGCAGGCGGGCTGTGCTGGGCCATAATCAGCGTCACCTGGCGGCCAGTGCCGCGTTCGGTGCGGAGGGTGTGATTGTGCGGGCGAAGCGTATTGGGATGGTCAGTCTCGTTGTTGTAGTGAGCGTTCTGTTGAT
>JBJXFJ010000451.1:0-6573 GCA_046154735.1 Chloroflexota bacterium | reverse complement strand
CCGTGCGAGCCGGTCTGTCCGGTGTATGCCACGATCCATAGCACGGATGGTCTCAATCAGCAGATCTATAACCGCTGCGTGGGTACACGGTACTGTGGCAACAACTGTCCATATAGCGTGCGCTATTTCAACTGGGATGATCCGTCCTGGCCGGAGCCGCTGAATTCGCAGCTCAATCCCGATGTGACCGTGCGCAGCCGGGGCATCATGGAGAAGTGTACATTTTGCGTCCAGCGGATTAACCGAGCGAAGCGCGGCGCAGCGGCCCAGGGCCGCGCGGTTGCAGACGGCGAGCTGCAACCAGCTTGTGCACAGGCCTGTCCCACGGCCACGCTCATCTTTGGGAACTGGAAAGATTCCGGCAGTCGCATCCGCCAACTCGCCGAAAGCCAGCGCGAATACTCGCTGCTGGAGCGTTATGGCACTGAGCCGGCCGTGATCTATCTCAAGAAGGTGGATCCCAGTGGTCAGCCTACCTGATCGACTCACAGGTAGACGAGCTCAGCCGCCAGGCCCTTCAAGCATTCAGGTTGGGGCGGAGCCCGCTGGGCACCACGCGGCTGAGGCACGAGACAAGCTGGCTGAGCTGCATGGCGTGGCCCACCTCTCTCCCAAAGAGACCAGCGCTGTGCTGGCGGACAAGCTTCGACCCGCGGGAGCCTGGTTTGGGGTCATCGTGCTACTGCTGATCGCTCTGATCGGAATGACCCTGGGTGGACTTCTGTTTCTACCGACCATGTTCGGCACCGGAGCGACTGTATCGGCCGGCTACGCCGCTGGCACGCTCTCCTGGCTCATCTCAACGGCGCAGGCGGCCCCCCTGCTGGCCATTGTGACGCGGCTGAGCTTTGGATTGTGGGCGGTGCCAGCACGGCGCGTGGGAGAGCTGTTTGCCTTCGCCGGCCTGGTCACCACGCCGCTTTTCTGGTGGTTGCTGCTCCAGCGTCCAGCGCCCAAGGCATGGTCAGGATTCTGGTTTGGCTGGCCGTTGGCCGATGGCTGGAGTGTGTTGGCTATGACATTGCTTTCGCTTGCCGGAATGATGCTGCTTTCACTGACCGCTCTGCCGGATCTCTCCTCCGCCGACGCGGGCGAGGCGCAGCGGACCATTGCCGGGTGGCGGGGCTCACCGCGTCAATGGCACGTACTCGAAGCAGGAATTGGGGCGCTCGGAATCTGCTATCTCGCGCTCTATGTGTATGTTCAGCTCATCGTTACCACGGAGCTTGCGCTGGTATTGGTGCCAGGTTGGAACAGCGCGGTGGCGCCCGCGCAGCAGGTGGTCTCGGGCCTGGCCGGCGGCGTGGCGCTCACGCTTGTGTCGCTAGCCTTGATCTGCCGGGCCGGCGCCCAGCACCTGGTGGGGCTTGATCCGTTCTGGAACGGCGCAAAACTGCTGCTTGGGTTGGCGCCAATCTCGCTGTATTTTACGTGGGCGGAGGCGCTCACGTACTGGTACGGGCGCACTCCGCAAGAACGCTGGCTCCTGGACACGCTCATGTTTGGGCCGCCACTGGGCCTGTTCCTTGCGGGAGTGCTCCTCATGACGATGCTTCCATTTGCCATGCTGCTCCGAGCCGAAGCTCGCCAGACCTATCGCTGGCCGGTGATTGCCGGCGGCGCGGTGCTGGTGGGCACATATCTTGATCGCATGCGCATGTTTGGGGTGAGCTGGACGGTGGCCTCGAGCGAGACCTCGTCTGAGCTGCTGGCCTTGACCGGACTCGCGCCAGGTCTGCGCGCGCCTGCCCCGGTTGATTGGCTGGTCATGCTGAGCGCCCCGCTGATTGTGGCGTTACTGGTGCTCGCGGCGGCCCACTGGATTCCACTCATCTCAATCTGGGAATACAGCCGTGATCGTATGTATCGCGTGGGCCGACCATTTCTCGAGACGGCCATCGCGATCATCGGCCGGCCGCGATAGGCGCGGCGAGCATGTATGAGCGCACGCGGGTCCATCCAGTGGAGGTCAATGACGATCTCCTCGCGCCCGTGTTCGGCCGGGCCTCGGCACGGCTCTGGATTCCGGCCGGGGTGCTGGGCATTGTAATTCTTGCCGGGCTGGGCGGTCTGTTTCTGGCGGCTACCCAGGGGCTTGGCCGGCTGGGATACACGCATACGCAGATGTGGACCGTGCAGATTGTGAACTTTGCCTACTTCGCCGGGGTAAGCCACGCGGGGATCATGCTGACGGCCGTGCTCCGTCTCACTCAAGCGGAGTGGCGCCGGCCGGTGACGCGCTGCGCTGAGATTCTCACGCTGTTTGCCCTGCTCGCGGCGGCGATTTACCCGTTTTCTCATACGGGCCGCCCCTGGCGTACCGCGTACTGGCTGGTGCCGTACGATTTCTCGCGTGATATCTGGCCCAACGTTCGCTCAGCGCTCATCTGGGATGCCGTGGCGCTAACCACCTACCTCATCAGCAGCGCGTTCTTTGTCTATCTGACGCTAGTACCGGACCTTGCCGTCATTCGCGATCGATCTACCGGCTGGCGTCGTCGGATTTACGGGGCTTTGGCTATCCGATTCCGCGGTTCGGAACGGCAATGGCGACTCCAAAAGGTGGCCGGCGTTCTGCTGCCCACGATGATCCTGGCCGTGTTTGTATCTGATCATTCTGCCGTGGCCTGGGATTTCTCCATGGCGCTGGTGCCGGGCTGGCACGTGACCAGCTTTGGCCCCTACTTTGTGGCCGGGTCAATCTACTCAGGTGTATCAGCGGTTGTGCTGGTGATGGCCATGCTACGCTGGACGCTGCGGCTTGATCAATACCTGACCCAGGACCACTTCGATGCGATTGGTCGGTTGCTCATTCCCGTAGCGCTGATCTGGTTCTTCTTTCTCCTGACCGATCTGTATTTCGGCCTGGCCAGTGGTGACGCGGTGGAACTGGCCATCTGGGAGCTGCGGCTGTTCAGTCCAGAGTGGGGGCCACTCTGGTTGGCTATGCTGGTGAGCGCGCTACTCATCCCGCTGCCCATCTGGTCTATCCGGGCACTGCGACGCCAGCCGGTGGTGATGTTCCTGGGCGCGGCGCTGGTGAGTATCGGGCTCTATCTGGAACGGTACATTCTGGTCATCACGCCGCTCTCGTTCAAGCACCCATTTGTCTTCACCTGGGTAACGGGTTACTCGCTGTCCGTCACGGAAGTACTGATCATTCTCATGTCTGTGGCGATCATAGCTCTGGGCGTGCTGGTCTTCGCGCGCATCTTGCCGATTATCCCAATTTATGATGTGAAGGAGAGCCAGGTGCTGGCTCGCCGCTTACGCATTGGTCAGGTGTCAGTGCCGGCCGTGGTGCGGGCCACGGCGGCTGAAGAGATCATGCCATGATCGGTCGATCGCGGGGCACGTCCGTGCTGGGGCTTTTTGACTCGGCCGAGCCGGTTGCGCAAGCTCGGGTACGCTTGCGCGACCGCGAGGGGATCAAGGAGACCAACCTTGAAGTGCTCACGGACGCGCCATATCCAGTTGGGGCGTTTGGGGAAGAACCGCCACGACACCATCTGGCCGTGTTCATTGTCAGCGGCGGGACGGTTGGTCTGCTCCTTGGGCTTCTCATCACAGTGGGTACCCAGCTTGCCTATCCACTGGTGACGGGTGGCAAACCCATTCTCTCCATTCCGCCAATGGTGAACGTGATCTTTGAGACCATCATGCTGTTCGCCATCGTCTTCGGCTTCTTCGGCGTGCTGCTGGAGTCACGGCTGCTCACCGCTCGTGGTGGTGTTTATGATCCGCGCATTAGCGAAGGACTCATTGGGCTGGCCGTCACTAGACTCACAGATGACCAGGATGAAATCATTGCCGTAATGCGGGCGGCCGGCGCGGTGGATGTTGTGGTGGAGGAGGAATAACCTTGTCCGCTGGAGCTCAGACCAGCGCTCGGCTGCGCCTGCTCGCCGACCGCAACGCGGCAGCCATGCTCAGAAACTGGTTCGCGTGGTTATCGCTCATGCTTTTCGCATTCACTGCCTCTGCCTGCAGTTCCGGCAGCTATCCACTGGATGTCTTTCCGGAAATGCATTATCAGCCCTGGAATCGGGCACTCGAGCCACAGCGTCTCGCTCCGCCCGATGGCGCAGTACCTATTACCGGCGCCGCGCCGCGTCTGGGCTGGGCAGATGCGGCCGCTCTAGGGCCTCCCACGGAGTTGGGGGCCGGCGCCGGTGAGCTTGGCGCCCGAATCTACTCGCGCGACTGCGCCATGTGCCACGGTGTTTCAGGACGCGGTGATGGGCCCATGGCGGCCTATTACCAGCGCGCTGCCGCGGCGGTGGTTCCGCCCGTGGACCTCTCCAGAGGCCGTGTCCAGGAACGCACGGATGGGCAGCTCTGGTGGCTCATTCGCAATGGGATTGGCAATATGCCTCCGTACGATCGACTGCTGAACGAGCGCGATACCTGGCTCACCGTGTGGCACATTCGAAGCCTCCGGGAGCAACCATGAGTGAGGCCGTCTTTGCGCTTGCCGTCCTGCTCCCGCTGGCCGCGGCGCCACTGGTGATGCTTACTCAGACCGTGGCCTCCGGCCACGGCCAGCTCATCTCGGTGATCTGGACGAGCTTGCTCATGGCACTGCTGTTCGGTTCAATGTTGCTGGGCCTGGCAACACTATTCGTTCCCCTTGAGCCGACCATCTAAATCTGGACCAGATTGCATCGCGCCTATCCCAGCAATCCCATGGGATATCCGCGGTCGACTCAGGCGTGGACATGCAACCTTGTCAACGTCAGCGGCGTGGCTCAGGATTGGCCTCGGTTGCCGATGAATCCTGGCGCTCCGACGAATCATTGTCCATCTGGAGCGTCTGGGGAGGTACGCGGCGTTCGTTATCGTCGCGGAAGAGCTGCCGCTGGGCGTCCACCCGTGTTTCCAAGCCAATGGTATCGCGTGATTCCTTGGTGATGTGCGTCACCCATTGGAACAGCACCAGGGCCAGCACAACGAGTGCCAGAGACACGCCGTTCTGGAGTATTTCCGATGTGTTGGTCCAGGTGATGTAGTGCTCCAGGAAGGTCACGGCCAGAATGACGACAACCACGGAGACGATCTTCGTTTCGAGGTCATTGAGCGTCTGGACGCCGAGTGCCACTGGAAGATTGAGCGGTGCAATGAACAGACTGTAGAGGCCCACGCCAATGAGATAGAAGAATACCGCCTTGAGCATAACCGTGACGATCTCGAGAAACTCGACACTGAGATCCGAAACACTGAGCTGGCCGGCAAGTAAGGCCAGCGTGGTGTTCCAGATGCTTATCAGGGTGATGCCCACCCCTAATATGAAGAGTGCCGCTGAAATGAGCAGGACCGCCGCGACGCCCAGCAGCACGATGAAGCGACTGGATCCAACCGCGTGAGCAAACGGTGCGTAGGGAAGCTGATTCGGATCGTTCTCAGATGCCATGCTGTAACAGGAGCCCGCATGTAGCCCCTACCTCATGTGGCCCACTGAGCAAGTTCGGGGCCGGCCCCGTTACCGCCCTGGATAGCCGTCATCGGTATGAATCTTGCGCCAGCGGGACGGAACGCTATGCAGCCTTTGCCCACCGCCAGAATCGCAAGAATCCGCTCCCCTCACCCCGGAGCTCGGCAACGCGCGGGCGTCCTGCTGGGTATCCTGGCGCTGGCGCCACTCTTATCAGGCTGTCTAGAGCGAGGGGCGGCCGGGAACTTGACCTGGCCCATTCCGCCGAGCAATCAGCCCATGTACGTCAGCCCGGCCGACGTGCCAGGCGGAAGCGTGGATCGTGGTCGGCGTGTCCTGGCCGCGTATGGGTGTGGCGCATGCCACGTGATCCCGGGCGTTCCTGGCGGCGTGGGGGCCGTGGGGCCACCGCTGACCGGCTGGGCGCAGCGCGCCTATATTGCCGGAGCTTTGCCGAATCAACCGACCTACCTCATTGCCTGGCTCCGCAATCCGCAGGATGTGGAGCCGGGTACGGCCATGCCAAACCTTGGCGTCACCGAGGTGGATGCGCGCGATATGGCGGCGTATCTGTACTCGATACGGTAGCGGCGCATGCGAAGTGGCGCCAAGGTCCAAACGACGGCAGTTTTGCTGCTCACGGGTTGTTCCGGCGCGCCCTCAACGCTTGAGCCAGTTGGTCCGCGCGGGCAGCTCATTGCTGAAATGTGGTGGATCACCTTTGGCGCCTCAATGGCGGTCTTTGTTTTGGTCATGGCCGCGCTGGGCTACGCGCTGGTCCGCCGGCGCGCCCCCGAGATCGAGGCGCGCCTCCAGAACGATCCGAAATCCTGGGTATCCGAGCCCTCGCGCATCGCCAATAATCGATTTGTCCTTGCTGGAGGCGTGGCCCTCCCGGTCATCGTACTCACACCAATCCTCGTGTACACGTTCGTGTCATTGGGTGCGCTGGCCGTGCCGGCCACGCCGGTGGCGTTTCCGATCGAGGTGATTGGCCATCAGTACTGGTGGAGCGTGCGCTACCCGTCGCGCGGGTTTGTGACGGCCAACGAGGTCCGTGTTCCCATTGGGCAGCCCATTGAGCTCAGGTTGTCATCATCGGATGTCATCCACAGCTTCTGGGTGCCCCAGGTGATGGGCAA
>JBJXFJ010000447.1:0-14563 GCA_046154735.1 Chloroflexota bacterium | reverse complement strand
TGCGATTCGATTTCCGTGATGCGGGATTGCGCTGGACAACGCTGGTAAAGTCCAGTGAGCTTCCGCGCATTGAGGGCAACCAGCTTCACTACGCGGTGACGCTTGAACCACGCGCATCCTGGACGCTGCGGATCGATGTGGAGCCCTACCTGACCGAGCGAATCTCACCGGAGCAGTCCGCCGATCGCGCGGCGCCAGTAACTGTGCGGCCAACAGCCCTACCTGAGCCGGTCACTGCATCCATTGAATCGCGCTATACACCTCTTAGCCGTGCCTACGAGCGGTCTCTGGCGGACCTTCGAGCACTCCGCGTGGCCCACCCATCAGGTCACATGGTGCCAGCGGCCGGATTGCCCTGGTTCATGGCCGTGTTTGGCCGGGATTCGTTGATCACCGCCTTGCAAACGCTGATAGTTGACTCGTCTATGGCTTACGGTGCGCTACGGGCGCTTTCTGAATATCAGGCGCAAACGGATGACGCCTTTCGCGATGCCGAGCCAGGCAAGATTCCTCACGAGATCCGCCACGGTCGACTCTCCCACCAGGGCAAGGTCCCGCATAGTCGGTACTTCGGAACGGCCGATGCGACGCCGCTTTTCCTCTACACGCTGGCGGAAACGGTGAATTGGACCGGTGACCTTGACCTGGCGCGGGAGCTGCTCCCCGCCGCGGACGCGGCCCTCGGGTGGATAGACAAATCGGGCGATCTTGATGGCGATGGTCTCGTGGAGTACCAACGTCGCTCCCATCAAGGACTTGTGAATCAAGGCTGGAAAGATTCACACGACTCGATCAATTTTGCCAACGGCCAACCGGCGGAGGGCCCAATAGCCCTCTGTGAGGTCCAGGGATACGTCTATCAGGCGAAGCGGGCAATGTCGCGGCTCTATCGCGAGCTGGGCGACAATTCACGCGCGACTCTCCTGCAGGAACAGGCAGCGCTGCTTCGACGCCAGTTCAATGAGCAGTTCTGGCTCCCTGAGAAGAATTTCATTGCGCTTGCGCTTGACGGAAACAAGCGGCCGGTGGACGCGGTGTCCTCCAACATGGGACATTGCCTGTGGTCCGGGATCATTGACCGTGACAAGGCTGCCCATGTAGCTCGCCGTCTGATGGCCGATGACATGTATAGCGGTTGGGGCGTGCGTACGCTCTCGTCCGACATGGCCGCCTATAACCCGGTCAGCTACCACAATGGCAGTATCTGGCCGCATGACAATGCCATCGTTGCAGCCGGCCTCGCCAGATATGGGTTCAAGCTGGATGCGAGTCGCGTTGTCCGCGGCATTCTTGACGCGGCCAGCCACTTCCCGAACTATCGTCTTCCTGAGCTCTATGCTGGCTTTCCCCGTGGGGATGACGATTTCCCCGTGGAATACCCCCAGGCCAATGCGCCGCAGGCCTGGGCGGCGGGCGCGGTCATCATGCTGGCACAGACATGGATGGGCGTCACACAGTCCACGCATGGCCTGCGGGCACGGCCGCTGCCGGGAGCACCCGCGATGAGCTGGCGCAATATTCCTTATCGCGGCACACAGGTCCAGCTCAACAGCCTGGGTCGATCACAATCAGCCGGCCGAGAGCCTCTTGCATCCTGATGGCTCAGGGCGAATGAGGACTCCGTGTGGAATGCGCGTTAGCTCTGGAGATACGTCTCCAACTCTGACCGGCGGAACACGGATTGGAGTGCAAATCCTGCCGCCGCGGCATTTGCCGCGGCGCCCTCCTCGCGGTCCACAACACCAATAATACTCACCACCTGAGCGCCCGCGGCCGTGAGCACCTGGGCGCTCCGGAGCGCTTCACCGGCCGTCGTGAGCACGTCCTCCAGGAGCACCACGCGCTCTCCCGCGTTCAGAATTCCCTCTATGGCCTTGTTTGTTCCGTAATCCTTCTGTTCCTTCCGGACGATCACAAACGGAACGCCGGAGGCCAGGGAGACTGCCGCCGCCAGGGCCACTGCGCCCAGCTCTGGTCCGGCCAGGCGGTCAACATTTGGCGGCAACATTTGCGCCATCAGGTTGGCCACGCCCCCCAGTAGATCCGGCCGAGTTTCGAAGAGATATTTGTCGAAGTAATAATTACTGGTCTTGCCGGATCGGAGCACGAAATGCCCGCGAAGATACGCGGCCTCCACGAGGGCACGGGCCAGGGTGGCGCGGTCAATATCAGTCATGAGCTCAGGACCTTCCAGATGCGGCAATTTGAAGTGGCGGCGAGTATACCCCGCGTGCTCTAAGATTGGACAGTCAGCGCTGGGTCTCCGGGGTGCGTCCGAAACGTCGGCGTGCCCTTGATTTGGAAAGCGGCGTGTGAGAGCGCCGCTTTCCCTTCCCCCCCAAAGCCTATCCGGGGGATAAGCAAAGCGGCGCTCCCGCAAGTCACACTCCAAATTCCGAACGGTCGAAACAGTCTCAACATGAAAGGTCAGGCATGCCCACGGAATCATCCTGGATCATCGGGAAACGAGAAGCCACCGCACAGCACGGTATGGTGACGGCCATGCACCCACTGGCGGCGCGGGCCGGAGCGGACGTGCTCCGCGAGGGCGGGAATGCAGTGGATGCCGCCGTGGCCACAGCCTTTGCCGTAGGAGTCGTGGAGCCTTTCATGAGCGGCCTCGGCGGCGTGTGCTGCATGGTGGGCTACTTGGCCGGCACTGGCGAGACCTGGACGATTGACGGCAGTACAACGGCACCGGCCGAATCTCGCCCGGAGATGTTCGAACTGCTTGGCACTGACGCCGTTGCCGGCATGTATGGATGGCCACTGACGCGAGACGACGCTCAGAACACCGGCTATAGGTCACCCTGCGTGCCGGGCACGCCCGCGGCATTGCTCCTGGCACTGGAACAATTTGGCACTCTCCCACGTGAGCGCATTCTGTCGCCAGCCATTGCGCTTGCTGATGCTGGGGTAGACCTGGATTGGTACATTGCCAGCACCATTGCCTTCGCCGGCGGCCGGCTCCGGGCATTTCCGTCCACAATGCGCACGTTCTTTCATCAGGATGGATCTCCCTACCCGCCCTTCATTGGCGGAGAGACCCCTGACCCGTTACGTCAACCAGAGCTGGCCCAATCGCTGCGGGCTATTGCAGAAGGCGGAGCGAGCGCCTTCTACCGCGGGGACATCGCCCATTCCATCACCACGTTTCTCCGAGACCATGGTGGGATCATCCAGGAATCGGATCTGGCCGCATATCAGCCGAGACTACGCCATGGTGGGCTGGAAAGCACTTACCGGGGCTTCAAGCTGGTCGGGGTTCCGGAAACTGCCGGCTGCGTGACGGCGTACCAGGCACTCAACATGCTAGAGCAGTTTGAGCTGGCCGACCTTACGCCCGGCTCCGCGGAGGTCTACCACCTCCTCGCTGAAGCTCAACGTCGAGCATTTCTCGACCGCTTCCAGCACCTGGCCGATCCCGAGTTTACGGCCGTGCCCTGGAAGGGACTGCTTTCCAAAGATTACGCGCGCGCACTTGCCATGGAGATCCAGTCCAGCCAGGCAACACTTGGGGTTGACGCGGGGGATCCGTGGAAATATGACTCGATCGATCCGCCGACGATCTCTGCAACGCGCTCATGGGGTCCCGACAATTCTTGTACAACTCACATCACGGTGATTGACGCCCAGAGAAACACGGTGGCACTCACATCAACTCTTGGGGCCAGCTTTGGAAGCGGCGTCGTGGTGGACGGCACTGGCATCTTGCTCAACAATGGCATGACCTGGTTTGACCCCGTGCCGGGCCATGTGAACTCCATTGCACCAGGCAAGCGGACGCTGATCGCGCCAACACCGACTCTTGTCTTCCGAGAAGGCCGGCCATGGTTTGCCTTGGGCGCACCGGGCGGCCGCAAGATTATGAGCGCGGTCATGCAGTCCATTGTGAACGTGATTGATTTCGGCATGGGCATTCAGGATGCCGTCACATTCCCTCGCGTCCACTGTGAAGGGGAAACGCTGTTGGCGGATGTGCGCATTGACCCCGCGGTCATCGCGTCCCTCCGCTCACTCGGCCACACTGTGGATCTCCGCGATGAGCTCTTCAACGCGTCACAGTTTGCCCGGCCGAACGGCATCATGATCGATCCTGAAACGAGCATGTTGACCGGCGGCGTGAACCAGTATGTCTCTGCCTGGGCCAGTGGGGTCTAGACACGGATTGCAAGCTAGCTGCCGAGCTCGCCCTCCAGGAAATCCGCGATCGCCGGGTAAGCAACCAGGCGATTCTCCAACTTGACCAGTCCGTGCCCCTCGTCTTCAAACCGCATGTAGGTCACGGGTGCACCGCGCGCACGGAGGCCGTTCACAATTTGCTCCGCTTCACCTACTGGCACTCGTGGATCATTGGCTCCATGGATCACCATGAGCGGGGCATTGATCCGGTCAATCCCATGAATGGGCGAGATCCGTTCAAGAAAGTCGCGGTTCCGCTCCAGGCTGCCATACTCGGCCTCGCGCAGTTTCCGGCGATAGGGCCCGGTGTTCTCGAGAAACGTCACAAAATTGGCGATGCCCACGATGTCCACGCCGGCTGCCCAGAGCTCCGGCTGATTTACCAGTGCCGCCAACACCATGAACCCGCCGTAACTGCCGCCCATGATAGCGATGGCTTCTGGACGACCTACGTTGCTTGCAACAAGCCATTCCCAGGCAGCGCGGAGATCCTCAACGGAATCCAGCCTCCGTTCAACGTCGTCAAGATGGGTATAGGTGCGGCCGTAACCGGTGCTCCCACGGACATTGGGGGCGAGGACCGCGAATCCGCGCTGCACAAAATATTGGAACACGCCGTTAAATCCAGGTCGCTCCTGTGACTCTGGACCACCGTGGACGGAGACAATCACCGGACAGGGCCCTGATACGCCTCGCGGGCGATACAAGTATGCGGGTACCTCGAGTCCGTCAAAGCTCCGGTAGCGGATCACTTCTGGCTCCACAAACCCGGCCGGGTCCAATCCCGCCATGGTGCTCTGAGTGAGTTGACGCTTTGTCTGCTGCTTGAGATCAAGCAGCCAGATATCAGAGCTGTGATCGTGCACACTGAGACTGATAGCGTAGTGACTGCCACTCGGTGACCAGCAGGTTTCGCTGACTACACCCCGGGGGATGGATGGCACCGGGATCTCCGCGCCGGTGCTCAGATCGCGGACGTAGATACGAGAATACCCGTCGTCATTGGTGCGCCAGGCAAGCAAATGACCATCCAGCGAGAGGCGAGCGGCTTCCACGCCCCATTCCGGCTCTGCCAACGGCTCCATCAGCCCACTCTCGATGTCGAGCGCCATTAGCCGAGGCAGATCTCGCCCAACATCGGTTGTGAGGACGAGCTGATTCGTTCCCGGCCGCCAGTAAACCGCGCCGTAGCGAGCATCTCCCTCATGAGGCGTCAGGTGCCGGCAGACGCTACCATCCAGGGATAGAAGATAGAGGTCATTGTTGACCAGACTCGTTGGACGGCTCACGATCAGAGCGTTTCCCTCCGGGGACCAGGCTGCCACATAGTTATTGCCATCGTGTTGAAGTACTTGGCGGGGCTCACCATCGGCCAACTGGCGCACATAGATATCGAAGTAAGCACGGTCTCGCACATTCGCGGAATACGCGTAAGCGCTAGCGTCTGGACTCCACCCGCCCCAGTTGTGAATGACTTCGAGGTTCTGCGTGAGCGGCAGTGGCTCAGCTTCATCTGACGAGCGCAGGAAGAACTGGCAGCGTTCATTCCCGCCTAGATCCGTGCCAAAGATCAGCGCGCGGCCAACCGGAGCGTACTCGGCAAACATCACTCGGTCCGAGCCATCGGTGCGCTGCCTGGTCAGACCTGACTCAAGATCCAGCTCCCAGAGCTGAGTCATGCCGCTCTCATTGGAACGATAGGCGAGGACGCGACCGTCACTGCGAAACGAAGGCCCAGCGGCCGCGCGTACTCGCAGATAAGGTTCAATGCTCAATGGATTCACGCCGCACACCCCTTGCGCAAACATTCAAGATGAATGGTGATCATAACGCTGAGGGTGAAGTCAGCGCGGCCGGGCCCACGCTTGATCTCATGATCATGGTAGGCTTGGGCGAGGACGACGGCGGGGAGTGTAGTGGACGGGCACGTCCGCGTCCATATGCCCCTCGTCGCTCGTCGTTTCAAGTCAAGGGGAGCTGAGATGAGTCAGGATCCGGGTCGAACGTTTGTTGCAGGCAGCCACCGTGGTGTATTGGCCACTATTAAGCGTGACGGCCGTCCACAGATGTCTAACATGAGCTACATCCTCGATGAGGACGGGCGCATCAAAATGTCCACACGTGGGCCCAACGTGAAAGTGACGAACATTCGCCGCGATCCACGAGTCACCGTGGCCATCCAGGGCGAGACCTGGGGTGACTACCTCATTGTCGATGGAACCGCGACGATTGTGGACGAGGATCCCATTCCAACGCTGAAACGGATTTACGAAGGTATCCGCGGTACGGCGCACCCGAACTGGCAGGAATTTGAGGCGTCACAAATCAGCGAGCAGCGGGTTGTCATCGACATTGACATTCAGCACATGTATCCAGTGGGTCGGCTAAGCCGCTAAGAAACAAGAGAGCCTGGCGCTGCGGACGCGCCAGGCTCTTCCGCGCGGCGCTAGTGCCCGCACCTGCTACCGTTCGAAGGGTTGATTCCCGGGAATTGCCCTAAGGATCAAAAGGAAAACGACGGCACCCAGGAATGCCACCAGGATGCTGGGTAGATTGAAGCCGGTGACGTCGAGTCCCAGAAAGGTGCTGGCCAGAAATCCGCCGATCATGGCGCCGACAATGCCCACGACGATATTTCCAAGCACACCAAATCCTCGCCCCCCCATCACCATCCCCGCTAGCCAGCCCGCGATGAGTCCGACGATTAACCAAACAATAATGCTCACACTACGCCTCCGCAAGGGGATCTCGCCTTATGGGCGAACCTGGTTTTCCTCAATGCAAAAGGTGTGCCATATCGTTCAGGCCACATGCCCCTCATCACCGCCTGTCGAAAGGACCGAAAAACCATGACGGCACTAGTACGTACGCTGGATCGTGCGCCGTATCTTGTAAGTACCGAATGGCTCGCCGAGAACATCGGCAACCCTGCGATTCGCCTGCTGGACTGCCGGTTCTATTTTGACGGACGTGACGGCCATGCCGAGTATCTCGCCGGGCATATCAGTGGGGCGGTTCATCTTGACTGGAGTAGGCTGCTTGTAAACACTGCCGACCCGCGACCGAGAACGTTCAAACTGCCCTCGGCAGACGTTCTCCGCGCTCGGCTTGAGCCGCTTGGCATCTCCGACTCAACCCTGATCGTTGGCTATGACGATGAGGGCGGCCATTTCGTGTCGCGACTCTGGGCTACGCTGGCCGCCTATGGATATGACACCGTACGAATTGTGGAAGGCGGCATTGTGAAATGGCGCGCCGAAGGCCGGTCACTGGAGACCGCCATTCCGCGGGTTGAGTGCGGCCGTCTTTCACTTACCAATGAACCACGGCCCATCTTTGCCTCGATTGATGATGTTCTGGCCGCGGAACATGATCCTAACACCGTCATCCTGGATGTGCGGCGTCTCACCGAATACAGCGGCGAGGAGAAGCGAGCAAAGCGCGGTGGGCGAGTCCCAGGGGCGCGCTGGGCACTCTGGCAAGATAATCTGCATTGGGACGGCAACCGCACCTTCCGCGACGCGGAATCGCTCCGCGCACGGTATGAGCACCTGGGCATCACTCCCGAAAAACAGGTCATCACGTATTGCCAGGGCGCGGTCCGCGCCGCCCACACTGCGCTCACCTTGCGAATGCTGGGCTACCACAACGTACGGATCTACGATGGCTCCTGGGAAGAGTGGGGCAATCGAGACGATGTTCCGGTGGCCGCCGGGCTTGAGGATGGCAAGGAACTGAGGTAGAGCCACGTTGCTCCCGGTGGGACGGCTGCTCCGGCCAATACGATTGAGTTAAGAATTAAAAGTGCAAAGCGAAAAGTGCAAAATGAGGACGGAGGAGGAGCCGAGCAAACACGCGTTCGCGCTGTCTGCTCACACTCGTTACCCGTAACTCTTCACTTTGCACTTCGCATTCTTAACTCAACCGTACTGGCCGGCTCCGTCAGTCCCACCGGGAGAGCGTGGCCCTGCCTCAGCCGGATCAGCGCGATGCCCGAGCCGAGGAGACCGGCTGCCCCGCGCGGGCTTGCTCACCCAGCCGCTGAATACCCAGCTCATCGCGAATCTGGAGAGCCGCAAGCACATTTGCCCGACTCAGTAAGCCGACAAGCCGTCCACTGGCATCGAGTACCGGCACCTGATTGAGATCGCTCGACGAAAGTAACTCAAACGCGTGCGACATGTTTTCACCGGCCTGCACCGTGCGCAATCTGAGCCGCGGCGTCATTGCCTGTGCCACGGAAGTGACGGCCCATTGACCACGATCCACTCGGCGCACGTCAGTCAGTGTGATCAACCCTACGAGAGCCTCATCGTCAACAACAGGAAATGCGCGTGCATCGTGGACAAGAATAGCCTCGCTGACAAGATCAGCAAGGAACATCCCGGATGGGACCACATGAATGTGATGGTCCATCAAATCGCCCACACGCAGCCCCTCGAGTCGACGCTGCTGGAGTGACTGAGCTGCGCTTGTTTCAGCGGCATTGGTGAGGAACCAGCCGATAAACGCAATCCAGACTCCGCCAACCAGATTGCCTCCAAAGACTTGCCAGATTCCGAATGCCATAAACAAGAATCCCACAACTTGCCCAGACGCCGCGGCCACCTTGACCGCCGTCTGCCCATTCCCCGTGATCGCCCAGACGATCGACCGGAGCACCCGGCCGCCATCAAGTGGAAATCCGGGAATAAGGTTGAACGCACCCAGCAGGATATTCGCCATAACCAGATAGTCAAGTACTGCCACGCCTTGCGGAAGCATGCTATCGACGCCAACTTGTCTGATTGCCCAGAAAAGCCCGGCAAGTAGGAAGCTGGTGAGCGGGCCGACAACGGAGATCGAGAATTCATCTCGGGGATTACGCGCCTCGCCCTTGATATTTGATACGCCACCAAAGATGAACAGAATAATGCTGTGAACTTCAAACCCTCGTGCCTTTGCCACAACGGAGTGACTGAGCTCATGAATGAGCACGGAGATGAATAGTGAAAGCGCGCCAACGACGCCTGTGAACCAGTATTGTGACGTGCTCCAGCGCGCATAGATGGAGGGGAGATAGCTCTCTGCCAGCGACCAGCTAATCAATCCAAAGGCAATGATCCAGGATGGATGCACGCCAATATCAATCCCGCCAATGCGCCCCACTCGTATTCCGCGCTGCATCTCACCTCCAGCATTGCCTTCGCCGATCCGTGGCCCACTTGTGTCCCACTACACGATATCAGTGGTCCGGGGACGTTGCCATATGAAGCGCCTCGCTCTTGTCCAGATTGAGAGTCACCACTCCATCATCCACTGATGCGATGGCTCCAATGGGCAGCTCCAGTGACGTATGCAGCAAGAAGCCCTTGCGCACAACCAGGCGTGACGGTTTCCCGGTCACTGAATCAATGGCCAGATGCTCCACCTCACCGATTTTCTCCCCGTCACGACTCATCACGTCACTATCTGTATCAATGATGGCATTCTCAAGGTCGTGTTGGCGGAGCAGTTCACTCTGCTCATCCACGGCGGCGGATGACTCGGTGGAGCCTTGAATCGCCGGTGCAGGAAACGCCAGGGGCCATAACAGTCCGCCGCCCGGATAGCTCAGCGGGAGTGTGTAACCCGGTGGCGGCGATGTGAAATTCGATTCGAAGTATTCAGGGAGCTGTTCAAACTCGTCCCGCGAACAGGCAAGATCCGCGCGCTCCTCGCTGCTCGCAACAAGCAGCTCCAGCGGAACCAGTCTCGCTTCGCGATTGATGAGACCATGCTCCACGACGGCAGAACGTAACTCGGTCGTCGTTGGATCCAGCACAAGGTGCTTCACGGTGCCAACTTCCTCACCATCACTTGTTACGGCCTTTGCGCCAAGCTCAATACGCATCGCGGTTACCACCTTCATCAGAGTTCGGGCCCATCGTCCGCTGTATGCATAGCAGAGTATGTGCCGGATTCTCCCTGCAGCCCCTAGATTGAGCAGATCCCTGCCCTAACCGTGGCCCCTGACCGTGGCCGAACTGTGTGAAGACCTTGACCCCGCCACGCACAGCCCCGGTTGAAACCTGCAAACACTTCGGAGGTGGGTCCGGATCTTGCATCTCCCTTGATCGATATTCATCAGCAGTGCCAATGGAACGAAGGAGCTACCCAGTGCGTAGAAAGCGATTGCGGTTAAATCTGCCCTTCATTGGAGCGCTCTTCCTGGCTACAGCATGTACCCTGCCTTCGGAGATGCAAGTTCCTCCAGCGGTCTCCCAGCCGGCGCCGCCATCTCCTTCTCCGGTGGCGGCCAAACCCACCGTGCAGCTGAGCTCCGGCGCGATGAACGCGAGCACGGTGTCGCAAGTGTATCAACAGGCCTCACCCGCCGTTGTCACCGTGACAAGCACACTGGTCCAGGCTGGTGCGCTCACAACTACCGCCCAGCAACAGGGAACGGGCTCCGGATTCATCATTGACCTGAACGGACACATTGTTACTAATAATCATGTGATTCAGGACGCCGATCGGCTTGAGGTCTCCCTTACGGCAGGACGCACCGTCCCGGCCCAGCTTGTCGGCAGAGATCAATTCGCAGACCTGGCCGTTATCCGGATTGATCCAACTGGCCTACCAATTACGCCCGTAACGCTGGGCGACTCGGATCAGCTGCAAATTGGCGAGCTGGCCATCGCCATCGGCAACCCCTTCGGGTTAGAAGGCACCGTGACTACCGGCGTTATCAGCGCACGCCGAGCCACGATAAGTGAGCCCGGAGGAACTGGAATTCTCATTGACGCGGTCCAGACTGACGCGGCAATCAATCCGGGCAACTCCGGGGGACCGCTGCTCAACGCGCGTGGAGAAGTGATCGGCATCAATACGCTTGCACGGCTTGGCGTTGGCGGCGGAACGGCGGGCATCAATTTCGCTATTCCAATTAACGCGGCCAAACGCATTGTCCCCGCGCTCATTCAATCTGGATCCTACAGCCACCCCTACCTGGGTGTGGGAACCGTCCCAATCACCGCGAGCATTGCAACAGAGCTCGGTCTCCCTGTGAGCACAGGCCTCATGGTTCAAACGGTGGAGCCGGGCAGTGGCGCTGCCCGGGCTGGCATTCGCCCCGCATCAGGCCCGCCGCGTCAGATCAGAAGCCGAGAGGTTGGCCTTGGTGGTGACATTATCGCGGCCGTGGACGGGCAGACCCTGGACCAGGCGTCCGATCTGCTCACCTATCTGGAGCGCAATAAATCCCCTGGTGAAACGGTGAATCTGGGGATCCTGCGCGACGGCCAGCGTCAGACTGTAAGCGTTACGCTTGGAGCCCGTCCCCCGCCCGCACCATCACCGGCGCCCCGATAGTAGTCCGTCCGTTAGCAGAGTTGAGCGAATTGTGCGGCCGAGTTTGGAGTGCGGCGTGTGGGATCGCCGCTTTGGATGTTCCCCCAACCCAGTCCGGGGGATAACGAAAGCGGCGCTCCCGAACACAGCACTCCAAACCTGACCGCACTCGCTGGGCCAAGGGTCTCTTCGTTCTCCTACAAGGCGTAGTCCGCGACGTAGCACGGGGCCTTGTGCCCAGTGCCGGGGACGCTGGAGCCCCCGATCGCGATCACGGGTTCGGGATCTCCAGGCACAGGGCACAAGGCCCCGCGCTACACCGTCCCGCCGTCAAACTCGACTTTAAATAGCCCCTGGCTGGGCCTTGGCTTGATTGCGCGGTGCATAGTGCCCTGCTAGTCTTCATACGCAAACAAGGCAGCGCGAATCGTGCTGTCAAAACGTGGAGAACCAGCAATGAGCGCGAGTTCACTTTTTGACCTCAGCGGACGGACGGCCATCGTCACTGGCGGGGCCTCAGGTATCGGGCGCGCCGTTGCACTGGGCCTGGCGGCCAGCGGGGCGAACGTCGTGGTGGCGGATCTCAATCTCGACAGCGCCAACGCAGTTACGACGCGCATTTTGGCGATGGGCCGAGAGGCACTGGCCAAAGCTGTTGATGTTACTTCACCTGAATCCGTCGAGAACCTGCTTCACACAGTAGTCGAACGCGGCGCCGGCATTGACATTCTGGTGAATGCCGCGGGTATCAACATTCGCCGCCCGGCTACTGAGGCATCCGAAGCGGAGATTGACCGCGTCCTTCAAGTCAATCTCTATGGCGTGCTTCACTGCTGCCGACTGATCGGACGGCACATGGTTGAACGAGGAAGTGGGAGCATTGTAAATCTCAGCTCCATCATGGGGTCCATCGCGGCACCGGGGATCCTTGCCTATGTCACATCAAAAGGCGGGGTCACCCAGCTCACGCGTTCGCTGGGAGTGGAGTGGGCGCAAACCGGTGTACGCGTGAACGCCGTTGCGCCGGGCTATTGCCGGACGCCGCTTATCGGCCAGGTGTTGGATGATGCCGTCTGGACGGCGCGGATAGAACAGCGAACGCCAATGGGCCGCCTGGCGGAGCCAGAGGAGATTGTAGGGCCGGTACTGTTCCTCGCCTCCAACGCGGCAAGCTATGTGACCGGTACGGTTCTCTATGTTGACGGGGGCTACACGGCATCCTAAACCGTGTCATATGACTTGCCGCACATAGACTCGGGAGGTGATCGGCCAAGACCGAACCGGCGCAGAGTGAGGTTGAAAGTTCGAGCATTTCTCACGCGTCGCAATGCTGGCCCCTGACACGGAACCGCGTCGAGCGCTAGAATCAGCGCTGAGCACGACGACGTGCCGAAAAACGGGAAGGAGCGGATGAACGAGATGGAGAGGACCCTCGTCGCAACACTCGAAGGGCCGCTGGGGAAAGCAGAGATTTACGAAGTTCCGCAGGCCAACGCTGACGGCGGACTGCAGCTTCAGTACGAAGTGCTATTCAACGGCCAAACTGATACGTATCGTGCCTTGGGAGAAGCCTACCTCGAGGCCGGCGAGCGCTCAGGCGCCCCAGCCTGAGACCCAGAATCTGCCGCTCCGAGGAAGCCCCGCGTGGCTCACGTGGGGCTTCCTCCGATCGTCGATGCAGGCAGAGACTGAGATTCGGCCATTCGGTCAATCGTGGTTGACCGAATCACGATTCCCAGATATACTGACAAAACAACGCGGAAGTGGCGCAGTGGTAGCGCGTCTCCTTGCCAAGGAGAAGGTCGCGAGTTCGAATCTCGTCTTCCGCTCCAGTGTCCCGGCGACGTAGCCAAGTGGTAAGGCAGAGGTCTGCAAAACATCCACTCAGCGGTTCGAATCCGCTCGTCGCCTCCCTCGATGTGATGCTTCTGATTCACACCCGCTCTTCTCTGGAGAGCGGGTTTTTTCATGCGTCGCTCGTGAGACTGTAATTGCGATGGCCCTGGGTTGAAGTCCATACTCTCAGTTCGATGCCGGTGCCATCGTTCAAGGAATACCCGCGGGAGAGCATGTGAAGATCACCCCCCTGGAAATTGACGGACTACTGCTCGTTGAGCTTGATATCCATGGAGATGCTCGTGGCTTCTTCGTTGAGCGATTCCATACTGAGCTCTTCCGCCCATCAATTCCATCGTCATTCGTTCAGGATAATCACTCGCGCTCAGCGCCCGGCGTGCTGCGAGGCCTCCATTTTCAATACCGTCCCGCGCAAGGCAAACTGGTGGGTGTCGTACGCGGATCCATCTGGGATGTGGCCGTCGATATTCGCCCGAGCTCGCCAACCTTTGGACGCAATGTCGGCGTGGAGCTGAGCGACATGAATGCTCGGCTGCTTTGGATTCCGTATGGCTTTGCCCACGGATTCTGCGTGCTGGGCAATGAACCGGCCGATGTTCTCTATAAGGTTGACGCAACCTATGACCCCACCGGTGAAGGCGGAATTCGCTGGGATGATCCGCAACTCGCCGTGCCCTGGCCGGTTCAGAGCCCGGTGGTGTCCACTCGCGATCAGCAGCTTCCCTCGTTTGCCGACTACCAAGCGCATCTGCCGGAGTGGCCGGAGCACGCGGGTCTAGCCTCGCGCTAGCCCGGCGTGCTCCGGGAGGTCAACCAACGGAGCGTTCCGTCATTGCGTGTCAGAACGCACCCCTGGCCCAGGAAGCCCCCGAGCCACCAGGGCGCACATTGACACCTCACGACCGGTGCATCAGCCGGGTGAGCGGTGTCTCCCGGTAGCGCGGCGGTCTTGTGCCCCGCCCCCGAGGATGCCCGCAACCCGAGCGAATACACGTCTCGGTGAATCCTCGAGCGCGCGGCACAAGACCACCGCGCTACCCCTGATCCGTGGATAGGAGATTGGAAGGGTCACCCATGAGGTGAACCTGGGGATCTCAGGGTGGGGGAGGACACGGGGAGGGCGGGGCCGGTACACTCCCGGTATCGGAGGTGCCCCGATGCGACGACCCTTGGCCAATGCCCTCGATATCGACCTGCGCGGTGGACTCACTGA
>JBJXFJ010000445.1:0-6309 GCA_046154735.1 Chloroflexota bacterium | reverse complement strand
CAGGCCGTCATCGTTGAGCGTGCGGCGAGCGAGCTCGAAATATTCGCGGGAGTACAGGTTCCCGGCGCCGGCGGTGTTCGGTCGAATAATGTCCGCCGTGAGCACGTCATAGCGATCGTTCGTGAGGAGCATAAAATTTCGCCCATCATCAATCCGAATTTGCACATTGGGGCGATGGACCACATTGTGATTCACGTGGCTGAACCATTCGGCTCCACGCACCACACTGTCAGTCAGCTCAACGACGAGCACATTAATACCCGAGACGAGGCTGGCGGCACCGGCCGTCACGCCCCCGCCAAGCCCTACGACCAGCGCCCGCTTTGGATCCGAGTGAACCGCGACCGGCAGCATGCCAATGGTGCGGTGCACCGTCACGGTTAAGCGCTCGTCCGCGGCCTGAGTCATCCCGTCAAGGTAGAGGCGTCGCTCGCCACTGGCTGATTCCTGGACGGTCACGGTGGACTGAAGCCCCTCCTCCGTCCAGAGAATCTGGTCACCTGGATAGCGGCGCGCAACTGCCACATCAAACGGATCTGGAGTAAGCGCAATTGACGGGACCAATAAGCCAATGCTGACCAACGCAAACGGCCATCGCAGCGCGCGACGCGGCTGCAGGAACAGCAGCACAAGCCCCGAGATGACCGTGAGTGTTCCGAGCACCGCCACGCTATTCTGACTTCCAAGCAGCGGCAGAAAGATGAACCCGGCCAACATGGAGCCGAGGATTGCGCCAGCCACATTGAGCGAGTAAAAAGCGCCAACGCGCTTCCCTGTTTGATCAGCATCATCCCCATTGCTCCAGAGAGCCAGGCCGATAGGGAACGCTGCGCCCAGCAAAAACGTCGTTGGAAATAGGGCCAGAAAGCTTACCGTGGGCGCGACGACTCGCTCAGTCACCATGCCGGAATCACTTGAGGTCAATCGGGCGACGAGCTCCACCATCTGCTGCGCAGAGCCGAGCAACGTCAGCGAGAGCACGGCACTCAACCCAATCAGCAACTCCAGCACGGCCAGCACGAGCGGCCAGGGCCATTGCCGACGCATGAACGGCGCGACAGCGGCACTTCCCACCGCGATACCCGTAAGCACGGTGGCCAGCATGATCGTGAAAGCGTAGGTGGTGGCCTGAACATGTAAGGCCAACACTCGAAACCAAATCACCTCGAGTGCCAGGGAGACGAGTCCAGAAAAGGCAAACACCACGAGCACAGCTCGGCGATAAGTAGCAGATGTGTTCATCTGGACAGAGGCATCAGTACGCCCCAGGTCAGGCGAGGCAGACTCTGCAATCTGGGGCCTGCCGGCGGCGCCCCGACCAAGCACTATCGCCGTCACACCAATTCCCAGATTTAGAGCCGCCGCGAGCTGAAACGAGGCGTTGATGCCGACGCTGCCAATCAGCACATAGCCAGCGAGCAATGTGCCGGCAATGGCGCCTGCCGTGTTCGTCGCATAGAGCACGCTTACACGCTCGGCCAGGCCAGTGCCCCGTAACAGCGATGATTTCAGGATGAGCGGCAGGGTGGCGCCCATGAGCGTCGTTGGCACAATAAGTACCAGGACCGTGAGCACGAATCGAACCGCGGTGAGCGGCCCCAATGCATCCGGAAACAGGGGCGCAACCTGAACATAGATCTGCTCTGCAAGAGGCAATGCGAACCGAGAGGCGAAGGCCGAAACGCCCACGAGGCACTCAGCTACACCAAACCAGACGAGCGGAGATCCCAACTTGTCAGTGATTCGCCCCGCGCTGAAACTGCCCAGCGCGAGCCCTCCCATAAACGCGCCCAGTGTGACACTGGCGGCCCAGGTAGTCACACCGAAGACGTGCGTGAGCAGGCGTAGCCAGACAACTTGGTAGATGAGCGCGCACGTACCGGAGAGGAAGAACAGCACGGCAAGCGTTGGTAGCAGCCAGCGCACGAGCTGAACCGCAGGAATAACCGCGGGTACCGCGGGTGACGACAGCACAGATAGTGGCTCCGATCGATAGCTGGGGCGTATTGTGGGGTGTAGAGGCCCTCCGTGTCGCGTGATTCGCCGTGAGGTAACAGTTCGGAGTTGAGTGGCGGCGCTCACCGTACGGCTGCCTCACAGACTCGTCTATGTGCTTCCGAACACTTAGGTCGTGAAACCTACCTGGCGCCCCAGGCGTGACGCGTGATCTATCTACTCCCTCCCTGCCAATCGAGTTTGAATACGCTCGCCTTGCTCGCACCGCCCCTGAATCTGTTACGCTTCCGCGCCTGTGATTGGTGTCGATGTCAGGGTGGATCTGAGCGTCTGAGATCGATCGCGGCACGTGCCGGCCGCACAGGCACAACGCGCGTCACGCACCGAGCCACCTCGGCCGGTGGACGCAGTACCACAAGCATTCAGAGGAGCCGAGCCATGCCCCCACGGGCTGCATTGAGTGTCTTCACGCAGGCGGTGGCCGGGTTGAACGGTTCAGTATCCGACATGCAGGGATCGTCGGCGGCGCACCGCTGGCGATTGAGAGGTGAGGAACAGGCGTGGTTGTGAATCACAACGGAGCAGACCGCAAGCCAAACATTCTCTTTCTCATGGTTGACTGCATGCGCGCAGATGTTTTGACAGACAGAGAGCGCTTTCCTCAGATTCCGAACTTTCAGGAGCTGCAAGCGCGCGGCACCACATTTAGCCAGACCATCTCCGGAGCCACCACAACCACCCCATCCGTCGCATCGATGCTCACCGGCGTGCCTTCAACGGCGCACGGCATCCGATCGCTGCTGGGCTTCAAGCTGCGGGCGGAAATTCCAACGCTGGCTGAGCTGCTGAAGGCACAAGGTTACAACACGATTGGCCGCGTAACCGGCCCACTCTTCCGAGAGACCGGGATCAGCCGAGGATTTGACCAATACGAGCGACGTGAACGCTCCTACTACATGGATACATCCTGGGGGGAGGCGGTGCTGCGCGATCTGAGCGGGCGGAAGCTCCCTGAGCCCTGGTTCATGTTCCTGCATGTCTGGGAGCTCCACTGGCCGCGCCGGACGAAAGGCCGATTCAACAGCGGCCGCTATGGTGAAAGCCTCTATCAGCGCTCCGTAGCCTATACGGACTACCAGATTGGCCGGATCATGAATGCCGTCGATTTCGATCACACGGCCATTGTCGTCACCGGCGATCACGGTGAAGGCATCGCCGGCGCTATTGATGATCCGCGCCCCTGGGTGCAATCAGCCATCTCCCTGGGCTATCGCGCCACTCGAAATCTCCCACCCCAATTGAAGAAGAAAATCCTTTCAGTGGGGAAAAAAGTTGTGCTCTCCGAGGGTGAACGGCGCGAGCTGGCGGGCCATGCAAATCTATGCCTGTACGACTACCTGATTCATGTACCGCTCATCGTTACGCTTCCAGGAGTTGTACCCGCGGCAGCAACGGTGAGCCAGCAAGTTCGGCATATTGATATCGCGCCAACATTGTTGGATTTTGCTGGGGCCACATCTCTCCCGGTAGGATTTCAGCAATCACTCATGCCCATGATGCTCGGTGAGGACACGGCCGACCGTCCGGCGGTCTCTGAATCGCTCCAGACCATGCTGCACGATCCGGTGAACCGCCTGCTCTCACTCCGCACCGGTCAGCACAAGTACATCTACGCACCCGAGAACCCAGAGGTTGAGCCAGAGCTTTATGACCTGGAACTGGATCCCGGTGAGGTGCACAATCTGACTGGATCACACCCCGAGCTCGCCTTCAGATTACGATCAGAGCTGGAGCGACTCTCCAATGAAAACGCCCCAACTGGGTCGGAACGGATGAGCGCCGAAGAAGAGGCGGTGATGCGTGATCGTCTGGAGCAGCTAGGCTACCTGGAGTGAGGGTGAGCTCAGTGGCTCCCATGTTTCCCAGTTTGAGGACATTACGCACCTCGCTGGAGCTGGTAAACACGAACTGAGGGTCCCATGCGTTCATAGCGATCGAGTCGCCAGAGCGGTGTGTACAGGTCCTCGATATCGAACGGAATGGCGGTGCCGTCCTTCCCCGGCCGAAACTCAGCAATGAGCCGCGCCTCTCGTTCCAATGCCTGGTAAAACCCGTTTTGGCGCGGGAAGCGTTGCGGATCGGCAGTGAATCGATCAGTGTTGAAGCTCGAAGTAACCACGTAGTCAAATGGGCCGCGGAGAACACTGGCGGGATCACGGACATCATTGACATTGATCAGATCCGTATCAAACGCGCGACCGTCATCAAGATACGCTTTGGGGCGGCGATCGCGAATGGTGTAGTCCTCCACCGCGATCTTTGATCGCGCGGGGAGGTTTGCCACCATCCACTCAAAAGCCAATACGCGCGTATCCGGCCGGCTCACGAGTGTGTTGTGGGCCATCACCGAGAGCATTGAGGGGAGAACCACCACCACCGCAAGCACCGCGGCAACCGCGATGGCTCCCCGTGAATCCTTCATTTGACGGCTCAGAGCCAACACCGCGAGTGCGGCAAAGAGTGCAAAGAACGGCGCCAAAGGCAGCGCAAATCGAGCAAAAAAGAGCTGCTGCTGAGACATAAACAACCCATAGCCAACGGGAAATCCCAATAGCACAAGCGCGCCGCGCCAATCCCGGCTCATCGCCAGGACCGCCCCAATGGCTGCAAGTAGCATCAGCGGCCAGCCTAGACCCGTAACGAGCGTGTCCAGATAAAGCTGAACGACTGATGTGGAAGCCTGACCTTCCCAGCCTTCCGTTCCGAGACGCATCTGGACCAGGAAATCCGTGCGGAATTTGTCCCAGGTGAGCAGCGCATATGGCGTACCAGCAAGATACGCAAGAGTTGATGTGAGCGCGGCCGCCCCGGCGCTGAGAGCACGCCGCGCGGGGGGCCAGCCTGACTGTCGTGTCAGCAGCCAGGCAAGCCCGAGGGGGACTATATAGAGCCCCATGCTGTACTTTGCCGAGGTGGCAAGTCCGCCAAGGAGTCCGGCCCAGGCAAAGATACCAATTGAAGGCTGCTGCAATCCCCTCAGACTGAGCCAGACCGAGAGCAGCACAAGGGTCACCGCGGGGACATCGTTCGTGGCGTAATGAGAGTCACGCACGTGCAGGAAGCACGTGGCAAGAAATAGCGCGCCCAGCACGGCCACGCCCTGTCCAACCCAAGTCCGACCAATGTCGTAAACGGCGAGAACGCTCATGGCGCCGAGCACAGCGCTCGTGACGCGTCCCAGATAAGTGTAGATGGATGGCGCTGCCAGCAGGCCGTCACCTGGCTCAGCCCTGGGCTGCAGAAGACCGGCGATCTCCAGCGTCTTGAGCTCGCCTAGGATCGTGTAGGTGAAAAGCGATGGATTGCGGAAGTACTTCGGGTTAAGGTGCCCCTCGCGAAACATCTCCTCCGCCTTCCACACGTAATGGCCTTCATCCGGATGAAACGCAAATGGAAGCTGCCACCCCAGGCCCCAGAAACGGAGCAGCAATGCCAGCGCAAATACGCCAAGAAGTAGGGTGGAGGTAACCCTTGCTGGCCAAGCGGTCACCGTATTTCCCTTACCCCAGCCCTCTCCCAGGGGGAGAGGGAGCCGAGCATTGGGTTCCTGGCGCACGATCTCCTCGCTCTCGCTCCCTCTCCCCCTGGGAGAGAACTGGGGTGAGGGAATCACGGCCACAACCTTCACGGCCCCGGTACCTGCTGGATCAGTATGTCTTCGATGACCACGTCCACCGAAGCAAATGTTGCAATCAGTCGAGCGGGACCGAGGGGGGCGGTACGTGGCACCGCAAGTGAGTGCAGGTCCGCCGCCTGGTCCGCCGCACCGCCGCGGTGTCCGCCCTGCCCATCCTCACCCAGGCGGCGACTCACCGACGCGATTGAGCGCCCGTCTGCGCCTTCCAAGCGGACGACAACGGGTCCACTCGTGGGAGCGAGCGATCCGCGCCAGCGCAAGAGGACGTCAACTGCCTCCTGCGGCCGAATAACCAGTGAACCCGGAGCAACCAGCGCTTCCACCAGGACCATTTCCGCAATCTGTCGGTCAAGTGGAATGGCGACGGGGTAATGCGGGCCTCGGTAGACACGAGCGTACTCGATCCCATTGTGCCAGACCGCGAATTCTGGCGTCTGGCTGTGGAGGTACACCCCGAGGATGTCTTGATCGAGCCCTCGCTGCAGCGTGTTGACGTAGGGCACCAGATAATCGGCAAATCCCACGCGTTCTATCGGCAATGCACTACCGTCTAGATGTGCTTGCAGTACCCGATGATAGGACGACGCCACGGTTGGAGCACCAATGACAATCGGTTGTTCGTTCAGGTAGGCGGCCACTGGGGCCATTCCTTCTCC
>JBJXFJ010000433.1:0-4626 GCA_046154735.1 Chloroflexota bacterium | reverse complement strand
TCGCTTGGGCGCCAGACGGATCAGGGATCGCGCTCTATGGCGGGCGCGGACTCGGATTCATGGACTCAGCAGGCGAGGTTCAGCCGCTCCGCCAGGAGCTCATCGGCTTCGGCGGGATTGACTGGGCGCGATAGTCGGTCGCGGATTAACGCTCTTTGTAGCGGGAAATGCCGACTGTTGCTTGGCGCAACCGCAGGCGCGTCAAGTGAACGTCCAGATCCGCAGCCGCGTAGATCCGACGTCTTGGCAAATGCGCTGGGCTGCCTCGCCGCTCATCCGACGATCCTGACACCCCTCGTGCCAGATCGGTTTCTCACGCCCGCCACGTGTGTATGAAAGCACCCGGGGCACGCGACGTAGAGAACCTCGAGATTGAACGTGGGAGAAGCGGTGCACATCACGTGCTTTTGGAAGTGCGGCTACGCTGAAGTGAGGGAGTAACATTGACTGGAAATTGGCGCGAGCCGATTCGAGCCGAAATGACTTGTTCCGAGGAGGAGGCCAGTCATGCCTGACAGCAGCGCTTCAAGGCCCGGCCATGCCCATGCCCATGGTCGAGTTGAGCGTGGTATTGAGAAGACTTCACGCTCACGGTTATTCCAGGGGCGGTTCGGCCGCATGTTTCGTTCGCTGCCGCCGGCCGATTTTGATGATGAAGCACTGGTTAAGCTCGCGGTCGCGATGATTGCGGAAGACGAAGGCACCACGACGGAAGGCCTGACTCCTGAGACCAAGGTGGATGACGAGGAGAATTACGGCCTTCCCGCGGGCTACACCTACTTTGGTCAATTCGTGGATCACGACATCACATTCGACCCACTCAGCAGCCTGGTCAAGATCAATGACCCAGATGGCCTCACGAACTTTCGCACGCCGAGTCTTGACCTGGATGGACTGTACGGCCGTGGACCTGACGATCAGCCGTATATGTACGATGCCCGAGGACGGAAGTTCATACTGGGTCGTAGTCTCATCGGCCAACGTTTCAACGGAAAGTCGGTGACGACACTTGCCCAGGACTTGCCTCGCAACAGCTTAGAGCGGGCAATTATTGGCGATATGCGAAATGATGAAAACGTCATCATTTCCCAGCTCCATGGATTGTTCCTGCGATTTCATAACCACCTTGCTGAAAGTGAGCCCGATCTGGCGTTTGAAGAGATTCAGAAAATTGTGCGCTGGCACTATCAGTGGCTGGTTCTCTTTGACTATCTCCCGAGAATAGTCGGCCGAGATCTCGTTCAGCAGATTCTTCCCCACGTCGCTGATCCCGCGAAATCGATCTATGATGAGCCGCCGAAGCTGCACTTCTACAACTATCGCAACAGCCCATTCATGCCCGTGGAGTTCAGCGGCGCGGCCTATCGGTTTGGGCACAGCCTGGTGCGTCCGGTCTATCGACTGAGTGCCGTTGACCTTGACTTGCCCCGGTCCGGTGAGCCCACCGTGCCGGGGCTCGATGGGCGCAAACTTGTGTTTGCTCCGAGAGCCCGAGACGGACTGAATGGATTTCGGATGTTTCCCAGCGAATGGGGCATTGACTGGGATCTCTTCTTTGAGGCGGGCAATCGTCGGCTTACATGGACTGGCAATGGCTTGGGGAAGGGTCGGGTGCAGCCTGCGTACAAGATCGATACCTCCCTCGTACACCCCTTGAGTGCACTGCCGGAGTTCTCGGCCTCGGGGTCTACTGCGCCCAGAGACGGGCTGAATTCCAACAATCTAGCCTATCGGAATTTGAAGCGCGGCGTATCGTTGCAACTCCCGTCAGGGCAGGCGGTGGCCAGATATATGGGCTTGGAGCCAATTCCCGATTGCCAGTTGTTTGTCGGCAAGGCCACTGTAGACAGCTTTGATGCTGGAAACCCGGATTCAAACAAATCCATCGTCCAGGTTGATAAACGGTTTGCGGGCAAAGCGCCACTCTGGTTTTACGTCCTGGCGGAATCGTTACATCAGTGGCGTGACGGCGTGAAGTTAATGGATCCGAATCTACCAGGTGCAGATCCAAACGTTCGTCCTACCAGGCTCGGACCCGTTGGTGGGCGAATCGTTGCCGAGGTAATCATTGGCCTGCTGCTGGGAGACAATGACTTATTTCTCAGCATGGAGCCGAACTGGAAGCCATGGTTTGGGAATAGGGATGCGTGGAGCGTGTTCGACCGCTTCGCCATGGGGGACTTGATCCGGGAGATCCGGCCCCGCGCATGACCATTCACGTCAGGCATCCTCGATGCCGCGGATCCTGGATTGCAAGCTAGCAAAACACAGATTTCGCAAGGGGCATCCAACCTCCCGGTGCGGGGGCCACCGTTCTGAGCCCGGTCATGGAGTCAGTGGCTTGGCTCCACCGGTGAGGCCAACAACTGATGTTGACCCGAACGAAGGGTAGATTCTCTTCCATCACAACGGAGGTGCGGGTGCTTCCGTCGCGGGGGTGGGCCTGCGCATTCGGAATGGCAGGGCATCTCGAAGTCCGTCGCCCAGCATGTGCAGTGTGAGGACGGTGATGGCGACAGCCAGCCCTGGCCCGGCCGCCTTCAATTGAGATGAGAGGGCTTACCTCTCCGTCTCAAGGATCCCGTAACAGGTTCGCCAGAGTATGACCTTATGGTCATGTGGAAGAAGCGCGTGGCATGAGTACCGAACCCCACTTGCTAGGCTGCGCATGAGCGCGGCCGCTTTCACCGATCCTTGACAGATCGGTGTGTTCACCCCATCGTAGGGAACACTGAGCTCGGGAGAGCGCAATGAGTCTGTCTCGAAGGACGAAAGGAGGAGCATTCCTCTCTGCCGTAACAGATCGCTGCTTGTTGCCAGTGTGTCATTGAACAATTCCATTCGAGGTTGTGTCGTGGTAAAGAATCAAACTGCAGACGAAACAAATGACGAAGCAATTGAAGCATTCATTCAAGGGATCAAGGATGGCGTCGACGATACTGCTTTAGCCAGCCTTTGGCGCGTGCTCAAAGGTCCTGACCGCGCAGCGTGCGCTAACGCGATCGCGTTGGGGCACATGATCATTGAGGAGATCCCGTACAGCCCTGAACTTGGTACCGTTCTCTATAGCGAGTCACAACTCAACGCTGCGCAGCTTCAGGCTATTCAACGCGATAAGATTTCTCTCGTTCGCAAGGGAGGGACGTACGCCGAGTTCGATTATGAGGATTCTATCGCTGGTGAACCGGACGAACATCGCATGAAGCTTCAGATCCCTCAAGCGAAGACCAAAGAAGAAGTCAACAGCGGCAAAGTGAGTGACGACACAGTTGACCTAAAGAAGCATGCCCCGAGTGACCCGCCATCTGACGCAATGCTTACGAAGCCTTACAACGTGCTAAAAACGCTTGAGTTTGGGTATCTCGATCACCAAAAGGACAAGACGCCCACGCTCTGTATCTTCTATTGCGGTCATGACTCATAAGGACCGGTCGTCAGGTAATCCAGCGTCGCTCACAGCTCCAGGGTTGCAGCATGAGTTAGATGAGTTTCAATTGGGCGTGAGAGACGGGTGTAGTGAATAGTCGAGGGCTCTCTTGATCTCATCGGGGATTTCTGGAATCTGCGCAACGCACTGGCGGGCAAAGTTCAGTGCTCGTTCTCGTCCCAATGCGGAATCGGCTTGCTGAATCCAGCCGAGTGCCCGTTGGAGCTCAGTCACCGCGGTTGCTGGCGCGAAACCAGCGGCCGCGGTGACACCGGCACGAGTGCTCCAGGCTATGGCACACAGGTGTGCAACCCCAAAGCTCTCCGCGCACGTCACGGATGCGTCTGCATGTTTGGCGGCTTCGGTTTGATTGGCCAGAGTACATTGAAGCTGTGCAATTAGTGCGTGGCCTTCGATTGCGAGGGACGCGGTTAGGCCGCGCTCAAGGGCTTTCTGAGCAATGTCAATGCGCTCCTGAAGTTGAAGCTCCTGCCAGTTGACAGTGGCGGCGGCCAGGAGCATGGGTGGGTATTCCACCGAGCTCGCCATGGAGCTGGCTAGCGTCATCGCCGCTTCCAGTTCTGCCCTGGCGTTCTCGCGTTCACTCAGCATGTGCAGAAGCATCCCCAGGTGCCGCTTGGCCCCCACGAGGTGTGGGCTGGGATCCATTTGCTGGCCGATGCCCACCGCTTCCGCGTAGCAGCTTCTGGCCTCAGCCCACACTCCGCGGTGCTCGTGGACCTCGCCAAGCCCAATCAGGCTGCAGATACAGCCGGCAAGATGGTCCGTCCGGTTGCGCATGCTGAGTGCCTGACGGAAGCTTGATTCCGCGGCGTCCCAATTGGACTCGGCTATTCTGACCGCGCCAATGACATCATGGCAGTCTGGGATGAATCGAGCGCCGGCTTCCCGCGCGAGATCGAGCGCTAGCTCCGCATCGCGCTTTGCCCGCTTGAGGTCGCCTTCAGCGAGGCCCACTCGCCCCAGCCACAGGAGCGAGTTCACCGCACGGTACTCGGCCGCAACGCCCCGGCAGAGCCCTACCGCGCGTTCCAGGCCTTCACGCGCCACAGTGAACTGACCTGCGAGGAACTGATCTATTGCCAGGTTCGATTCCCGAATTGCCAGCTCAACGGCGTCGCCAAGCTGGAGCGCCATATCGCGAGCCTGCGTATTGGCCGTGACCCCCGATTCAACCT
>JBJXFJ010000431.1:0-16407 GCA_046154735.1 Chloroflexota bacterium | reverse complement strand
GAAACAATACGGGGAGATGACTCGAATGATCGGTTTGAAACTGAAGCACACGCTCACGTCGGTCCTCGCGGCGGCAATGGTGGCCGTAGCCGCGATGCCGGTTGGGGCCCAGATGATCACGGCGCCTTTTCCGGGCGAGGCGCAAAATCTCACGGGCGCCGGCGCCACCTTCCCGGCCCCGCTCTACACCAAGTGGTTCAATGACTACGAGCGAGTCACTGGCGTCAAGGTGAACTACCAAGCCATCGGCTCAGGCGGCGGCATTAAAGCCATCAGCGATAAGACTGTCGACTTTGGAGCCACCGATGGTCCAATGTCCACGGATCAGATGCAGGCCGCGGGGGCTGAGATTTTCCATATCCCGACGGCACTTGGCGCCGTTGTCGCGACGTATAATGTCCCTGAGGTGAGTGGTTCCCTCAAGTTCACGCCAGATGCCCTCGCGGCCATCTATCTCGGTCAAATCACCAAGTGGAATGACCCCATACTGGCCGCAAGCAATCCAGGGCTAGCGTCAATTGACAAAGACATCGTGGTTGTCCACCGCTCAGACGGTTCGGGCACGTCATTCATTTTCACCGACTATTTGAGCTCCATTTCGCCCACGTGGAAAGGCCAGGTGGGCGCGGGGAACTCCGTGAATTGGCCTGCTGGGATTGGTGCGCAGGGGAACCCGGGCGTTGCGGGCGAGGTCAAGCAGAACCCGTACTCCATTGGTTACGTTGAGTTGATCTACGCGCTGCAGAATCGTCTTGGTGTCGCGGACATCTTAAATTCGTCCGGCGTCTTCATTACGCCCAATGTGGCCTCCGTCACGGCCGCCGCGGCGGGTGTCGTAGACACCATTGCGCCTGATCTTCGGGCGTCCATCGTGAATGCATCCGGGGCAGATGCATACCCTATTTCAGGATTCACCTGGCTTCTCACCTACCGTGACATGTCCGACAGGGCCAAAGCCATTGCCGTCACTCGGATGATGTGGTGGGCGATTCATGAGGGCCAATCGGCCAATAGCGAGCTGGGCTATGCGCCGCTGCCGCAGGGCATCGTCGCCAAAGCCGAAGAGAAGATTTTGGCCATCACGTCTGAGGGACAGACCGCATTTCCAGGCCAATAGAATCCGATAGGAGCAATCAGAACATGTCTTCCGCTCAAGCCGAAGTGGCCGGGGTGGGTGAAGTTGGGGCCGCGCAGAGTCATGCGCGGCCCTCGGCTTCCGGTTCGGCGGACCGCTGGTTTGCCGGAGCGATGCTCGCTCTCGCGTCGGGCTCCGTCATCGTGTTTGCCGCACTGGTGGCGTTGTTGCTGGTCTATTCTATGCCGGCTCTCCAGAAATTTGGAGTGTCATTCTTTACTACAACTAACTGGGATCCAGTCTTCCTGGCCTTTGGTACCGCGCACTTCATTTACGGAACGCTGGTGACCTCGATCGTCGGGCTACTCATCGCAACTCCGATTGCCATTGGGGCAGCGTTGTATGTGGCCGAGTATGCGCCGGAGTGGTTGAGAGAACCGGTGTCGTACATCACTGAGCTCCTCGCGGTCATCCCAAGCATTATCTATGGGCTCTGGGGTTTTTTCGTTCTCGCCCCCTTCATGCGTTCGTACGTTGAACCGGCCTTGCGGGATACGGTTGGTCAGCTCCCAATTATCGGAGCTCTATTTTCGGGCCCGATCCTGGGCAAAGACATGCTCGTGGCGGGTGTAATCCTCGCCATCATGATCCTGCCAACGATCATGGCGATCTCCCGCGAGATCTTCCGAGCGGTGCCTGATACACAGCGTGAAGGCATGCTAGCGCTCGGCTCCACCAAGTGGGAGACGATCAAGAACGCGGTGCTGCCTTACGCTCGCGGTGGTCTGGCGGGCGCGGCGGGCCTCGGCCTGGCCCGGGCCATGGGCGAAACCATGGCTGTGACCATGGTCATTGGAAACAGCTCAAAAAACATCAACGCGTCGCTGTTTACCCCTGGCTACACGATGGCGAGCGCGATAGCGAACCAGTTTAATGAGGCGGATACGGAGATGTATTTCAGCGCCATCGTCGCCGTAGCCGTGGCGCTGCTGCTGGTCTCCATGCTGGTTAATATACTGGCGCGTCTTCTCGTGTCGCGCTTCGCCAGTGGCGTGGGTACGGAAGCCGGGATCTAGAAGGGAGCCTGTACATTGGCAACGGAGGCGATTCTTTCCCTACAGACACCGGCGCCGTCCGAACTTCGACGTCGGTATACAAACTACTTTGCCACGGGTCTGATCGGTCTTGCCGCCGTCTGTGGTGTCGCGGCACTGCTCTTCATTCTTGGCTACGTGATTCTGCGCGGCTTCCCGGCCCTCAATGTGGCGTTCTTCGTGGAGCGCCCGCTGCCGTTTGGTGAGGAGGGGGGTGGGGTGGGCCCGGCCATCATGGGCACCTTGATGATGCTCCTGGTTGCAGCCGCGATTGGCATCCCCGTCGGCGTTGGCACCGCCATCTATCTTTCAGAGATCGGTCGAGGCTCCTTTGCTCAGTTCGTTCGGTTCATCATCGATATGATGGCCGGATTGCCTTCCATCGTAATCGGGGTGTTCGTCTGGGCGATCCTCGTTCGAACGGTGTTCAACCAATTTTCGGGCCTGGCTGGTGGCGTATCGCTGGCAATCATCATGGTGCCGATCGTGACGCGCACCGTTGAAGAAATCCTACGCCTGGTGCCCGGGAATCTGCGAGAGGCCTCACTTGCGCTCGGCGTTCCGCAGTGGCGAACCATCCTGGGCGTTGTACTGCCCACCGCGCGTGTGGGGGTGGTGACCGGCGTGGTACTCTCTCTGGCCCGTGCGGGCGGCGAGACGGCTCCGCTCATCATGACTGCCCTCGGAAACCAGTTCTTCAATTTCGATCTACGGGAACCGATGGCGGCGCTCCCCGTCCAGATTTACACCTTTGCAAAATCCCCCTACGATGATTGGCACACTAAGGCCTGGGGCAGCGCGCTGGTACTCGTCATTGTGATTGGTTGTCTGAGCCTTGCGGCTCGGACGGCGGTACGTCGGAAGGCCTGAGGAGGTCACCTGGATGTCACTGAACGTCGCGGATCCGGCTGGCTCACTGGCCACGCAAACGGATGGCATCGCGTTACGCGTGGAGCATCTGCGCGCGTATTACAGCGGCAAACTTGCCGTTCGAGATGTAAACCTCAACTTTAAAGAACGCAAAGTAACGGCGATTATCGGCCCATCCGGGTGCGGGAAATCCACCGTGCTGCGCTGTCTCAACCGAATGCATGAAGTGGTACGCGGCGCGCATGCCGAAGGCAAGGTCTTCTATCGAGGCGAGGACATCTATGCCTCGTCGGTAGACGCGGTGCGCGTGCGCCGCCGGATCGGCATGGTCTTTCAGAAGCCAAATCCCTTTCCCATGATGTCAATCTATGACAATGTTGCTTCAGGGTTGAAACTGACGGGCGAAGCGCGGGGCGTAAACCTGGATCAAGTGGTGGAAAAGCACCTGCGTGGCGCGGCGATCTGGGATGAGGTCAAAGATAAGCTCCACAATTCTGGCGCCTCGCTCTCAGGCGGTCAGCAGCAGCGCTTGTGTATTGCCCGGGCCCTGGCGGTAGAACCGGACATCTTGCTCATGGACGAGCCATGCTCTGCACTCGATCCTATCGCCACGTACAAGATTGAGGAGCTTATTGACGAGCTCAAGGCGAATTACACAATCATCATTGTGACCCACAATATGCAGCAAGCCTCACGCGTCTCGCAGGAAACCGCGTTCATGTTGGCGGGCGAGGAGCGCATCGGTGAGCTTGTGGAGTTCGGCGAGACGCGTACAATCTTCACATCGCCAGCGAAAAAGGAAACCGAAGATTACATCACCGGTCGCTTCGGTTAGGTCTTCCAGGTGACAAGTCTGAGCAGGAGGCTCGACCAGGCCACGCTTGTTGGCACGAATCTTGCTTTGGACGCCCCCGGCGCTCCGAGCGAGTATGTAAGACCTAACCTCGCCGCAGTGGCATGTGGAGAATTCGGATGACTTTACGTTCAACGTTTACCGCGGAACTGCACCAGTTACAAAGTGAAATTCTAGCCATGGGAAGCATGGTAGACAAAGCCATCGGTCGGTCCGTGGACGCCCTGAAAAGACTGGATCATGCCGAAGCGCGGCGGATCATTCAAGACGACCAGGAAATCAATGCTCGCCGCTTCGCTATTGAGCAGCAGGCCATTCAACTGATTGCCACACAGCAACCGATTGCAACGGACTTACGCTGCATTGTGGCCGCGCTCAATATCATCGTCGATCTGGAGCGGATGGGCGACCATGCAGAGGGGATCGCGAAAATCGTCTTGATGCATAACGATGTCCCGTTGCTTAAACCGCTGGTAGACGTGCCTCTCATGGCAGAGAAAACGCAAGAAATGTTGCGGCGGACGATGGACGCCTATATGAACCTTGACGTGGAAGCCGCTCGTGCCATCGCCCTCGAGGACGATGTGGTGGATCGCCTCTATGAGCAAGTCTACCGCGAGCTGATTCACCTCATGGTTGAGAATCCAAGCTGTCTTGATCGAGCGACCTGGCTCATGTGGGTATCGCACAATCTCGAACGCTGCGCGGATCGCGTGACGAACATTTGCGAGCGCATCGTATTCCAGGTGACTGGACGCATGGAAGAGATTAACACGTCCAACTATTAGCTATTACACAGTTCACTGGAGCGAGAGGAGGGCTTGACCTCCGGGCTGCCCAGCCCGGAGGTCAAGCCCTTTTTGACGCGAAGGAATCCAGACTTGAGGCGGCGCGTTTGCGATACAGCCACGATGGTCTCCCAGGGGCAGTGGTTTGGAGTGCGGCGTGCGGGAGCGAGGATCCCCTCAACGGTGAACTGTCGCTTGGATGCATGCAATCGAGCGAACGCGCATCGGAGCTTAATCGTTTCCTAGATCCCGGTGTTGCGACCCGACGCACTCAAGAACCCGGCCGTGCTGATCCGTCTTTCCGCACCGTAGCATTGCTCCCGTGAGAATCTTCGTCAACGCCACCTCAGCCCGGACCGGTGGGGGAGTGGCGCATCTAACCTGGTTACTCCATGCGCTGGCCGGCATTGACCCGGTGAACGAGATAATGGTGCTCTGCACCCAGACACCGCCGGAACGACTGGCCGGATTGCCCGCTCGATATCGTGTGCTCCCCCATCCGGCGGACACCTGGACGCTTCCGCGACGACTCATCTGGGAGCAGACACGGCTACCGCGCATGGTCAAGCAGTGGGGAGCAGACGTCTACCTATCATTCGGCAGTTTCGGCTTGCTGCGTAGTCCGTGTCCGCAAGTGATGATTTGCGCCCAACCGTTGTATTTCTCGGATCGATACTACCGGGAAGTTGCTTCACGGAGACCGGCACTCCGCTTAGAAGAACTGGGGCGCCGGGCACTACTGAAGGCCACGGCCTGCCGTTCCGACCGCATTCTCACTCAGACTGAAGCAATGCGCCGACAAATAACCACCCAGCTTGGAGTCCCACCGGACCGGATCAGCGTCATTCCTCATGGGGTACACCAATCGTTTTTGGACGGACGGCGGACGGACGACGGCGGACGGACGACGGCGGACGGCGGAAAACGAGGATACAGCCTCCTCCGTCTTCCGTCCTCCGTCTTCCGTCTTCCATCCACCGTCTTCCGCCTGCCGTCTTCCGTCCATCCTCTACGTGTCCATTCACCAGGTTCATAAGGATTTCGATACGCTGGTTCGGGCTGCGGCGGTGCTCCGTCAGCGGGGGCGCGGCGACATTGAGATGAAGCTCACGGGCAACGCGGAGGACAACCAGTTCTCGCGCCGCACCGCAGCACTGGTGCGTGAGCTTCAGCTGGAGGAAACGGTACACTTCGTGGGCCTCGTGCCCAATGACCACATTCATGCCCTGTACCGATCGGCCGATCTGTTTGCATTTCCCTCGTGGGCGGAGACGTTTGGTATTCCGCTTGTGGAAGCCATGGCGTGCGGTCTCCCCATTGTGGCGGCGGACATCGAGGTGAATCGAGAGGTGGCGGCGGATGCCGCCGTGTACCACCGGCCGTCTGATCCAGAGGCTCTGGCCGATCGCATCCTTCACGTCCTGGACGATTCATCATTGGCCCGCCGACTCGCTGAGACTGGCCGTGAGCGCGCCCAGCAATTCACCTGGGAACGCGCCGCCCGACAAACGCTCGCCGCCCTCGAAGCAGCGGCACGACGATGATTGAGAACCCCATGTCAGAAGACTCCATTCCGTCAACTGTGAGCTGTCACCACGCATGAAACAAGTGACCCAGTCCTATCGATCCGGTGAAACGCGCATTGAGGATGTGCCGGTGCCCCTGTGTCCGTATGGCGGAGTCCTGGTGGCCAACGCCTTCTCGCTGATCAGTGCTGGCACCGAACGGACGGTGGTGGAAACGGCCAGTGAGAGCCTCATTGGCAAGGCGCGTCGCCGACCTGACCTGGTGCGCCAGGTTCTGGACAAAGCTCGCAAAGAGGGCATCGCTCCAACCTACCAGGCCGTGCGCTCTCGCCTGGATACGCCCATTCCGCTGGGCTATAGCTGCGCCGGTACCATCATCGAAGTTGGCGAGGGGATCGAGGATCTTTCGGTGGGCGATCGCGTGGCGTGTGCCGGCGCCGGCCACGCCAATCACGCGGAGATCGTGGCCGTTCCGCGCAACCTGTGCGTGCGCATCCCTGATGAGGTCAGCCTGGAAGACGCAGCTTTCGTGACAGTCGGCGCCATCGCCCTGCAGGGGCTGCGCGTGGCAGATGTGAAGCTGGGTGAGCGCGTTGTGGTCATTGGTCTTGGTCTGGTAGGCCAGCTCACCGTGCAGCTCCTCAACGCGGCCGGGTGTAACGTCTTTGGGATTGATCTTGACCCTACCAAGGTGGCCATTGCGCATGAGCATGGCGCCGTGGCAGGCGCTCCGCGCGAGATGCCCAATCTCGATGAGCTTATCCTCGAGTTCACAGGTGGTTACGGGGCAGACGCGGTAGTGATTACCGCGGGTACTTCCAGCAACGATCCGATTGAGCTAGCTGGGCATATCTCGCGTGACAAGGGCCGCGTGGTGGTAGTGGGCGCGGTCGGCATGAATGTGCCACGCCCACCCTTCTACGAAAAAGAGCTGGACTTGCGGCTGTCCCGCTCCTACGGACCAGGTCGCTATGATCCGGAGTACGAGGAGCGCGGGGTAGACTATCCCATCGGCTACGTGCGCTGGACCGAGGGGCGCAATATGGAGGCGTTCCTGGAAGCGGTCGGCCGAGGGCGGGTGAAGACATCCTCCATGGTGACGCACCGTTTTCGTATTGAGGATGCCACCGACGCGTACGAAGTGCTCAGTGGCAAACGCCCAGAGCCGTCGCTCGCCATCCTGCTCGAGTATCCCCGCGAGCCCCTGGTGGAGCGCCGGGTCACGGTGGCGAGCGTGAAAACCAGCGCGCCACCAGGCGCCGTGGGCATCGGGTTCATTGGCGCGGGCAACTTCTCCCGCGCCGTACTGTTCCCGGCACTCAAGGCCATTGCGGACGTTGAGCTTGTCGGTGTGGCATCGAATACAGGGCTGAGTGCTCGTTCCGCGGCTCAGCAGTTTGGATTCCGCACTGCCACCAGCGACTACCATGAGCTGCTGGCCGATGAGCGTGTGACCGCGGTAGTGATTGCCACACGGCATGATCTGCATGCGCGGATGGCCGTGGAGGCACTTGATGCTGGAAAGAGTGTGTTCCTGGAGAAGCCTTTGGCGCTCAATCTCGAGGAATTGCGCTCGGTGCTGGCGGCTGAAGCACGGTCGCCAGGGCTTCTGATGCTGGGGTTCAATCGCCGATTCGCACCATCAGTGCAGCGGTTCCGTGAATTCTTCGGGCGCCGTGCCAGCCCACTCACCCTCGAGTACCGGGTAAATGCCGGCCCCCTGCCTCGGAATCACTGGTTGAACGATCCCAACCAGGGTGGCGGCCGCATGATCGGTGAAGTCTGTCATTTTGTAGACCTCGTGAGCTACCTGGCTGGCGCGTCATTGGAACGTGTCTATGCCGAACCGCTCGGTGGTGAGCGAGGCCCATCAGTCCAGAGCGCGTTGATCAGTCTGCGTTACAGCGATGGATCCCTGGGATCCATTATTTATGCCGCGGAGGGTGATCGGACCTTTGCCAAGGAGCGTATCGAGGTCATTGGCGCGGGCGCGGTGGCCATCCTGGATGATTTCCGCTCCTGGCAGATTAGCCGCGGCGGCAAACGTCAGCGGGCTGGCGGCGGACTGCTGGGCTCGCAGGATAAGGGCCATGCGGCCGGGCTCGCATCATTCGTTCGCGCGGTACGCCAGGGGGGGCCGTGCCCCATCCCCATTCATGAATCGGCACTCACCACGCTCGCTACGTTCAAGATCGTTGACTCGCTCACCCTTGGTCGCCCGTTCGAAGTGAATCCAAGCGACCTGGCGCCTGCCTTCGCATGACCCCCGGGCAGCTCGGGCGGTATCTCCGGACCGTTCAGCACCTCACTCCAGCGCAGATTGGCCATCGCGCTCGCTTACTCGCCTTGCGAGCAAGCTATCGGCGCCTACCTCGGATTACCGCGGCGCACTATCAGCGCCTGGCCGAAACCCACCCAGCCGGCTGGGCTGAACATACTCTGCTGCCGGGCACCGGGTCGGGCGATCCGCTCCCTGCCACGGAACCGATCGAGGAAGCTCGAAGGATTGCAGCGGGGCAGTTCCGTTTTGTGAATCGCACCGCGGAACTTGGGGCACGTCCAGCCTGGCGAAGCCACGGACAATCGCAGCTCTGGAGCTACCACCTCCACTACTTTGACTATCTCCTTTCCCTGGGGCTCTGGTGGCACAATGACCAGGCTCCAGAGGCGCTGGATACGGCGGCGCGGCTCATGGCCGATTGGATTGAGCACAACCCACCCGCTGGGGGTGACGGCTGGCATCCGTATCCCGTGGCGGCCAGACTGAGCAATTGGCTGCAAGGGCTTGAGCTCTTCGGCTCGTCCTTGCGCACCCACCCGCTCCTTCAGCCGCTGTTGCTCCACTCCGTGACCCAGCAAGCCTTATTCCTGGAGCGCAATCTTGAGTTTGACGTGCTGGGCAACCACCTGATCAAGAATCTGCGAGCCCTGGTGCATTGCGGTCTGGCGCTGGATCATCCGAAGAGTCGCGGTTGGCTGCATCAAGGCGCGCTCTGGACCTTTGCGCAAATCCGCCATCAGATTCTGCCTGATGGCGGTCATTACGAGCGCAGCCCCATGTACCAGCTTCAGGTCTTCTGGGATCTCATGGATATTCTGGCTCAGCTTCACCGAGTGGGCATCATGATCCCTGCGGATGTCCGTGAGCGATGGGCAGCCATGCTGGACTGGATCCGCGTGATGCGCCATCCAGATGGCGATATTCCGCTGTTCAATGACGCGGTGCTCGGCATGGCCGGCGCACCCAATGAGGCACTGGCAGCCGGCGCGGCGTTTCTTGGAATCGAAGGGGAAGACCTCTCCTGGCGCGGAAGGCTGCTGCTCGGCACTCCTCCAACGCGGCTCCCTCTCCCTGTGGGAGAGGGCGGGGGTGAGGGAACAGCGTCTGTTATTGTGGCTGTGTCTTCGGTCCAAGGTGTTCCCTCACTCCCGCCCTCTCCCACAGGGAGAGGGCGCCTCGTTGGAGGTGACGCCGCCTTAAGAGACTCCGGCTATTATGTTCTCGCCGGGCCGAGCGCCTGGCTGGTAGCCGATGCGGGGGATCCATGCCCGGATGAGCTGCCCGCGCACGCGCACGCCGATGCGCTGTCCTACGAGCTCTCCGTGCACGGGCAACGCATGATTGTGGATGCTGGCATGTTTGAGTATCAGGCCGGGATCTGGCGCGACTTCATGCGCGGCACGGCAGCCCACAACACCGTCATGGTGGATGGCACGGATCAGTCCGAGGTGTGGGGTAGTTTCCGCGTGGGCCGGCGGGCCCACGTGCACGCCCGCCACTGGTCTGAGCGTGACGGCGTACGGCTGCTCGAGGCAGAGCATGATGGCTACCAGGACACGTTGCAGGTGCGACACCGCCGCTGGATCGCTCGCGTGGATCAGCGTTTCTTTGTCATTGCTGATTTACTCGAAGGTTACGGTGAGCATGAAGTTCGCAGCTTCATCCATCTTCACCCTGACGCGGTGGTGGGTGACGCCTCGATGACCGACGAGATGCAGCTCATTGGCGCTTCGCTTGGTGAAACGGGATTGATGATTGCACCATTCGGCCACGATGACGTCGCTCACTTCGTCGGCGATCTCGGCTCGCCGCGCGCCTGGTACTCCCAGGAGCTCGGACGCAGGCTCCCCTCCACGGAGATCTCGCTGATCCTGAATGGGGCGCACCCACGTGTCTTTGGCTATCTGCTCCTGCTGGACACCCCTCTCTCGATCAGCTCGACCAGTGACAGTCCCACGCAGTGGCATGTTGATGTGGAATTTGAGCATGGACATTACGTGATGCATGTCAACGCGGCCGGGATCCGCATTGAGCGCCCGTGAAGATCGCTTACGTCTCACACTACTTTGTGCCGGAGATTGCCGCGCCGTCCGTTCGGCTGCACGGGTTTGGTCGACACTGGACGGCAGAGGGGCACGAGGTGACCGTGCTCACGGGTTTCCCGAATCATCCAACCGGGGTGATCCCACCTGCGTACCAGGGCAAGATACTTCTGGAGGAGCGCCTCGATGGCATCCGCGTGCTGCGCAACTGGCTGTACGCCACGCCAAATCGCGGATTCGCACTCAAAACCCTTGGGCACCTCTCGTTCATGATCTCGGCGGTGGCGCTCGGGCTACCAAGACTTGGGCCAGTGGATGTGGTCATCGCTACTTCGCCAACGTTCTTTACCGCGATTTCCGCCTGGGTGATTTCACGCCTACGCGGGGTGCCGATGGTATTTGAGGTCCGTGATCTCTGGCCGGCCGTGTTCGTGGACCTGGGTGTTCTACGCAATCCGCTGATCATCAAGCTGCTCGAGGCCATGGAACTGTTCTTTTACCGCCAGTCCGCGGCGGTGGTGCCGGTGACCGAGGCATTTCGGACGGCCATTGTGAAACGCGGGATTCCCGCGGAAAAGATTCATGTCATCCCAAATGGCGCGGATATTGAGACGTACCGGCCAGATATCGATGGCGCCCGGATGCGCCAGGAGCTCGGCCTCGGCGATCGGTTCGTGGTCAGTTACATGGGATCGCACGGTATCTCACACGGACTGAGCACGGTGCTTGATGCCGCCCAGCGCCATCGTGATCAGCCCGACGTACTGTACCTGCTCATTGGCGAAGGCGCCGAGAAGGAGATGCTGCTGGCCACGCGCGATCAGCTTGGTCTGGACAACGTCCTCATGTTGCCACACCAGGCTCCGGCGCGCATGCCAGAGCTGTACGCGGCCAGCGATGTGTGCCTGGTGCCGTTGCGCGATGTGCCGATCTTTGAGACGTTCGTTCCATCCAAGCTTTTTGAGATTCTGGCCATGGGCCGACCCATCATTGGCTCAGTGCGTGGGGAAGCCCAATCCATCCTGGAGCGCTCCGGCGGAGCGCTCTTGATCCCACCAGAGGATCCCACGGCGCTTGTTGCAGCGATTGATGCGCTGCGCCATGATCCGGCGCGCCGCGCGGCAATGGGCCGTTCCGGCCGCGCCTTTCTAGAGACCAACTACTCCCATGCCTCCCTGGCGCGGCGGTACCTGGAGGTGCTCCAGGGGCTGATTCCAAGGTGAGCGAATTCTCGTTGGCGTACCTGCTGACCTTCTCAACCTGCGGAACCCGACTCCATGGGGATGCACGGGGGTCGGTGGATCGGGAGAGGAATGGTTGGGAACAACCAATGCTCCCTCACAATGCTGCCTTGAGTGCCGCGGAGACGCGGGCGATGAAACATGCGTCATACTGGATCGATGAGGACCGGCGAGCCGTGATTGCCGCGGCAATCACGGAAGTTTGCGAATTTCGTGGTTGGATACTGCGCGCATCCCATGTGCGTTCAAACCATGTGCATGTGGTCGTGCAAGTGCCCGAACGCCCGGAACGCATTATTGGTGACTTCAAGAAGATTGCCAGCCGAAGGCTCGCTGAGATACTCGGTGAACCAAGGGATCGACCGCGGTGGGCTCGTCACGGAAGCACGAGGTATTTGTGGTCTGTTGAGTCGGTGGAGACCGCGGTGAGATATGTCGTTGAGGCCCAGGGGACAAGGCTGGATGCGTATGAGAACACTGGCAACATTGACCTCTAACGCGACAGAGCCGCATCCCGTAAGGGTGCGGTTCCTCCCGCGTTCTCCCCAGTCGAAACCGGGTATCACCAGACGGAACCGCACCCTCACGGGATGCGGCTCTGTGCTGGAGGCGCGTTGATCCTGCTGACGGGCGCCACTGGGTTTCTGGGTGAGCGCGTGGCGCGCCATTTGATTGCCGATGGCCATGAGGTGCGCTGCCTTGTCCGCGCCACGAGTGACCGATCGGTGCTCACGGGATGCGCGGTCCAGTTTGCGCAGGGTGACCTGGCGGATGAGCCATCCCTGGTGGGCGCACTTGAGGGATGCGAGGCGTTGATCAATGTGGCGTCGATTGGATTCGGCCACGGGCCGGGCATTGTTCGGGCAGCCGAACAAACGGGCGTAAAGCGGGCCATCTTCTTCAGCACAACGGCGATCTTCACCACGCTGCCGGCACAAACCAAGGCGGTGCGCACCGCGGCGGAGCGGGCCGTGATGGAAAGCCGTCTCAACTGGACGATCCTTCGCCCAACAATGATCTACGGTTCGCCACGCGACCGAAATATGTGGCGGCTCATCCAGTATCTCCGCCGATTCCCGGCTATCCCAATTCCCGGCGATGGCACCAGTCTCCAGCAGCCGGTGTTTGTGGACGACCTGGCCGTGGCGACCCTCGCCGCGTTGGGAAGAGAGACCGCAATAGGCAAAGCGCTGAACCTGGCGGGCGCCGAGCCATTAAGTTACAACCAGGTCATTGACACCATCTGCGGTCTACTACGCACGCATGTTGTGAAGCTGCATATTCCGTTACGTCTTGCGCTGATCGGGCTCACAGCGTACAATGCGCTCCGTCGTCGCGCCGTCCTCAGATCGGAGCAGCTCCTTCGATTGAACGAGGACAAAGCGTTCAGTATCGACGAAGCGCAGATTCACCTCGGATATCAGCCGCTCACGTTTCGCGAGGGCATCGCGCGGGAGCTCCAGGCGGTTCGCCCTCGAGCTGGCGCGGCCTCGTAATCACAGGATCGTCCTTTGGCTGCATTGGCGTTGCTCATTGGCGCGGCAGCGCTCTCCTACATCGCCGTGGCTTACGCAAAGCGCTGGGCGCTGGCTCATCAAATCATGGACATTCCCAATGCACGCAGCTCACATTCGCGGCCGATGCCGCGCGCCGGCGGCATCGGTATGGTGGCCACATGGTGTGCTGGGTTCGTCGCAGCCTGGGTGATTCAGGGCGAGCTCGCAATTTCGGCCCTGGCATTGCTAGGCGGAGGCGTGGTGGTGGCCGCCATAGGGCTGCTTGACGATCTCCACGGGCTCACCGCGCGCACCAGGTTGACCGTGCATTTGCTGGCGGCCGTTGCGCTGGTTGCCGCGGGCGCACGCATTGACACTCTTTCTGTCCCTCCGCTTGGCAGCGTGGCTCTTGGCCCGCTGGGGGCGGTGATCTCGGTCGTGTGGATCGTGGCGGTTACGAACATCTACAACTTCATGGATGGGATTGACGGGATTGCCGCTGGCGTGGCGGTGTTGACGGGCATTGGCCTGGCGCTGCTCGGAGTGCTGGGTGGCGAGGTTGTTCCAATGCTCTTCGCATGCGTTGTTGCCGGCAGCGCGGCTGGTTTCCTGGTGCACAACTATCCACCAGCCAGCGTGTTTATGGGTGACGTGGGTAGCGGCTTTCTGGGCTTTGTTCTGGCTGGACTCACGCTGATGAGCACGTCTTCAGGCGGCGGGGTTTCGATCCTTGCCGGGGCCTGTGTTCTGGCGCCCTTCCTCCTGGATGGCACTCTTACGCTCTTGCGCCGAGCCCTGAGGGGTGAGCGCTGGTATGAGGCGCATCGCAGCCACTACTACCAGCGACTAGTCATTCTGGGATACTCACATCGAGCGGTCTCGTTGCTCTATTACGGGCTCACTGTTTTTGCCGTGCTTGGGGCTCTGGGATACGTGGCACTCCCAGGGCCGAGCGGGCTGCTGTTACTCCTTTCTGGAATTGCTCCATTTTTTGTTCTTCCCATCGTGGTGCCAAAGTGGGAAGCTCGAATCGCCGGCCGATCGCCGAGTCCGAGCTAAATCTGCGCCCGAGATTGCAGAATCGGTAGAGTTTCGATGAATACAATGGCTAACCCACCCACACACCAGGGCCTCGCTGGCTCACCCACGCTCTGCGTTCTCGGGCTGGGCTACATTGGGCTGCCCACCGCCAGCATGTTTGCCGTGTCCGGCCTGAATGTGCTGGGGGTAGATGTAAATCCTCGGGTGGTGGAATGGCTGCAAACTGGGCGCATCCATATTGAGGAGCCGGACCTGCAGACATTGGTTCAGGCTGCAGTCAACTCGGGTCAGCTTCGGATCGGCTTGGAGGCCCAGCCGGCCGATGCCTTCATCATTGCCGTGCCAACCCCAATTACGGATGAGCACCGGGCAGATCTGAGCTTTGTGACCAGCGCGGCGGAGTCCATCCTGCCACATCTCAGGCGGGGCAATCTGGTGGTTCTAGAATCCACGGTCCCGCCCCGCACCACCCGGGACGTGCTCCTACCGGTCCTGGAGCGCTCCGGCCTGAAGGCCGGCGAGGATTTCGCCCTGGCTCACTGTCCTGAGCGCGTTCTACCCGGCAGAATCCTCATTGAACTGGTGCAAAACGATCGAATCATCGGTGGCCTCTCCGCGGGCTGCGCCGAGCGCGCCGCCGAGCTTTATCGCATCTTCGTTCAGGGCACCCTGCATCAGACTGACGCGACCACCGCGGAGATGGTGAAGGTGATGGAGAACACCTGTCGCGATGTCAATATCGCTCTGGCCAATCAGTTTGCCATTCTGGCTGAAGGATTTGGCGTGGACGCCTGGGAAGCGATCGACCTGGCCAATAAGCACCCCCGTGTCCAGGTTCTGCGGCCCGGCCCGGGCGTGGGTGGGCACTGCATTGCTGTGGATCCATGGTTTCTGATCGAATCCGCGCCGGAACGGGCACCGCTAATCACCGCGGCCCGTAAGCTCAATGATGCGATGCCCGGTCATGTGGTTGACCTGCTGCGCGCGCAGGCGCCCAACCCGGCGGATGGGCCGATTGCCGCCTTTGGACTGGCGTACAAAGGTGACGTGGATGATGTGCGGGAAAGTCCCGCCGTTGAAGTGGTGCATGCTGCACTCCGCGCGGGGTATGAGGTGCGCGCGCACGATCCGCACGTGAAGCATGATGGCGGGATGGATTTGCCGCCATGCTTTGATCTTGCTGGTGCGCTTGAAGGTGCCCAGGCGCTGGTGCTGCTCACCGACCATAGCGTATTCCGCCGTATGAATCCCGTGGAAATCGGCAAATCTATGCGCTTCAAGCGGCTCATCGATACGCGCAACGCGCTGGACCATGCTGCCTGGCAGGCAGCCGGCTTTCAGGTCACTACGCTTGGACGAGGCATTCCGTGCTGACTGTGCTCACGATCTTTGGCACCCGGCCCGAGGCGATCAAACTGGCACCCGTGGTGCTGGAGCTGGCGCGATATCCGTCTGAGATTCGCTCCGTGGTGTGCATTACTGCGCAGCATCGAGAGATGCTGGATCAAGTGTTGCGCATCTTCAACATTCAGCCGGATCTCGATCTCAATCTGATGACCGAGAATCAGACCTTGCCCGGGCTCACCTCCGCGGCGCTGCTGGGCGTAACGGACGTTCTTGAACAAGTGCAGCCGAATGTCGTCCTAGTGCAGGGCGATACAACCTCGGCCATGGCCGCGGGGCTGGCAGCGTTCTACCGCAAGAGCCCGGTGGGCCACGTGGAGGCGGGCCTGCGCACCGGGGATCGGTATCAGCCGTTTCCGGAGGAGATCAATCGCCGGCTGCTCTCGTCGATTGCGACATACCATTTTGCGCCAACAGAGATGGCCCGGGAAGCGTTACTGCGCGAGGGCATTGCAGACGAGTTCGTGCGGATGACGGGCAATACCGTGGTGGATGCGCTCCAGACGATTGCCCGGTCCGCGGAATCGAAGAATGCGTTCGTGACGCTGGGCATTGACCGCCGCTTGATTCTCATGACCGCGCACCGCCGGGAGAATTTTGGGGCACCCCTCGAGGACATTTGCCGCGCGGTCCAGTTGCTCGTGGAGCGCAATGAAGACATCGAGATCGCGTATCCGGTGCATCGCAATCCCAATG
>JBJXFJ010000420.1:0-16958 GCA_046154735.1 Chloroflexota bacterium | reverse complement strand
TTAGTCGCTGGATCGCCGCGCGGCGATCCAGCTCAATCTCAAAATCTCGTCCACGCTGAGCACCCGCGGCCGCTGCTCCGTCAGCTACGGAGGCGGCGATCACTGTTGGATCCTCGTGAATCGGATCATCCATGGTGATCAGGAAGAAGTCAGTGAGCTGTGCTGCCAGCTTTCCCATCGCCGGCCGATTGGCCGGGTCGCGCCCTCCGGCCTGCCCAAAGAGCGCCATGAGCCGACCTTGAGTATGCGGGCGCAGCGTACGTAGGGCGGTTTCGAGAGCCTGGGGGGTATGAGCAAAATCCACCACCACGAGAAACGGTTGGCCCGCGTCCACGCGCTCCATCCGGCCTCGAACGGGCTCAAGGAGCCGCGCAGCCTGCTGCACATGGGATGCCGTTGCCCCGAGACCGGACGTTGCCGCAATCGCGGCAAGCCAGTTCAGCACGTTGAATCGACCGAGCAACCGTGTGCTCACGTGAAAGGACTCCGCGGGCGTGCGCACGGTGAAGCTGGAACCGTGCGCATCCAGATGTATCTCGGTAGCGCTAAAGTCCGCTTCTCCTTCCAGGCCGTAGGTGACCACGGGTGCCTGGCACGCCGCAATCATCGTGGCCGCGGAAGCATCATCGCGATTGACGGCCGCGTACGATGGGCCGTTGGCGGCGCTCGGCTGGAGCATGCTCAGGAGCCGTGCCTTGGCGGCGCGATAGGCCTCCAGCGAGCCGTGAAAGTTGATGTGCTCCGGGCTGAGGTTGGTAAAGACCGCCACATCGAAAGCGCATCCTCGCACACGATCAAGGGACAGGGCGTGTGAGCTGACTTCAAGAATGGCGATCTCGACACCAGCCTCCACCATCTCCGCCAGAATCTCCTGAACAGCAGGAGCCTCCGGTGTGGTGTGATCCAGGGAGTTCGATCGAGCCTGCTCGCCAATCCGAATACCTTCTGTGGTGAGCCACCCGACCGATCTGCCGGCCGCGCGCAGAATTGCCCCTATGAGCTGGGTGGTGCTGGTCTTCCCATCCGTTCCGGTTACGCCAATCAAGGTCATTTTGCGCGATGGATGATCCCAAAACGCCGCGGCAAGGTCGGCAAGCGCGGCTCGGGCGGAGGGAACGAGAACAAGGGCCACATCTGATCTAGTTTCAATGAGCCGCTCCGTCACAATCACGGTGGCGCCGGCTTCCACGGCAGCCGGTATGAAGTCGTGCCCGTCACGTTCAAGCCCCGCAATGGCCACAAAGAGCCCTCCCGCCAGGATCTGGCGCGAGTCCTGGGTCACTCTGGTGACCAGCACATCATCAGTCCCGCTGACGAGTCGTGCGCCAGGGCAATCGGATAGAAGGCTCCGGAGCGATATTGCTCGAGTCATCCCTGGGAGCCCCGGGTGATTAGCACCGTAGAGCGCCAGTTCGCGGCGATCGTTTCATAAAATGACATAAATATGACTCGAATCGATTCAAAGACCGGTGCGCCAGTCCAACGTGCTTCAGATGGTTCGCGAATTATGGCGGAGCTGGGCGAAAAACGTCCTCGTCTGGCCACCGCCCTAGAGCGCGTTCCTGACCAGGCCGGAGTGTACCTATTCAAGGATGCCAAAGGGCGGCTGCTCTATGTGGGTAAGGCTGAGTCTTTGCGGTCGCGAGTGCGATCATATTTCCAGTCTGGTGAGCTGCATAGCCTGAAGATCCATCAAGTTGTGGCTCAGGCAGAAGACCTCGAGTGGATCCTGACCGATTCCCCCGTGCAGGCCTTGATTTGGGAAAATGATCTCGTCCGTAAAGAGCAGCCTCGCTACAACACGAAGCTGAGGGACGATAAACATTATCCCTACCTGCGTGTCAACGTACACGAGGACTGGCCGGTCGTGCGCGTGACGCGCAAGATGGTTCGTGACGGCGCGCGCTACTTTGGTCCGTATCCACATGCCACCTCCGTGCGGCAAACGCTGGATACGTTGAGCCGATTGTTCCCGCACATCCTCTGCGACCGGACAATCACTGGCAATGACCCACGGCCGTGCCTGTACTTTCACATTAAGCGCTGCCCCGCGCCCTGCATCGGCGAGATCTCGAAAGCGGACTATCGCCTGATCGTGGATGAGATGCTCCGCTTTCTCGAGGGCAAGAATCGGACGGTGCTCGGCGACTTGCGCAAGGCAATGGAGGAAGCCGCTGAGAATCTCGAGTTCGAGCGCGCCGCCGACCTGCGTGATCGGCTCCGCGCCGCGGAGAAAGTGATCGATCAGGAGAAGGTCGGCTATACCACGCTTGTCGATCAGGACATCCTGGGTTTTGCGCGTGAGGGAGCATACGCGGGCGTGCAGGCGTTTTTCATGCGTGAGGGGCAGCTTCTGCGCCGGGACCCGTTTTTCATGGAGAACGCTGAGGGAGAGACCGATCAGCAAATTCTTAGCGCGTTCGTAACGCAGTTCTACGGGCGCGCTTCGGAGCTGCCCGATGAGCTGGTCCTGCCGATGGAGATCGAAGATCCGGATTCTGTTGGCGTGATGCTCAAGGAGCTCGCGGGCCACACCGTCCGCATCCTAGTGCCTCAGCGGGGTGAGCGGCGACGGGTGGTGCAGCTTGCCACGGAGAATGCCCGCGAGGCTCTCTCCGTTGTGCGCCATGAATGGTCGCGGGATGAGGAGCGGCTCTCTGATGCGATGGACGAGCTCCAAGAGTACCTTCAGCTACCAAATCTCCCGTTGCGCATTGAGTGCTACGACATCTCTAACATCCAGGGCACCTCTCAAGTAGCCAGTATGGTGGTGTTTGAAGAGGGAAAATCGAAGCGCAGCGATTACAAGCGGTTCCAGATTAAGTCTGTTGAAGGAGCGAACGACTTCGCCTCAATGCAGGAGGTCCTGCGGCGCCGCTTTCGTCGCGCGAGGCAACCGGATGAACAGGAGTCAAGCTGGGCGAACCTCCCGGATCTGGTCATCATTGATGGGGGAAAGGGGCAGTTGGGCGCAGCGCTCGAGGTGTTCGATGAGCTGGACATTACCGAGATTCCCGTGGTTGGTCTAGCCAAGGAGAACGAGGAGCTATTCTTGCCCGGGCGCTCTCAGGCGGTCATGCTTCCGCGCACTTCCCAGAGCCTGTTTCTGGTTCAACGCATCCGAGATGAGGCGCATCGATTCGCCATTACTTATCACCGCAATGTGCGTGGCAAACGGAGCCTCGGCTCTGCGCTTGATGAAATTCCCGGCATCGGTCCCACGCGTAAGCGTGCGTTGCTTCGTCATTTTGGCTCGGTCAAGGCGATCCGAGAAGCGGACCTGGACGCATTGATGGCGGTTCCGGGAATCAACCGAGTTGCGGCAGAGGCGATCAAACGCGATCTCTGAGTCAGTGAGCGTACCATGAGTGATTCGCCGGCCTTACAGCTACCCGTAGTTCCCCATCGCCACCGAAGTGCGGTGCTCTCAGTCCGCGCTGTCACGACACTTGGAATGCCGCGTCGCAGCAAACACGTCGGGTCGTCGGCAAGATTGAGAATGTGGTATTCAGGCGTCAAGTCAATTGCCGTGCCGTATGCGGCGCCAAGAGAGCGTGAATTGTGAAAGTGTTGGTCATCGGCGGCACCGGATACCTGGGGCGCCGAATTCTTGAACGATTGTTGGAAGCCAGGCATGACGTGGCCGTAGTTTCGCGAGGCAATCTCGCGCCGGATGTGTTGACGCATGTGCGGCCGATCACGGTGGACCGTCGCGATCGTGCTGCATTTACCGCGCGGCTGAGCTCTGAATCTTTCGATGCTGTGATTGACAACATTGCCTACGATCGCGATGACGTGGAGAACGCGGTCCAAACCTTTGGCGGCCGAATTCAACAGTACCTCTTTACCAGCTCGATGGCGGTCTATCATGATGCCTCGGCACTCGATCCTCTTGTTGAGAGCGATGCGGACCTAAATTTCTTACCGGGTCCAACTGATACGCATATCCCGGCATTTCATCCGACGCTTGGGCATGAATACGGCAATGGGAAGAAGCGGGCGGAGAAGGCTCTCGGTGAGCTCGCGGATTCCGTATTCCGGTTCACGGCACTCCGGGCACCCATTGTAGTGGGGCCGGATGACCGCACCCGCCGCATTTGGTGGTTCGTGCAGCGTCTTCAGGATGGAGGCCCCATTGTCATCCCGGAGTGGGGGCGGGATCGGCAGTTCCAGGTGATCCATGCGGACGATCTGGCTCGAGCGTTTGTTGCTTGCCTCGGAAATCCTGCCGCGTACGGCAAGGCCTACAACGTGGCCCAGCCTGAACTGTTTACGGCGGAAAGCTGGGTGACCGCGTTTGGACGCGCCTTGGGTGTGAATGCCAGCTCTGTTCGGATTCCGGAAGACATCATTGCCAGCGCCGGGCTCAGGGATTATGTACTGCCCATTGCGGGCATTCCCTTTGGCCAGTTCATTATGGACACCTGTAGATTGCGTGGAGAGATTGGATTCCAATTCAGCAAGGGGGAAGACTGGATTCAGGATTGCGCGGACGGCTGCGCGACATCGCCGCCGTCGGGAGATTCCGCGGGATACGATCGACGCGATGCCGAGATCCGGATCGCACTGCAGATTCAGGCCGTCCAGAATGATGCGCTTCAGAGACTGCGTGATTCACTGATCTGACCTCAGTCCTGGCACTTCCCTGATCCGAATCACTCCATGCTTGCTACTGATGAGCGGGCATTGCGGAGATCCGGCCAGGGGATCTCTTGAATTGGTCCGAGTGTGCCATCGGGTGCTAGCGCAGCCATCTCAATCTGCCGCGCGGCGGAGTCACGAAGCGCAAGGTAAAGATGACTTGCTAATTCATCAGATCCAAACGACGCCGCAAATCCAATGATCTGTTCGTCATCCAGCCGTCTCCAGGGCTGGACGTGTGCCAGGTGGACCTCCGGCCCTGGAGTCACGTCGAGGGTGTCGATGTAAGCTCGACTTCCAGCCCGGTACGCCACGGCAAGCTGGTCGCCGAGCTGTGCTGACCGTCGCACGCGCGTGATCGCTGATAAGACCGTGCCAGCCGGTGTGGGGTCAAGCACTCGGCCCAGGTACCCCGCTGATGGAGTTGGTTCAAGCTGGAGTCGGTGAAAATGCAGCTCGTACTGCTCAGTGCGGGGGCTTGTTTTGCGTCCGCTCACGAGCTCATCCCGACCGTCTCCATCAAGATCAATAGCCGCGAGGCTCAGGCCCACGGGGGAATCTGAAGATTCGGCGCGCCAACGGTCCAACTCAATCCCCTGGGTTCTGAGTGTTCCGTCGAAGTTCCTCTGATACAACTCCACTGTCACTGTGCGGCCCTCGGCATACATTATGGCCAACGAGGGCAGCCCCGCAGCCGTCAGAAAGTGCCCTGAAGCGCTGCCAACAACATCTCGTCGACCGAGTCGGCCCAGCTCTTGTGGGCGCGTGACCTGGACGAGAAACGGAGACGAGCTGCCTGGTGCGATGGACGTGACTTCGAGCCTTGGGCCTTGCTGATCCAATTGCAGAAACGCAGCCGTTTCCTCGCGGGGCGGGTCCTTCGGACGGACTGTGCCGGTATAAATGAGCTGCGCTTCGCCAACCACGGGTCGGCGCTGATAGTGGGTGACTCTGCCGAGCTCAGACGTGCCCAGCGCAGGTAGTCGGAAGATCTCAATTGACTGACGATTATCATTGAGCAGGGCTAGCTCATTTCGTCCATCCCCATCGACATCCGCAAAGGAGATCACGGTCGAGAGATCGCGATTCCCGGCGGGAAACACATAGGTGGCCGTGCGGACAGACCGGCTGAATGATCTGGACAGTTCTGCGAACTCCCAGGAATCAATCCAGTATTGTGACCCTATCTCGAAGAGGAAGGCGATTCGAGCGGGCCCGGTGATGTCAGCGGGGATAATGGCCATTGTCTCCGCTGGGCGGCCACTTCGGCCCTCCACGGCGGCTCGATGGATGAGTCTCGGTCGGGCTGCATTCAGCGAGAATATGTCAAGACTCTGGATCCCTTGATCCTCGCGTAGGGCCAGCAACTCGTCGACTCCGTCTCCGTCAATGTCGGCCGCGGCGATTCCCGCGGGGCTCACGCAACGGCAGCTTGTGATTACCTCGTCATCTAGCATGATGAGGTGAGGCGCCGAGGTGGTACTGATTCGATACAGTCCGAGACGCTGCTGCCCCGACTGCTCAAATAGCACTGCCTGAAGGTTTGACGGCTCACCGCTGACAAATGATCCAATCACCGCGCCAAGGACGGGCTGTGGAAAATCGTCGGTTGGGAAGAGCAGGCGGGGGCCTTCCGTGATCAACCGCGGATCAGGGCTGCTCCAGGCCTCCGTGCCACGATCACCTGTGGTGAGCATGATCAAGTCCACTGGCGGGTGTTGCGGGCCGCGCTCGCCGCAAGGCCGGGTCATCTCATACAGCTCTATTGTGGGCCCTGGGCGTGCCCAGCTCCAGAGGTTCCAGAACGGACTGAATTCATCGTCTGGTCCACCCTCCAGATGCCTATTGCCGTGTCCGGATGAGAATTGCACTAGGGGCGGCCCGAGCCCCGCCGCATTCAACCCTGCCTGTTCAATACTGGACGCTGGATCCAGGTGGAAGCTGCCGAGCACCAGGACTTCCCCGCAGCCCTGGCCGGTGATCACCGTGGGAATATCGTCGTTCCAGATGGCTGTAATCGTATTGGGGAATCCGGACGCCTGGTCTGAACGGACGTTTGGCAGGGTGTTCTCAGGCGCGTATATGAGCGATCTGGGGGGGAGAGCTGTCTGAATCCAATTCCGCGCCGTGACGCGCGTATCTTCTCGCCCGGTCAACCATCCAAAGTACGCGGCGTTTATCAATGGGAAGGCAAAGAGTGCACATACCAGGGGGGCAACCGCCCACGCGGGTGTACCGCGACGTGTGGCCCGCCGCGCGATCTGAGCAATGGCGAATCCGGCGGAGATTGACAGGAAAATCTCCAGCGGTATTCCAAACCGTAGCCAGGGACGGGCATGGATCATGAGTGCGAGCAGTGTCGCGAAAAAGCATGAGCTGAAGAGGATCGCCGTGCGTGTCTCACGCAGGAACATCAAGAACGCGCCGGCCACTGCAAGGATGACCAATGGGAATGTGAGGCTCTGACTGGCTGTTGCCGCGTATGGGCCCAACACCCAAAGCTCAGGCCACTTGAGCTGGCCGCTCTCTGAAACTTTGTAGAAGATCACAACCCCTTGCTTGAATTGCTCCTGGTTGTGGTAGGGCAGCAGAAACACGTATCCCAACAGCATGGTCACGATGCTCGCAATGCCCACTCCAACAGCACTCAACCACCATCGGACATCTCGCGGGTGAAAGTGTCGAACGAGCAGTGCAACCGTCGGATACGCTATGGCGAAGAGCATCAAGTCCCGCGTAAGAATGGCCAGAGCGACGGCAACGCAGCTTGCAGCCAGCCGCCAGAGCTGCCCTTTGAGCGCGAACCGGCAGGCAAAGTACATGGCCAACGTGCTCAGGAAGATTGCCAACCCAGTTGTGGTGGCAAAGTGTGTCTCGCGGACGTGTGCGAGGCTCAGGGCGAGTGTGAGCGCGCCTAACGCGGCCGACAGCGTTCCCAGAAAGGGACGCACGGCCAGGTAGACCAGAAGCACCGTGCCTGCTCCGAAGACGGCGCTGGTGATGCGTCCGAGCGCGTAGGCGCGTGTGAGCAGTGGATGCGGTGCGACGATCTCCGTGTCAGTCAGCTCTCTGACCGGCTCGAGCGGACTCCCGAGGAGGCCAGCCCTGTCCAGGGCGATGAGCTCAATTGCCAGAACGTTTCGGAAGAGCGCCGGCTGATTCACGTAACCGGGCGAGAAATTGAGGGTTGCCGCCTGAGTGACGGCCTCTTCTACGTGAGGAGGCTCATCGGGGTGTAAACGCCAGGGGAGCTGCCAGGTGATCCCGTGAAGTCGAAGTCCCAGTGCCAGTAGCAGAATCAGCACACCAAAGGCCGCGTGCGGGGTCACACCGGCGCGCTGCGTTGCCAGCCGTCCCTGGCTCGACGCAATGGGAACTTTGGTGGATGTGCTGTCTAAGGATGGGTTGACCGAAGTCACATCAGTTCTTCGGTGGGACATAGATCACTCAATGGAAGTGCAAGCCTTGTGGCCGGATGTACTGGGGGCGCTTCGCCCGTGAGCCCACGGAATGCGCGAGTGAGTGCCCAGATCCTGTCAGCAGCATGGCTGACGCCGTCTCCTGGACCTCAGAGCGGTCAAGTTTAGAACGAGTTGATCACTGAACGAGATCACTGCGCAGGTGACCGTTCCCCGTTTCTTCGTCGTAGGTCAAACGAGTCCGACGTCAACCTGGTGCGGAGGATGGTAGCGGATGCCGTCGGCCAGCACCATTTCGCTGGGCACACGTTGCGGTCGCGGCCATCGCTGCTGAATCCGGTTGACTGCCCCGGATTCTGGGTGTACCCTCTCGACATCTCGATCTAGTATCGATGGGGGCAGGGATGAACTGTGGACAGTGCGGAAATGAGCCACCTGAGGGATCTCGCTACTGCAACATGTGTGGGCTTGCCCTTGGTGGGGAGCAGCACGTTGCGGAGCCTGCCGGGATTGTCCAGCACCGTTGGATCTACCTTGATCTTTTTGACCTCAAGATGCCGGCGCATATGCAAACAATTGATGATCGATCTGAGGTTGTCTCGCATATGTACGAGCGCTTTGCCCCGTTTGCTGATGAAGGGTGGGAGTGGGTCACGCATCCATCCAGCTACAAGTATGACGGCTGGGTTTACCAGGAGTCGGTCGGCTTACTGAAGTTGGCAGGCGCCAATCTGCTATGTCAGCGAACGCTTACGCCGGACCTGATCCGTGCGGTTGATCCACAGCACCACGTGCCGCAGTATCGAACGCGACAGCTCATTCAGCGACTCTACACGCTGGAGAAGGGTACGGGGCAAGGGCCGGCGAAAAGCCAACCCTCGTAGTTCCTCACAACGAGCGAAACTGGCAGCTGTCGTAAAGTCCGCACGCGAGCACGGGTGTCCAGTTGGGGCGTCGTACAGGCGAGTTGAGGCCCGCTGTACGCAGGCTCGTCTGTGAGTCCAGGGACACACTAACTTTTGAATCCGAGTGTGCTCAGAGCCCGCAACAATGTGCGTTCGGCATTCGGAGTGCGGTGTGCGAGAGCGCCGCTATTGTTATCCCCCGGTCTGGGCTTGGGAACATCTAAAGCGTCGCTCTCGCACGCCGCACTCCAAATGCTGGGCGTGCGAGCTTCGGTCACGCACTTCGAATGGTGACTATTCACCTCTCGATGGATGTTCACCGCGATGACTATGCGTCCCGTGGAATCTGAACCTTCAATTTAAAATTCGGATACCTTGTCGCTCTCCCTCACCTGTTGTATTGTAGGCTCGCCGTTTTCGAGCGCGGCCCTTGATCGATGGCGCACCGTAAGAACTCTTGACGGAATCATGGGAGATCGATTGAGTAACAGCACATTGCTCGTGCGAGCTACGCCGCTGAAGGGAGGGGCACGGATCCGGAGAGCCTATCGCTCTGGCCCGTCACTGAGCCCGTGGACAGGGCCGTGCGCGGTGCCTCCGCTTCAGATGTAGCTCACGCGTCTCGAGGGAACGCCACGTCTGGAGCGTGGCGAAGTCGACCAATTATCGGGAGGACACTCGTGATCATCGATATTCACGGCCATACCAATGCGCCGCCACAGTTGTATGCGTACAAGTCCGGCCTGCTTTCGAGCCGCGGCTACCATGGCAAGGGTAACCATGGCGTCACCCAGGAGAACCTTGCGCCGGTGGTTGAAAACCACTTGAAAAATCACCTGGACAAGGTGGGGACAGACATTCAGTTTCTCTCACCGCGACCCTTCCAGCTTATGCACTCCGAGAAGCCGGACAAAATTGTTCACTGGTGGAATGAAGCCAACAACGATGTCATCAAGATGACCGTGGACCTGGCGCCCACGCGCTATCGTGGCGTTTGCGGTCTGCCCCAGGCTGGTGGTGTGCCGGCGAAGAATTCGATTGAAGAGCTCGAGCGTTGCGTGAAGGACCTGGGTTTTGTTGGCTGCATGATCAATCCCGATCCGTGGGAGGGCGAGCAGCTCACACCCGGAATGGGTGACCTGGATTACTGGGGCGATCTGTACGCCAAGATGGTGGAGCTTGATGTTCCCGCGCTCATTCACTCCGCCGGGTGCAAGAACCCCTGGGATACCTACACGAACTATTTCATCACCCAGGAGACCCTATGCATTCTTTCAATGCTCAAGGGTGAGGTATTTAAGACGTTCCCGAACCTCAAAATCATCGTCTGTCATGGCGGCGGGTCAATCCCCTACCACATCGGACGATGGCGCGCATCGTTCGGTCGGCATGCGGGTGTGGCCGGCTTCGATGGGCTGCTCAAGCAGTTTTATTTCGATACCGTGCTCTACAACCAGGAGTCGCTCGAGCTCCTTTTCAAACTGTGTGGCACGGATCGTTGCATGTTTGCCACCGAGAATCCGGGAACAGGCTCATATCAAGATCCGGCCACGGGCAAATGGCTTGATGATACGAAGCCACTCATCGAGGCGATCGACTTCCTCTCAGATCAAGACCGAAAAAATGTCTTTGAGGATGTTGCTCGGAAGGTGTTCAGCCGATTCTCTGCGTAGTCACTGTGGCCGTCGCTGATCGACTTTCTGGAGTGCTCGAAAGCCCTTCGCGAAAGCGAAGGGCTGCTTCTTGCTCCAGGCAACTGCGCTTGCGATGCGGTCGCGCACGGCAGCGGATCATGCTCACCGCTGGAGAACGATGATCCCAATTCTTTGTCACTTGCCCTGCACCAGATTCGAGCACTCTTGCTGCGCCCGATGCGTCTGTAGCCTCCCATGGCTATGACGCGCGACTCTGCCGGAACTGGCAGCCCGATTCAGCAAAGCCCTGCCCGCCGACTAGCTGAGGCCCTGACCGTGCGAGACTTCCGGCTTCTCTGGACGGGCGGCCTGATGACGCACATCAGCGATTGGATGGACCAGGTCACGCTCTCCTGGCTGGTGCTGGAGATCACGGGCTCACCGGTGCTGGTGGGCCTACTCCACGGTTGCCGCTTCTTGCCGTTGCTTGTGTTCGGCCTCTGGGGTGGAGTATTGGCAGATCGCTTCGATCGCAAGACGCTGCTCATCCGAACGCAGATGGCTTCGCTGTTGGTGACGCTCGGTCTAGCCACAGTGGCATTTCAGGAGTCGCCCAATGTGGTGCTGGTATTTATCTTTGCCATTGCGCGCGGCTCGCTGCTGTCTTTTGATCGTCCGTCGCGACACGCGCTCATGCCCGCGCTGGTGCCCAAGCCACTACTGATGAACGCCGTGGCTCTTTCCAGCGCTTCACACAACATTAGTCGTGTCATTGGTCCCGCGTTAGCGGGCGTGCTCATTGCGGTGATGGGTGTGTCCTGGTGCATCCTACTCACCGGGCTCATCTTCATACCCAATCTGATCGCTCTGTTTGCCATGAGGGTGCCTCCCTTGGTTGCACATGCGAAGCGAGAAAGTCAGGACGGCGGGATTCTGGAAGCCCTGCAATACGCGCGGCAAGAATCGTCGGTCGCCGCGGTCCTCGGGACCACCATGCTGCTCCTGATCCTGGTTGTGCCGCACCACTCCATGCTGCCCGTGTTTGCGCGCGATGTGCTGTTGGTTGGGCCGGCCGAGTTCGGCGCGCTCAACGCGGCCGCCGGCATTGGCTCGCTCGTTGGGACCATGAGCGTAGCCTGGCTCGGTCAGGCTGCAATACGTGGCACGGTGATGATCGGCGGAGCGCTGGCCTATGCTGTGGCCGTGATCGGGTTCTCGGTCTCAAGCTGGTACCCCGTGGCGGTGGTCCTGTTGATGATCACCGGCGCCTGCAGCCAGATGTTCTTCACAACATCAACGGCTGTTCTCCAAACCATCGTGCCGGACCGCTTGCGCGGCCGAATCATGAGTATCTATCTGCTGGATCGGGCAGTCATGCCCATCGGTAGCGTGATAGCGGGTGCAATTGCCGCGGCCTGGGGCGCACCGCTGGCGCTGGGCTTATTGGCCGGAATTGGAATCGTTGCGATTCTTTTGGTGGCAGCCTTGGTTCCCGCCCTGCGTGCCATCGGCACCGATAGCAGGACAACCCCGGTGCTTCATTCCTGAGATTCTTATCTCACTATTTCCTGCTACTGCTCCATCGTGCGATTTCCAGGTCAGGGCTGAACCGTTGCTCACGAGTGCCGCGTGGGAGCGAAGTGCCAAGAGTTCCCGGATCGGAGTCAGGTTGACACTCGGCCGCGGTGGCCCATATCGTTCCCCTTCGCTGATCCCTCTGGGTCGGTGAGAATCCCCGCTGATTCGGATGTGGACCCATGAGTACGGTTTCGGCGCTCTCCGCACAGGTCGGCGCTCCATCGGTACGCTGGCTCGTGCTGTTGCTCGCGGGACTGTTCTTCTTTTCTGGTGCCTGCGGCCTTGTCTACCAAGGGCTCTGGCTGCGGATGCTATCGCAGGTGTTCGGCGTCACCACCTGGGCGGCCTCCACGGTGCTCGGCGTATTTATGGCAGGTCTGGCACTGGGCAGTTTTGGCGCCGGACGATTGGCGGATCGTGTCCATTCACCGTTGCTCTGGTTTGGCATTGCTGAGCTGCTTGTGGGTGCATCTGCCTTTGCCTCCCGATTCGCTCTTGGTCAGGCGGAGCGGCTGTATATCTGGATTGCGCCAAGCGTGCCGGATGAGCTGGGGCCACTCACATTGGTGCGCTTTGTTCTCACGCTCATCGTTTTGCTTGTTCCTACCACATTGATGGGCGCCACACTGCCGCTTGTTGTCCGCTCCACGCTGTTCCATGATGGAGACCTCGGACAGCGTGTGAGCCTGCTCTATGCGGCCAATACAGCCGGGGCCATAGGGGGCACCCTGCTTGCCGGTTATGTGCTCATTGGTGGCTATGGTTTGGACTTTTCGTTCAAGCTGGGAGCCTCCGTCAACATCATCATCGGCTTGCTCGCAATGATTCTCTCCCAGTGGTCGGGAGCGCGGTCACGTCTGCAGAATCAGGTTGGGTTTCCGACGGAAGCGGCGGTTCCCCCGCAGCAGGTTTCGGCCCACGTTCAGCGGGCGGTACTGATCGTTTTTGCGCTTTCGGGAGTTGCGTCGCTCGCGCTCGAGGTGATCTGGTTCCGTATCCTCACGCTCTACCTCGAGTCCACAACTTATGCGTTCACGATCATGTTGGCCACCGTGCTGGCCGGCATTGCTTTTGGAAGTCTCGCGGTGGCGCCGGTCATTGGCAAGCGTTGGCCGTGGCCGTATGTACTGGCCGTGCTGGAGTTGTTGATTGGCATTAGCGCTGTCCTGTCGCTCACCGCACTCGCCCTAGCACACGATGTGGTTGCCTTCCTCACGCCACTCGTTGCCAGCCAGGGGCGCTCCGCAGTGGAGCGCATTGTGCCACCGGTGGTGACATTCCTGGCCATCTTCCCAACAACGTTTCTGCTGGGGGCCGCCTTTCCGATTGGGCTAAAGCTCTGGACCCGTGATTCCGCGGGCGAGGGAACGGGCGAGCGAATCGGGACCTTTTACTCACTCAATGTCTTTGGCGCAATCCTTGGATCCATGACCGCCGGATTTCTCCTGTTGCCGCTACTCGGTGCGCGGCACAGCCTCATCGCGGTGGCTGGTCTAGCTCTGGCATCCGGGCTTTTGCTCCTCGCCACCCTGCCACGCGGACGGGTGTCAGGAGCGATTGCTGGAACCGGGATGTTGCTCTTTGCGATCGCGTGCCTAACCACGCCGGAACCGGCGGAGTCGGCGATTTCGCGCCGGTACCCGGGCGATCGTCTACTCTGGCGTGAGGATGGCATTCAGGCCACCGTGAGTATCCACGAGACTCAGGGTGGCGGGCGACGGATGTTTCTGGATGGCATGAGTCAGGCATCGGATGACCTCAGCACGCTGGGCGTACACCGCATCATTGGCCATCTGCCCATGGCAATTCATCCGTCACCCATCCGGGCGCTCGTGGTTGGACTGGGAGGCGGGGTCACCCCCGGGGCGGTGGCGCAGCATGCGGGTGTCAGCGTGGACGTCGTTGAGCTTTCCTCCAGCGTTATTCATGGGGCTGATTGGTTCAGCCATGTGAACTCGGACGTGCTGCGCCAGCCCAACGTTCGATTTCGCATCGATGATGGTCGGAATTTTCTGCTGCTCACCTCAAATAAGTACGATGTCATTACCGCCGATATCATTCGCCCCTATACCGCCGGTGCTGGCAACCTGTACTCGCGCGAGTACTTCGAGCTTGCGCGTAATGCGCTGGCGGACGGGGGTCTAATGATGCAGTGGGTGGCCGGCTTGCCTGAATCGCAGCACAAGGCGATCATGCGTACCTTTCTGTCCGTTTTTCCGGATGCCACTCTCTGGTCACCCACGCTTCTCGTAGGGAGCACCAAGCCGCTCCGACTGGATCAGCGTGAGTTCGATAGAAAACTGGCTGACCCGTCCACCCGAGCCGCGCTGGAGTCAATCGGCGCCGCGGACTTCGCCAGTCTCTTGAAGCTTTACGTGGCAGGTCCGGCCGAGATCCGCTCATATGTAGGTTCAGGACCTCAGCTTACCGATGACCGACCGCTTGTGGAGTATTTCCTGTCGCTCCCCCCAGGCGATGGGCGCACCGACCTGGGGCGCGTGCGAGGCGATGTGATGCGCCACGTGGTTCGCTAGACGACGGGAGCTCCGCGGTAATTCTTACTCGGTGATCCTGATCCCACATCACCAAGATGGGATAGGAGCTCCTGAGTGATGGTTCTGAGCGTTGATTCGACCCTTATACCGGAGTGCTTGATCTGGATCCCCAAGATCTGGATGGCGATAGGTCGGCTGGAGTTGCCCTGGTTGCCAGGGGGCTGATATTCTCTTTTCATTCTGAGGCAAGTGCACGGCGACTGGTCCATCGATGCCGAGTGGACCAGTCGCGCGGCTTAGCCTCACTCTTTATTTTCTGTGACTTTTCCCCTTAGGGCATGTCAGTAAAGGAGGCGCGATGGATTCAGGAATGTTCGATTTCACGCCCATCTGGAATAACCTCGCGCTACTCACCCGTCCGGACGTGCTCGGCCTGGTGCTGCTCGGTAACTTGATAGGTCTCTTCTTTGGAGTGCTGCCGGGTGTGAGCGGAGGACAGGCGTTCATCGTACTGTTGCCCCTCACATTTGGCTGGCAGCCGGAGGTGGCCATCTGGTTCCTGATGGGGATGTTGGGTGCTACGTCGTTCGGCGGTGCGATGTCTGCCATCCTCATCAATGTCCCTGGTGATACTCAGAACGCGGCCACTACGTTTGATGGCTATCCGATGACCCAGCGCGGAGAAGCCACGCGGGCGTTGGGAATTGCCGCCACGTCAAACATTCTCGGCACCATTCTGGCCACACTGGTGCTCATTGCACTTTTCCCGGCGATGCGTACCATCGTCCTGGCATTTGGACCGCCCGAGTTGTTCGGGCTGGCCGTCCTCGGTCTCTTCATGATTGCGCTTGCGGCTCAGGGCAGTTTTCTTAAGGGGCTCGTTGGCGGCGGACTGGGAGTCCTGCTCAGCCTCATTGGATTTAGCTCTGCCATGGGCGTCAGCCGATTCACCCTCGGGCGAGATTACCTCTGGGATGGCATTCAGCTCGTGGCTCTCTTCGTTGGTCTTTTCGCTATCGCGCAGTCGATCGATTTCTGCGTTGCTGGAAGTACCGTTGCAAAGGGAAATGCGTCTTTCACGGGCTGGAGGAATTTGCTCGTGGGCGCCGCGGATGTGTTTCGAGAGTGGAAGGCACTCTTGCGAAGCGCGGCCATCGGCTGTTTTGGCGGGATGATTCCGGGTATTGGCGCAACCGCGGCGGCGTTCATCAGCTACGCCGTGGCCAAGCAGTTCTCCAACAAGCCGGAGATGTTTCACAAGGGCAATCCTGAGGGCATCATTGCGGCGGAGACCGCGGTCAATGCCAAGGAGCCGGGCGGGTTGATGCCTATGCTAGCTTTTGGCATACCCGGCAGTATCGAGGCCGCACTCGTACTTGCCGCGCTCATCCTGCACGGAATTCAGCCCGGGCCATTTCTGCTCCGCGATCGTCCAGGCGTGGTCTGGTCCATTGTCCTGGCGCTCCTTGTGGCCAATGTCTTTGGCACGCTGCTAGGCGTGTTTCTCTCGAATTGGCTGGCGAAGCTCACTCAGGTGCGCGTGGTCTATATGGCGCCGGTTATGCTGGCCCTCTGTCTCGTTGGGACATTTTCGTTTCGGGGCAATCTGTGGGATATGTTCGTGGCCATCTTTGCGGGCGTTGTCGGTTACACGCTTTCAAAGGCAGGGTTTTCTGTGGTCACGCTCGTTATTGGCTTTCTACTCGGGGAAGTGGCCGAGAGGACATTCTTCCAATCCATGTCTATCTCAAACAATGACTTTTTGAGCTTTTTCCGCCCGGAGCGTCCGGCCCTCCTGATCATCTTTGGGTTCTTGTTCCTTGTGATCGCTGGGGCGTTCTGGCGCACTCAGCAGCTCAAGCGGGGTGCGCGGCACCTGGCGGAGGCGGCATGACCAAGCCATTCCAGACGATTTCCTTTTACGCCACGTTGGTCTTGTTCGCATTCGTCCTTCTTCTGGTTGTTGCGTCATTCAGTCTCAAGGCCGATGCGCGAGTCTGGCCGCTTACTATTGGCATTCCTGTACTTGTTCTCCTGGTGATCTCCCTGATTGGAGAGTTCTCTCCCAAGGTGGAATCGATGTTCGAGGTCTCCTGGGAGGGAGCCGCGGTGGAGGAGGGCATGGAGGAGGGCGCCAGCGGTGGTCCACGGAAAGTTCTGGTCTCTGAGATCCCCTGGCGCATTGTTGGGATTGTTTTTGGAAGTCTGCTATTGGCGGCACTAGGGGTGCTCGCCCTCGGCTTCCTCTTTGCGATCCCAATTTACGTTTTACTCTTCCTGCGCCTG
>JBJXFJ010000563.1:0-8948 GCA_046154735.1 Chloroflexota bacterium | reverse complement strand
GGCGCGGTGACGAGCAGGAGCGCACCAGACTGTCGGGCAAGATGCCCGACACCACCAATGACCTCCAACCGACAATCCATGATTGACAGAGCACTAGTGATCGCCATTGAAAAGCGGCTCCGCGACTTCACCGCCCCGCAACGTACGCTTCAAGTGCTCAATTGTCGGCCCGAAGCCCGGCTGATCGTATGACCGAGGGTGAGTCAGGTCAATGGAGACCTCCAGGACAATACGCCCCGGCCGGGCTGAAAAGACCAGGACCCGATCAGCCAATCGCACCGCCTCCGTGACAGAGTGGGTCACCAGCAACGTCGTCGGGTGACTCGTTAGCCGCACATCCAGGAGCAAATCGCCCAGTCGCTCTCGAATGAGCTCATCGAGATTGGCAAATGGCTCGTCAAGAAAAAGGAATGCAGGATCGTTCACGATAGCGCGGGCCAATGCGGCGCGTTGCCGCATCCCTCCCGAAAGCTCATGGGGAAAGCGGCCCAGGCTCTCGCCTAAGCCCACTCGTTCCAGCATCGCCTGCACTCTGTATTGGTCAGCACGTGCCCGACCGCCCAGCTCCAGGGCCAGGGCCACATTGGCCGCCACACTGCGCCAGGGTAGCAAGCCATCATCCTGCGCAAGCCAGCCCAGACCATGAAGACGGTGCGCCTCCACAGGCGGCCTGCCCGCGAGAAGCACTTCTCCGTAGGTTGGCGTGAGTAACCCGCTGAGTGCTCTGAGCAGGGTGGATTTCCCACATCCGCTGGGCCCAAGCAACGCCACCAGCTCACCGCGCCGAATGCTGAGGTTGATCCCTTCAATCGCGTGTACACTGCCGGTCCGCGTGGCATACCGATGGGCAAGCCCGCGCACGACGATGCTCAGAGGAGCCTGAGATTTAGACGCGGCCGGGCGCCCAACGCCCAAGGGCATCGCCGGACGGTCCTCGATGGCGCTGTTCCCGGGCGTCACGGCCAGATGAGCTGCCCGTTCCTATAGATCGTGCGCACGATGCGATCGGAATAGACGGAATCGACATCAACAGCCGCCTTGAGCCCACCAAACTCGAGCAGAGAATCATGGAGAGCCTGCCACTGCTCGCGAGTTGCCCAGCCAAAACCATGGGCCGCCGGAACCGGTCCGTCGGCCATGCTGAGCTCTACCTCCAGCATGGCGCGCTGGTGCGACCGATCCTCATTTGGGGCAAATTGCATCACAATATCCGTGGCACTCTCGAGGTTGGCGCGGGCGTACTCAATCCCTCGAAACGTGGCCTTGAGAAATCGCTCGAGCATCTCGGGGTCATCATCCAGAAGCTGCTGACGCGTGATATAGGTGAGCCCGAGCCCCGGAACACCATAATCACTCGCCTTGATAAGCCGCACGGGCACGCCGAGCGAAAGCAAGGTGTATGGCTCGTTTGACTCGAACACCGGGTATACGTCCACACGCCCGGCGGCCAGCAGTCGCGGATCAAAACCAACCGGCACCTCCTGAACACGGCTTCGGTTCACGCCGGCCGACTTGAGCAGCGCCAGGTAGTCCGGCGATGGGTTCACCTTGAAGCCCACGGTCCGTCCTTCAAAATCACGCGGAGAACGAATATCCGAGGACTCAAGGACCGCGTAGGCAATGTCCCCACGCTGCCCGAAGAGCGCAAACGCGGTCACCGGGAGCTGCTCAGCACGCCGACCGAGAACCGCGTCCGCGGCACCGGTGGTCACATCTACCGAGCCCTGAAGTGTGAGCTTGAGATGCTCGCCTTGCCCGGCCGAATGGGAGATCTGAACATTCAGATTCTGCGCGGCGAAGAACCCCTGATTCTGCGCCACATACGCGGCCACGAAGGGCAGATTCGCCTGCGGCTTGTACCCACCCATGAAGTGGAGATTTTTCGGTCCCGGCGCCGGCGTGCTTGTGGCTGGAGCACAGGCAGCCAGCGCGGCCAAACACAGGACCAGGACCAGGACTACCTGGTAACGACGCACGTCAAACCTGCATCGGGAAGGGCTCATCAAACCGGCTCGCTCCTATCCGTTTCCGTGACATTCAGGGAATGATACGTCACCTGCCCGCGCCGAGCCTTTTTGGTGGGCCATCCGCGGTCACGATCGTGGCGAGCTCAACATACCGACAGAAGGCATTGAGCAGGCGCATCTGGTCCGGCGTTCGACACTGCGCCTGCAAAAGCATGGGCGAGGTGATGAGCACTGCCACTCCCCGAGCACGTGAGATCGCCACATTAAGCCGATTGAGACTGAAGAGGAAGTCGAGTCCGCGAGGAATATCTTCAGCGGATGAGCTGGCGGTGGAGAACACCACCACCGGCGCCTCCTGGCCCTGGAACTTGTCAACTGTCCCGACCCGAGCGCCGTCCGGGAGGACGCGTTGCAAGCGACTCACGTGGGCATTGTAGGGGCTCACCACCAGCACGTCATTGAGGTCAAGCGGCCGTGTGCGCCCGTGCTGATCCGTCCACTGCCGGCCGTGAACCGCGTTCACCACCCAGGCCACTCGCTCCGCCTCCTCATTGGACGCGGAGCGATTCCCCACGTGCACCACGGGCAGATGCCTGAGCCCGGCGCCCCCCAGCGGCTCATCGCCATGCAGCCGTTGCACCGCGCAATCTGAATGAGGTTGGAGGCGACCGTCGTAGGCAATGTCGGAGATGAACATGCAAATGCCTGGATGGAGCCGCCAGGTGGTGTCCAGCAGCACGCCCAGCTCAGGTGGCATTGTGGCCGCGGTCTTGAGAATATGCCCCATTGCCGATTGGTCCGCGCCGGGCGGATGCGCTCCACCGGAGGGTTGAGCGAGCTGCTGAGGGTCTCCGAGCAGGACGAGATTCCGCGCGGCGCCGGCAATCGCTACTGTATTGGCCAACGATAATTGCCCAGCCTCGTCAATGAACAGGACATCCAGCACCCCCTCGAGCTGTTCGCGAGCGAAAAGCCAGGCGGTGCCTGCCACGATCTCGGCTTTCCCCGTGGCGAGGGCCTGGTCGATCCCTGCATTCTTGTCCGTGGCGTGAACCATGGACGCCCGACAGCGCTCGCCTTCTCCGGCCTTCTGGAATATCTGGAGCTGGATGTGCTCGCGTTCAGCCGCGGCACTCACGGCCTCCAGCAAATGGCCGATCGCGCGATGGGTGGGCGCGCAGATCCCCACCTTTTTGCCCGCCTTCACCAGGTCTAAAATCATCAACGCGCCCGTGTACGTCTTGCCCGAGCCGGGCGGCCCCTGGATGGGCAGGCATGATCCGTCAAGCCCCATCACCAGGCGGCGAGCCGCGGCGGAGGGAGACTCGCCCTCCCGAACGAGTGGCGCGCCGGTGGTATGGCCCGCCACCACCGGTGGCTGACGCATCAACAATCTCATCGCCGCTTGGAATGGGCCGGGTCCCTCCAGGCCGCTCTCACTCACCCAGCGCGCTACCCGCTCAATGGCCTGGCGGAGGACGGAGGTACCGATTGGCGTTCCAGGAATCACCGCACTGGGATGGGGAGCGGTAGACCCCTTGCCCCGTTTCAGATGAAGGATTCCCGCGCCGTCGTCAATGAACACCACTTCGCCTGCGGATTTTCGCGTCCGCGGATCATGCGGTTTGTCGCCCACGAAAATCTTGTGCTCCTGCGCAGGATCGAAGCGATACCGATGAATCATCGACCGCGCCTCCTCCCGCGGCGCTCCTTCATAGATAAGACCTCCGATGGCCTCGTTGTCTTCCACCAGGTCCTCATCCGTTGCGGCAATGCGCTCAAAATACGCCCACCAGCCTGGCTTGTCTTCCCGTCGATGCCACTCCAGGAGCTGGGCCAGGAGCCAGCGTGCCTGCTGCTCGCCGGTCCGCAAGTTCAGATCGGTCGGCACCCCATGGGTCAGCGCCTCCACCAGCTCAGCCGTTCGGGCTTGAGCGTCAATCTGCTCATCTGAGGGGGCCAGATCAAGGAGATCAGGGCGCGCTAACGGGGCACCAAGACGCGCGCCGAGCTCGTCCCGCTGAGCCTCCAGCCAATTGCGTAGCTTCCAGGTTGAGATGCAGTCGATCTCGTTATAGTCGCGAATCTCATCAAGCTGTGTCTGATCTCCCGTCTCGAGCCACTGCTCATAGGCAACGATGCTGGACGCCGCGTCCTTGATGGCGTCGTCACGCTTCTCCATGTAAAGCGGTTCAAGTTTCTTGATGGAATACGACTCCTGCGAGACGCGCAGCCCCTGGCGCACCACCGCGTAGAGGTCCACCAGGACCCGCCCGCGGAGCAGTTGATCCACCTCAGCCTCACGGGTCGCGTGCCGACCCATCAGTCGACGGAGCGCACTGGCCTCGTAGTCCGCGTAGTGATAGACGTGTAAGGTCGGATCTTTTTGAAGCCGCGCCATGACGAAATCTATGAATTGCTCAAATGCGCGCTTTTCGCCCGCGTGATCGTGCGCCCAGAATGTCTCAAAGTGTGGGGCTCCATTCTGGATCTCAATAACGCCAAAGAGATACTCCAGCCCACCGTCATCGACGAATGGGTCACCTTCCATGTCAAAGAACAAATCGCCCGGCGAAGGCGGCGGCAGCGCGGCGAGGCCGTGGCCCGGCCCTGCAGTCTCCAACACCTCGTACTCAACCCGCTCCGTCTGGCGCTGGCGCATTTGAAGCTCGGCCTGGTGCTTGAGGCGCTCCAAGCTGGCGTCGCCAATGCCCGGGACTTTGACCGTCAGGGCACTGCCGGCCAGCTCAGCAACGGTCGTAATGCCTGCTTGGACAAGCTTTCTCGATTGATCGCGCCGCATATTGGCCACCAGCGAAAGGTGGTCGTCGCCGCGGCGACGTTGATCACAGACCGACTGCCACGTACACGTTGCGCAGTGATCAACCGGCTCTGGATATCCCTCCGCGGAGCCCAGGACAGCCGCCTCAAATCGCTGCTTTACCGCCCGGAAATAAGCCATGAAGTCGCGTAAGCGATACGACTCCACGCGCATGTCACCCAGGACCACATGCATCTGCCGGGGCTCTGCCTGCTGGATCTCCGCGAGCAGCTCAGAATATGAGCACATCTGGAGCAAGGCCCCAAATTTGGCGCGCCGCGAAAGTTTCGTATCGTAGACCTCGTACCCATAGCCACCCAGCGCCGTCTGACCATCCCTCTTGAGCAGGAAATCCGCGTACCCGCGCCACCGACCCTGGAAGAGCGCGGCCTGATAAATCACATCGGCGCCCGCGCGCATGGCAGCCACCGTCGCATCATGCGCCGCTCGGAGCCCCTCAGGATTCGAGCCCATCCAGGAAATCTCCACAGTGCTCGCTCCTGTTGTGCGCAGCTGCTCGAGATACCTTCGCTCATGCCGCTCGCCACGACGGGCGATCACCTGGAGCGCGGGGTCATCGAGATTCGGACGGAGCACTTCACCGAGCTCCGCCCGAATCTCGAGGGAGGTCAGGTGCTCACAGGCAACGTAGTCAACGAGGTCCGTCGCGCTGAAAAGCAGCGCCCCATCCACCCGCTGCACGAATTACATACTCACGGGCAAAACGATTAGAGTCGAGGACAAGCGGAGGCGCGTCACGGGGTCCAAGGGTACGCGCCCGCGCCGCCGCCGGGCAAATGCCGATCAGGGCAAGCGCTCCACTGAATCTCAAGCCGAGGCCGAAGCACAGAGCGTGGACGACATCATGCGTGCCGGACAAGCACCTGGGTTGCGGAGCGTCGGTCTCAGCCTGTGGAGGCAGGCTATGGAGAACCGGTGCTAGCCAGTTGAGGCGGGCTTCTAGCCCGCAAGTAATACTTAGGAGTCCAAGTGCGGAGCCGCACCGTTGGGTTAGAAGCCCGCCTCAACTAGCTCAGCCCGGACTTCTTCGTGGTTGTCTGTGACTCGAAACATTGACCTTGCCCCGAGGGACACCGCCGGGAGATGAAACCGTCCCTCTTTCAGGGCAGTCCCTGAGTCCATCATCCATGATATTGACATCATGATGTGTGATCACTATCATCAAAATGTCATGAAAAGAACCACGCTCACTTTAGAAGACGACGTGATCGAGCAGGTGCAGATTGAGATGTCCCGCTCAGGCCTGAGCTTCAAAGACACGGTAAACGCCGTGCTGCGACGTGGTCTCGGCCAGGCAAGTGGCGGAGTGGCGCCGCCGCTCCTTATTCCCGGAAAACCGCTGGGCCTGCGCCCTGGTTTGAGCATCGACAATCTCGAAGACCTTCTGGACGAGACTGAAGGGCCTTTTCGGCGTTGAACCTCGTGGACGCCAACCTGCTGATTTACGCCTACGACACGCTGGCGCCTCAGCATCAGCGCGTTCGTGAGTGGTTGGAAGCGCAACTGAGCGGACCGGTCACCGTCGGTCTTCCCTGGTCCGTTCTGCTTGCCTTCCTGCGCATTGTGACGCACCCACGAATTTTTGATCGGCCCGCGACCGTCCCTGAGGCAAGCGAATTTATCTCATCGCTCCTCATGCAGCCCGCGGTGACCATTCCACAGCCGGGTCGTCGCTACTGGCAGATCTTGAGCGAGCTCACCGTTGAATCGGACGCCCGGGGAAATCTGGTTCCAGACGCGGCGCTGGCCGCGCTTGCAATCGAGCACGGCGCCACGATGTGCACGGCTGATCGAGACTTTCGTCGATTTCGCGGGTTGAAGCTATTTGACCCTCTGGCTGACCCTTCAGCATCGATGTAGATCTGCCATTGTGGCTGATTCTCGCACGGTATCGTGAAGGCGCGAGGCTCGGACTTACCCGCGCGTCAATGATCACCACCTGCCTAGCGAATCACCTGGGGCCGGGCCACATCTCCGCAGCCTCAGCTCGCGTTTCGGATGAGACCTCGAACCCTTGTCGGCGAGAGCGGAAGCTCGGTGATGTCCACGCCCAGCGGCTTCAGCGCATCCGCCACGGCATTCGCAATCAGCACGGGAACGCTCATGGCGCTCGCTTCGCCAATGCCTTTTGCCCCCAGCCTGCTATTGGGTGAAAGCGTCTCCAGATGGCCGGTTTCAATATCTGGTACCTCCGTTGCGAGTGGACACAAGTAGTCCATGAAGGACGCGGCCAGAAACTGCCCGTCAGCGCCGTAGGCCATATCTTCGTACAGTGCACCACCAAGTCCATGCACGATGGACCCGTGGACCTGCCCGTCCGCCAGGGCGGGGTTAAGCAGACGCCCCGCATCATGGATGGACACGACCCGATCGACACGGACCTCCCCGGTCTCGCGGTCCACTTCCACCACGGCCAGCTCAGCGCTGAATCCGTACGTCTGTGACGAATTCACCTGGCCGTCGTCGTCCGGCGGGAGCGCTGACTGGAAGCTCCAGGTGCCGCTCGCCTCGAGGCCGGGATCCATCCCCTCCGGCAATGCCGTGGGCTGCCAGTGGACCAGTCCCGCCAGCCGCCGGATTGAGGTTTGCCGATCCGGTGCGCCCTTCACCTGGAAACGCCCATTCACCAGCTCCAGGTCTTCCGGCGTCGTCTCAAGCTGCTGGGCGGCAATGAGCGTCATTTTGTCCGCCAGTCGATCGGCCGCGCCGGCCACGGCGCCAGCCGTTGTGGCGGCGAAACGACTCGAATAATTGCCAGAGCTGATACTCCAGCCACGCTCGGCCGTGTCCAGGCTGCCCACCACGCGGATATCCTCAAGCTTCAAGCCAAAGCGCTCCGCCAGGAGCTGAGCAACCACGGTCTCATGTCCCTGACCCTGCGGCGCGGTATTGATTGTGACGGTGAAATTGCCCCCGGGGTCCACGGTAATCAGGCACATATCGGTGGCGCCGGACTTGGGCAGGTAGCTTGCCTTGGCCCGCGTCTCGCGTGAATAGGCCATGGTCACGTAACCCATGTTGGATACCGAGGGGTCCACCGTGGTGGCCAAGCCGATACCCACCAGGCGCCCTTGGGCGCGCGCTTGCGCCTGCATCTGGCGCAGTTCGGCATAGCCAGCCTGCTCCAGCAAGAGGCCAAAGGCAGCTTGATAGTCGCCACTGTCATAGCGTCCGCCAGCGGGGGTGACATACGGAAACGCAGTGGACGGAATCATGTTGCGCCGCCGGAGCTCGGCGGGGTCCAGGCCCACCTCATCGGCCAGCAGATCCACCAATCGCTCGAGGTGGAAATACGCGTGGCCGCAACCGTAACCTCGATTGGGCCCGGTCATAGACTTGTTCGTCATTACGGCGAGACACTCAAAATCAAGCGCCTGAAACGTATACGGCCCCACCCAGTTGCCCACGGGACGGAACAGGCAGCCCGGTTCTGGGGCCCGGATGTATGCGCCCACGTTGTCCATCAGCCGACCGCGCAGGCCCAGGATCATGCCGTCACGGGTACCGGCGATCTCTACATCAGCCACGCGATCCGTGCCACTGGAGCTGGCACTGAGGTGCTCGCCGCGATCCTCAATCCATTTGACCGCGGTCCCGGCCTTGCGCGCCGCCAGCGCCATCAGCGCCATATAAGGGAAAGCGCCGTTCTTGATCCCAAACCCACCGCCGCTATCGGCCGGCACCACCAGGCGCAACCGATGCTCCGGCACCTTGAGTGCTCGCGCAATCACTGAGTGCATGGCGAATGGGCCCTGGAAATTGGACCAGACCGTGTAGGAGCTCTCAAATGGGTCATACGTCGCCACCACGCCATACGTCTCCATGGGCGTAGAGCTAAACTTCGGGAAGCGGAAGCGTCGACGGATCAGCACATCCGCCTCGGCAAACACGCGATCTGGATCGCCATAGCTCAGGCGCTGCTCGCAGCCAATATTGGAGCCAAGGTCGTCGTGCAGGATTGGCGCTCCGGCCGCCAGAGCGAGCTCCGGATCGACCACTGGTGTGAGCGGCTCGTACTCCACCTCGATCAAGTCGAGCGCATCCTCGGCCTCGTACCGCGTGCGCGCCACGACCACGGCCACGGGCTCGCCGACAAACCGTGCCCGATCCGTTGCCAGCGCATAGTACGCTGGCGGGCG
>JBJXFJ010000403.1:0-5064 GCA_046154735.1 Chloroflexota bacterium | reverse complement strand
GTCCCTATCGAACCGGATACTGTCGGGCAAGATGCCCGACACCACCCCAGAACTCCCGAGCTACATCCGCTAAGTGGTACCAGGACTCATCCCTCGAATTCTGAACAGATAGGCGACGAGGTGTTTTGCCAAGGTGCCACGCTACTCTGGGGTCGGTCGGTCGGTCGGTCGGTCGGTCGGTCGGTCGGTCGGTGCATTGACGCCGGTAGTCTCTGAGCGTACGCTCGCTGAGCAACGCCTCAGATCAGGGGCGCAATGGAGGAGTGTTCTCATGGAGTACGTGGGCGTGGGCCGGCGGGCTGTGGCCATCATCATTGATGGCATTGTCTATTTCATTCTGGCCTGGATTATCGCGGCGGCAACAGGAGGCACGACATCGGGAGGGTTTGAGCTCAATGGAGGCCCAGCGTTTCTTTCCTTTGCGCTGTTCCTGGTGTACTACGTGGGGCTGGAGATGACACGCGGTGCAACGCTTGGCAAGATGGCGCTGGGTATTCGCGTTCTAAAGGAGGATGGTACTCCGCTGGATCTCCAGGCGTCCTTGATCAGGAACATCCTGCGAATTGTGGATGGGCAGCTTGCCTATCTTGTTGGTGCCATCCTGGTCTGGAAGTCAGACAAGAAGCAGCGCCTGGGTGATCGAGTAGCACATACGATCGTCGTGCGGGCCTGATAATCGACGGGGATCCGGGCTCAAGGCCACGATGAATTGTTCCGCGGCATCGATCGAGCCGATGGAGGCGGGCAAGAAGCAGGCCTCCTCCGTCTGAGACTGGTTCAGCGTGTACACGTCCTTGAGGAGATGGGTCACTCCCTGGCGTGACGAGCCATCGGGTGATCAACTGGAGAAGTCTTGTTCTATTGCCCTCTCACGCGATGCACCACGCGCTTTGCCTTTAGATGCTGCTCCGCCTCGGCAAAGTAGTCACGCACATCACCCTGGGAGCGAATCCAGTCAAGGTAACACCTGATCCCTTCGGCAATATCAACCGTGGGCCGATACCCGATCGAGGAGATCTTGGATATGTCCGAGATGAGGTGGCGCATCTCGCCGGGGCGGAATTCTCCGGGAATGGATGGCTCGATGTGGATGCCCAATCCGCGGGAGACCATCTGGGCCACATCTCGCACGGTCGTTGCGCGACCACTGCCCACGTTCACTGCTTGCCCGTCCAGCGCGTCTGATGTCGCGGCCAGCAGATTGGCCTGGGCGATGTCTTCTACAAAGCACAGATCGCGTGATTGCTCCCCGTCTTCGTACAGCACCGGCGGGTTGCCGCTGAGCAGCCGCGTTGCAAAGATGGCGATGACGCCGGTGTAGGGGTTGAAGATTGATTGACGAGGTCCGTACGTGCAGGAGTAGCGCAAGGCCACGGTGGGAATACCGGTTTGCCGGCCCCAGGCGAGCACCGTTTTCTCCTGATCCACCTTTGTGATGGCGTAAATTGTCTCGCCGCCCAGCGGCATCGATTCCGGGGTGGGTGTGGGTTGTGTGACCCCGTCACACTGTGGACAGTGCACCTGGAAGTCGCCTCGCAGGAATTGATTCACGGGCCGGACAGGCGGAAACACAAGCCCATGCTCAGGGCAGCGCGCGGCACCTTCGCTATAGACCGCTTGAGATGACGCCACCAGTACTTTACGAACCGGCAGAGATTCGTCCCGAATGATCTCCAGCATTTGCGCGGTACCGAAGCTGTTCACGTGAAAATATTTGCCCATTTCTGGCATGTAACCACCGTACGCAGCCTCGTGGAAGACAATGTCGATCCCTTCCAGCGCCGCGCGCACGGTCCTGGCATCGCGGATGTCTCCGTGCACGAATTCCGCGGTCGGGTTAACCCAGATAGGTTTGCCAAGTCGGTGGGTCTGCGGCTCCAGGTTGTCCAGGATTCGGACCGCCCAGCCTTCTCGGAGCAGAAGATCGGTGATATGCGAGCCGATGAGTCCGACTCCGCCGGTGACGAGCGCTCGCGGGCGTGATGAGTGGGGCAAGGTCATGGGCGGACACCGATGCTGGACTCCAGCGCCAGGCTCGCCAGCGCCGCACGAGTATGAGGGAGCGATGCTCCAGCCCGGAGCGCCTCAGCTAACGCATCAAGATCTTCGGCGCAGTCGACATCAAAGGTTGGGTGGAGGAGGGCTAGCGAGACGCCCTGCAATTTGGCGTTGGCAAGAATGTTTCGCAGCACCGTATTGGTACTCATGGGGATACTGCGCAGCACATCAAACCATCCTCGCATGCCAATCAGGAAGTAGCCACCATCGATCGTCGGTCCGAGCACCACATCGTGGTGGTCAAGGGTCTCAAAAGCCTCCTCCACGATGCCAGCGGTCACCTGCGGTGAATCCGAGGCTATTAGCACAGTGAAAGTCTCGCCGCGATCCCCCATAGTCTGAAAAAGCCAGCGCTGCCGATCCGTCCAATTGCCACTCGGCTGAGCGACCACTCGTGGCGCCGCTGGGCTCATGGCCACCAGTGGGCCGAGGTCAAGCCAGGCATCCGCGGGCGTCACGAACCAGCCTAGCTCATAGCTGCCGCTGGGGAGATTTTCAGCGATGTCACGCAAAAACGCCTTATAGAGGCTCAGGGCCTGAGTTTCACCAAGGCCGACGCCAAGCCGAGTCTTGGCGAGACCCGGACGGGGTGCCTTGGCCGCCACATAGAGCACTCGACTTTCGTTTGATATCGGCACGCTTACCCTCGTATCTCCGCGGCTGCACCATTGACTCGCGCAGTGATGTCCGCGCTTCCCGGCGCACGCAGGGTTATAGAGCGTGCGATGGGATTGTTCGCCACTCGCAGGATTGTGCCATCCCAGGTCAGTTGAGCTCCGTCATACAGTGTGACGCTCGAGGTCTCGTCAGCAATGGGCGTCGTTCGGATGATAAGGTCGTGCGAGTAAGTTCTGATTCCAGCACCCGCGGCTGGGGCTAATGTGTCGAACTCCGGCGCAAGTGGGATGAGCGCTCCGGCGCGGATGAACGCGGGAGCCCGTCCTCCGTCCAACGGAGCGGGCACGACGATTTCGCGTCCGCCCTCGTAGGTTTGATTCGTCCAGAAATCTACCCATTGCCCGCGCGGAAGATAGACTGAGCGTGTGGTGGCGCCAGGCTGTGTCACGGGCGCCACCAGGAGATCACGGCCGAAAAAGTAGCTCTGTTCTTCCTGCCAGGCACGAGGGTCATCAGGCGCCTCGAGCGGTAGGAAGCGCATCAGCGGCAGCCCTGTGCGGTGCGCCTCCGCGGCGACGCTATAAATGTACGGAATGAGGCTGTTGTGGATCCGAGCGGCATCTCGGAACGCCGTTTGATTCGCCTCGTCAAGCCAGAAATCCATGGGCGCCAGCGGGTAGTCGCCATATTGGTCACGCAGGCTGGCGCTCCATGTGCCAAGTTGAAGCCAACGCAACCAGAGCTCACGCTCCTGCTCCCTGGGGAGTCCCACCTGTACATATCCGCCGACCTCGGAATGCCAGTAAGGAAAACCGCTCAGGCCAAATGAGAGCGCGGCCGGAATCATGGACTGGAGTCCAGCGGGGGCTTCCCACTGCATCGTTGGATCACCCGGCCACTGAAGGCTCTGAAATTGCTGTGCACCGGCCGCGCCACTGCGGGCAAAGAGCAGGAAGTCACCGTCAGGGCGTACGCTCGATGCATGCTGCCAGGCGTGTTGGGCGTACAGGAGTGGGTAGCGATTGTGCGTCTGCGCGCCCGTCGTTCCGTCAGCCAATAGTGCCTCGGTAGGGAGAATCTCGCCAACATCAAGCATGCCACCATCGTATCCGAGGTCCCCCAGCGCACGTTGCCACAAGCCTCGCCACCAGTCCACTGCTGCACTGTTTGTAAAGTCCAGCCAAGTGACCGGAAAGCGATCATGCTGGAGCGGTTGGCCGTCCGGGCCTTTAACTAGATAGCCGCGTTCCGCGGGGGATCTCCCAGCCGGGGCGATCGAGGTGAAAGTCGGCTTTGAAATATGTAAGGGCCTTGAAACCCAGGCGGTGAAGCTGGTTAGTGAAGCCTGCATGATCGGGGTATGCTCCGGACGTTCGGCCGGCATAGTTGACATACGGCCAGCCAATGTTGGCCTCGTAATCCACGGCATCATAGGCGTAGACCGCGGAGACCGGTACATCGAGCTCGCGTAGACGCTGCATCTCTTCCAGCACCGACTCCTGACCGCCCAGGCTCGTTTTGATCACGCCAAAGGCCCAGATTGGCGGCAGCGGCGGGAGCCCGGTCAACAGTGCGTGCTGCTGGACCAGCTCCTTGAGGCTTGCGCCGTAGCTCATGACAAGGTGGGCCTGACTGGTCTGCTGCGTCCAGGACCAGCGATCCGGTTGGGTTGCGGCCAGATCAAACCGGGCGCGCTCTCCGCGTTCTAGCAGAAAGCTGTGACCTCGATTCGAGATAAGGAGCGGAATGGGCGCATAGGTGCTCTCACCATGGCCCGCCAGAATCCGGTCTTCGGCCCAGATATCCACCTGCTTGCCGCGCTGATTCACGCCCGTGAATCGCTCGCCTAGTCCAACGAAGCGCTCATCAGCCGCGGCGATCAGAGTGCCACCGATGCGCTGCACGCCCTGCTGGTCGGACACCCCCACGGTGAAGCGCGCGGAGCGCACGGTGATGGATCTTACCATGAGCTCGATCGTTCGTCCGTCCGGGTCGTCGGTCGCGGCGATCATTCGGGCACTCCCATCTGGCAGGACCTGCAACGATTGAAGCCGCCGTGCCCGCCGCCAGATACCGTCTACTGACTGGAAACCGACAGTCTCGCCCGGCGCTTCTTCCCAGAGGATCTCACCGGCAGAGCTGAGTAGTTTGAGCCGCCACGGTTCCGCGGCGATCTCCACGGTCAATTCTCCGAAAGCGAGCTTCTGTGATGCTGGAGTGGGGACCTGGGCGGACCAGCCGGCGTGCTGGCGCATCGGAACGCCGGGGATATCAAGCTGGATCAACTCGCCCGGTTGCCACCTCTCAGGTGGATACCACCATAGCGCGGCCAGGTCGTCACGGATGAGGGAGCTGCCGTCATTGAGTGAGAGCGTCAGCTCTGGCCAG
>JBJXFJ010000393.1:0-12369 GCA_046154735.1 Chloroflexota bacterium | reverse complement strand
CCGACCACGAGACCCTTGCGCTGCGTATCGCGACTCACCAGTGCCGGCTCGTGTGCTCCCTCAGCCACGTGCTCATGAACTTCCAGGGCTATCGCGCGATCAATCAGCGGCTCAGTGAAGATAAGGTGAAACACCGAGGCGGTCAGTCCCGCCGCCAGGCCCGCGATAAGCGCGGCCTTTAAGATAGTCCCAAATGGTACGATGGGCACGGGAAGCCTAGTGGCAGGGGAATCCGGCGGCGTGGCGCGCATCGTGAACCAGCTCGTGAATTAGATTCTGGTCAAATGCTAGCTCACCCTGGAACAGGCTCAGGAGCAATCCTTGGTCAAGCCCGAGCACGTAGAGCGCACTGGTGGCCAGGAGCAGCGCGGTGGTCTGTGGGGCGAGGCGTGGCAGGGCAAGCGTGATCGCGCGTGACATGTGTGCCCTTTCTGAATTTCAGAGTATCTCAAGATCAGGTTCGATCATATGACCGGGCGCGCCGATTGTGCAATGGCGAGTTTATGCGGGTGCGACTCAGAACTTGTGCGCGCCAGCGCTTTGGACTGTGGCGTGCGGGAGCGCCGCTTTCCTTAATCCCCCCGACTGGGCTAGGGAACATCCAAAGCGGCGCTCTCGCACGCCGCACTCCAAATGCCGGAAGCACATCGTCTTATGGTCTGGAGACGCCCATTGTGCCGGCCGCGGGCAGGTTGGACGTTGCCGCATCTGACACTCCCGGCCATAATCCATGTAGAGTAGATTGCAACATCGGTTGGAGGGATTGGACCCGTGCAGGGGCCGGAGCGGTTTGAGGATCTGGCGCGCGACTATTTCGCCACTTGGGATCGATTGAACCCGGTGAGCGCGTCATGGCTCGGTATTCATGATTACGACGATCGCTTAGGCGATTTCACCGAGGCGGGGTATGAAGAGCAGGCCGGGGAGATGCTCGAATATGAGAATCGGCTCGGCCTGATCGATCTGGCGTCGCTAACGCCCGACGAGCAGATCGATTATGCCCTCCTCCAATCTGACATTCGTGCAAATCGATGGTCCACTGAAAAAGTGGCAGACTGGCGGCGGAATCCGGCGCTCTATGTGCAGACGCCGCTCATGGGTCTGTTGGCCCTAATCACCCGAGAGCACGCGCCGCTTCCTGAACGATTGCGGAGCGTGATTGGGCGGCTGACGGAGCTGAGCGACGTGCTGGAAGCGGGTCGCGAGAACGTGGAAGATCCGCCGCGAGTCTTCACGGATGTGGCCATGCAGGTCACGCACGCGGGCATGGGCTTTGTTCGCAATGTTCTCCCCAATTTGGCCCGGCGCGAACCGGATATGGAAGATGAGCTGCTGGAAACGCTGGATGACGCGGAGGCCAGCCTGGAGGCACACCTCCACTATCTCCGTTCGGAGCTACTCCCGGTATCTATGGGCAATTACGCTATCGGCCGCGAGCTCTTTGATGAGCGCCTGCGCGACTGGCACATGCTGGATGTGGATGCCGCTGGGCTCCGCGCCATCGGCCAGCAGATGCTGGAGGAGACCCGCGAGTCGCTCCAGAAGCTGGCCGGTGAGATCGACAAGTCCATGGACTGGGCGGCCCAGGTGGAGCAGGCCAAGCGCGATCATCCTCCCGTTGGTCAGCTCATGCCGGCCTATCAACAGGAGATCGAGCGGCTCAAGCGGTTTCTAGCCCAGCACGACCTGGTAAGCATGCTGCCGGGTGAACGGCTCTCCCTGGTGGAGACTCCCACCTTCCAGCGCTCCGTGGTGCCGTATGCGGCGTATATGCCGCCAGGGCCGTTTGACGCGGATCAGACGGGCCAGTTCTGGGTCACACCGGTGAGTCGGGAGACCGCTCCCCGAGATCAAGAACTGCAGCTTCAGGAGCACTGCCTGCCGCATATCCCCATCACCTCGCTTCATGAGGGGTACCCAGGGCATCACCTGCAACTCTGTATGGCCAATCGTCATCGCAGCGCCGTGCGTAAGCGTGCGGGCAGCGATCTCTTTGCCGAGGGCTGGGCGCTTTACTGCGAGCAGATGATGGGCGAGCAAGGCTATTACACCGATCCGCGCACGCGCCTCTTCCAGCTCAAGGATCAGCTCTGGCGCGCGGCCCGCGTGGTCATTGACGTGGGTCTGCATACCGGTGAGATGACGATGGATGACGCGGTCAATCTGCTGGTCAACGAGGCCAAGCTCGCTCGGCCCCAGGCCGAGGGCGAGGTGCGCCGCTACACCATGAGTCCCACCCAACCCATGACGTACGCCATGGGCAAGCACGCCATTCTGCAGCTCCGAACCGAGCATGCCAAACTCCCGCTGAAGCAGTTCCATGATCAACTGCTAAGTCACGGAACGATTCCGCTGGCGCTGGTGCGTCGGGCCATGGGCGCGTGATCAACCACAGCCGTGGAGACGCTGAGACTCGAAGAGGCACTCAAAGGGCAACCCGATGAAATCGTTCACGGCCTTTGTTGAATTCGATCCGGAGACCAAGCTCTACATTGGGCTGGTCCCCGGACTGCCGGGCGCACATACACAGGGAGCAACACTTGACGAACTTCAAGAAAACCTGAGAGAGGTGGTGGAGCTCTGCCTCGAGGAGTATGAAGGCGATACCGCTGATCTCCCTATATTTGTGGGGATTCAGCAAGTGCACGTTGCCTGATGCCTCGGGCTCCCGTGCTGGATTTCCGATCCATGGACCGCGTGCTCCGGAGTCTCGGCTTCCAGGTCGCATGCCAGCGGGGTAGCCACGTGTTCTATCGCCATCCGGATGGTCGGACAACAACGGTACCCAATCACAGTGGCCGAGACATAGCGCGGCCGCTCATGCGCGAAATTCTCAAAGAGATTGAGTTGACACCAGATGAGTTTGTCGCAGCGCTCGAGCGCTCATGACTGACGCCACCGCCTACGCCGACGGCTCATGTCTGGGCAACCCCGGCCCGGGCGGGTGGGGTGTGCACGTGCAGTTTGGTGACGGTCGCGGAGTGGATCTCGGTGGCGGCGAGCAGCACACCACGAATAACCGGATGGAGCTGCGCGCGGCGATCGAGGCGGTGCGGGCAACCTTAGCCTGCCCGTCTGTGACTGTGATTGTGGATAGCGAGTACGTGAAGAAGGGCATTACCTCCTGGGTGGCCGGCTGGAAGAAAAACGGTTGGCGCACGCGCGATGGCTCGCCCGTGGTCAACAAGGAGCTGTGGGAAGAGCTCGATGCATTGGCCGATAAGCGCATCACCTGGCAATGGACCCGGGCGCATGTGGGCACGGCCGGCAATGAGCGAGTGGACACCATTGCTCGCTGGTTTGCCGGTGGAATGGGGCGCACCCGGGGCCGGCCGGTGGCTCCTCACAATGCCAGTCGTCCCCAGCGCGAGAGATCGCCTGAGCCTGCACGCCGTGCGAGCTCCCCGGGCACGCGGTACCTCAGCATGATTGATGGCGTGGCCATGCGTCACCGCACCTGGCCTGAGTGCCAGGATCGGGTAAGCGGCGTGGCCCGGGCGAAATTCCGTAAGGCCCAGAGTGATGATGAGGAGCGCAAGATCCTCCAGGAATGGGGCACGCGGCCGGAGGATCTGGTGGAGCTGCTCTTCGAGGTGAAACGGGGCACCGGGTAACATGCCGTGCAGGGCCGTACCTGCACTCGTCGCCCGGTTGCTAGTACAGCTCGGCACATGTGGTTCGGGTGTTTCCGGTGGAGTCGGGCTAGAAGCCCGACTCCAGGGGGCATCCACCGAGCCACATCGGCCCGTCGGTACTATGCTGGCACCGGCAGCGCCACCGTATCGACCCGGGTGAGGTCCATCCGTTCTGCCGCCTGGTCGATATCGATCCCCACGACACGCCCAGCATCGTCAAGGTCCACAACGAGCCCGTCAGATATTTCAACCGAATCCGTGCTCGGCTGGCTTCGAAGCTCAATGTACAAATTGTCAGTTTCCGGATAGTAGTGCAGCTTCATGAATCTTTCGCCACCTTGCTTATATCAAAGTTTCGGTTCGGGAACGCATTGAGCACCGTTTCTCCATCCTAGAGTGTCACCACGCGAAGCCCCCGCCCCTCCAACTCCTCGATATGGCCCCAATGGCGAATCCGTCCATCCGGCTGAACTGCGCGAACAAGCGGCGCGGCAAGGATCCGTTCGCACCACTCAATTCTTAGGTACGGCCGCTTGCGTAGCACCTGTTCATCAAAGTAACGCGTGGTCTTCATGAACGTGAAATTCTCATTCAATCTGGCGAAGGACGCTCGGGAATAATTCCGTGAAATTGGGCCAGTGCTCCGTCTAAATTGGTTTGTGGGGTTCTCCTGCCACCGGTGGTGTCGGGCATCTTGCCCGACAGTGAAAAACGTACCGCGCGGCGACGAGCAGGACCGCCCGATACTGTCGGGCAAGATGCCCGACACCACCGATGACCTCCACCCGACAGTCCATGATTGACAGAGCACTAGCGTGGCGTGGTTGATGTCAATCCCGGCCTCCGCCACGAACGAGCCTTCGGCTTCATCTCGTCCGTCCGTGTGAGCAGGATCAACACCTGTGGAGAATCAATGGCAGATCAAGCGACCATTCGCGGCCTCATTTCCGGGGCGTTCGATACACACGTGCATACTTCGCCCGATGTACTGGCCAGGAAAACGACCGATGCGGAACTGGCTCGTCGAGCGCTCGATCATGGTATGGCAGGCTTTGTCGTCAAGTCGCATTTTAGCTCCACGGTGGATCGTGCGACGGTGCTTCGGGAAGCGTTCCCGGGCCTTCAGGCGTATGGCGGAATCGTGCTCAACCATGTCATTGGCGGATTGAATCCCGTGGCGGTGGACATTGCAGGTCGTCTGGGTGGCAAAGTCGTCTGGCTGCCCACGGTGGACGCTGCTAACGAGCGCGGGACATTTGAAGGTCATCACGTGGAGACTCGGTTGCCGTACTGGATTTCGATCGCGCGCGATCTGCGTGACCGCGGTATCTCTGGTGACTGGATTGAGGTAGTGAATGACGACGGTAAGGTTCATCCCCGAGCTCGGCAATGCCTTGAGTTGATCGCGCATCATGACATGGTTCTTGCCACGGGCCATATTGCTCCGCGTGAAATGCTGCCCATTGTGCGGGCGGCGCGGGAGGCTGGCGTCAGACGCGTTATCATCACACATCCTGAATTCCCCAGTACTCACCTCACAATTGATGAGCAGAAGGCTCTTCTTGCGTACGATGTGTACTTTGAGCGTTGTGTGCTTCAGCCTCTTACCGGCAAGGTCGAGTGGTCGGAGGTGATTCGCAATGTTCAAGAAGTGGGCGTCTCCAGCACGATCCTAGCAACGGATCTCGGCCAGATCACCAACCCCTACGCGGATGAGGGGCTCGCAACCTTCATCGATAGGCTCCTTGATGCTGGCCTGCGGGAGAGCGACATTAGCGCCATGGTCAGTAGTCACGCGTTTGATTGCCTCGGCATCTGAACCGCATGCGAGACGCAGAACAAGTGGACCTTGTTAATGTGCGAAAACGTTGGTGGCAGCCACGATCTTGTTTCCCGTCCGAATTTCACCTACAAGTTCGCGTAGTATGTGACCCACAATCCATCAGAGGATCTCATCCATGATCATTGACGCTCACGGACATTACACAACCACGCCGACCGAGGTTGAAGCCTGGCGCGGTCGCCAGATTGCCGCCATGGCCACGCCAACCAAGCCGCCATTGAAGCTGAGTGACGACGAGATTCGCGATAGTCTGGAAAAAGGACAGCTACGTCTCCAGGCAGAGCGGGGAACGGACCTGGCTATCATCACGCCGCGTGCCAGCACTATGGGCCATCACTTTGGAGGTGAGCTCATTAGCCTGTACTGGTCGCAGACCTGTAACGAGCTGATTCACCGCATCGTAGGGCTCTACCCCAACAATTTCGTGGGTGGCTGCATGCTGCCCCAGTTTCCGGGCGGCGGGATTGAAAACTCCGTTCGGGAGCTTGAGCGGTGCGTGACGGAGTTCGGCTTTATTAGCTGCAATTTGAGCCCGGATCCTTCCGGTGGTTACTGGACTGATCCGCCGTTAGGTGACCGGTATTACTATCCGCTGTACGAAAAGATGGTGGAATTGGACGTGCCGGCCATGGTCCACGTGAGCGCGGCCTGTAATCCGGCTTATCACAGCACCAGCTCGCACTACATGAATGCAGATAGCACCGCCATCGTTCAGTTCCTCATGTCCAATGTCATGGATGATTTTCCGACGATTCGATTCATCATCCCGCATGGTGGTGGTGCTATCCCCTACCAGTGGGGGCGCTACCGTGGCATTGCCATGATGAATGACAAGCCGCCATTTGAAGAGTGGGTCAAGCGACTCTACTTTGATACCGTGGTGTATGACGCTGAGGGGGTTGAGCATCTCATCAAGCGGATGGGCTCCGATAACGTGCTTTTCGCATCTGAGATGATCGGCGCGGTCCAGAAAATTGATCCCAACACGGGCAAGTGGTTTGACGATACCAAGCCATATGTAGACGCGATTGACTGGCTGACGGACGCGGACCGAGAGAAAATCTTCGAGGGCAATGTCAAGAAGGTGTTCCCGCGGATTCTGCCACACCTCGAAGCCCGGACGAAGCGGCTCGATCAATAGGTCGGTAGCGCACGGAGTGTGGGACTCCCGCACTCCATGCTGCTGATATCGAGCGGCGTCTCCCGGTAGCGTGGCGGTCTCCGCCATCCACGCGCGCTCTGTCAATGCGCATCTGAAGGCAACAACCACACCGGACAGCCCTCCGAGAGATATTCGCAATCGTGGCACATGACCGGTGAAGAATCCGGGCTAGTTGGCCGCGGTTAACTTGGGGTAAATCTCCGCGTGCAGTGCTTCGTGCCAGTCGACGTTTGCGGGGAGTATGCGCTCAATAGCTCGAACGTTGTAGTAGCTATCGCCGGTCCCGGGCGGATCGCCGCCGGCCTGAACAGTTTTGATGCTCTCTAGAAGCAGGCGTCGCATGCCGATTACGGCGCGGTCGGCTGGGCCAAGGTGCTCGCGCGAACGGTCCACAATGGACCCCATGCTTTCCTGAATGGCGTGATCCTGGGTATTGACGCCCAAGATTCCGGTGAAATTACCGCTATGTTGTACGCCCCGGTCAATAAGGTAGGCATTATCTCGATTCCGCACTTTGCGGAAGGTCATTGGGTGAAATTCCCATGGCTCGTGCCCCATGCCGCGTTCCAGCCGCTCATCGTCTGTTAACGGAACGGGGCCATAGCTGTAGAGCATGTTCCAGACCATGCAGTTGGAATCGTCCATGGGCACCCACATATGGCCGGCGATTTGCGTGCGGGGATTGGACTCGTCGCCGCGCTCAATCTGGTACGGCCGCACCTGCGTGAACGGCATAATGAAGTGGTAGCTGCGTACGTACACACCACCGTCATCAAGACTTCGCACACCAGCGTACCGGTAGCCATAGTCCGAGAAGTCAACTTCCAACACCGGTGCCTTGCCGCGCACAAACGCTTCGCCGGGAGCAAACCCCGCTATGTCGGATTTCGGATCAAATTTACGGTGCAAGATGGGCGCATGCGATGTGTCAATGCCACCTTCCAAAGCCTGTACCCAGTTGCACTCTTCCCAGGTCTTGTTGACTTCACGGTGCGTTGAAGGCACAGTCGCCCAGTCGAACTTGGGTGGCGGTGGCAGCTTCTCAGGTGGCCCCATATAGGTCCAGATCACGTCGCCAACTTCAACCACCGGGTAGGCTCTGAGGTTGACCTTATCCAGAAATGGGTGTGGCTCATTCATCTGTTCGAGGCAATGGCCGTCTACGTCAAATTTCCAGCCGTGATAGACGCAGCGAAGGCCGTTCTCCTCGTTGCGTCCAAACCAGAGTGAGGCCAGACGGTGTGGGCAGGCCTCGTCCACCATCCCAACTCGGCCTGTGGAATCGCGGAAGGCCAGGAGATTCTCACAGAGAAGCTTCACCCGGACCGGCTCACAATCAGGCTCTGGAAGCTCCTTGGCCATAAGCGCGGGCATCCAGTATCGGCGCATCAACTGGCCCATGGGGGTTCCCGGTCCGGTGCGTGTGATCAGTTCATTCTCTTCCCGGCTTAGCATGTGATCCTTCCGCGTTGGAACTATGGTAAATGATAGTCGGCGACGATGGCTCTGTCCTGGCAACCGGCCTTCGGACTCAGTCTCCTACCGTCGTCAGTCCATCCGCTGACCGGCTTGCTCCCGGGCTGCCCCGGACGGTAGGCTGTGACGGGTTTTGAGCCCGGCCACCGGGCTCAATAATTTCGTTGACAAGGGTAAATTCTCTTCGTAGCATCACCGTAGTGCATGGCAATCTCTGGACTCCGTGATGCGTGTCCTGCGTACTGATGCTGGTGAGACAATCTGGGGAGGGATTTCAATGGGCCACACGGTCTCCGTGACTGTCAATGGCAAAGAATATTCGAACGAAGTCGAGCCGCGATTGCTGCTGGTTCATTATCTCCGTGACGTACTGGGCCTGACCGGTACCCATGTCGGCTGTGATACCAGTCAGTGCGGGGCTTGCACGATCTTAATGAACGGTGACGCTGTGAAGTCGTGCACTGTTCTGGCCGTTCAGGCCGATGGCGCCGAGATCACAACGATTGAGGGCCTGGCAACGAATGGTGAGCTGCATCCATTGCAGGAAGGCTTCTGGGAGATGCATGGGCTCCAGTGTGGTTACTGCACCCCCGGCATGATCCTCACCGCCGTGGACCTGCTCAAGCGCAATCCATCACCGACGGAGGAAGAGATCCGAAAGGGTATTGAAGGAAACCTCTGTCGCTGCACGGGTTACCACAATATTGTGAAGTCCATTCAGTACGCGGCTGAGCGCATGCGGTAACGCGGACGAAGCCTCGAGATACGACCGAAGGAGGCGCACATGACCGCAACCACGAGTCGACCATTTGGCTCTTCGATCAAACGGCGCGAGGACCCTCGCTTAATTACCGGGCGCGGGACGTACGTCGATGACGTGCAGGCTACCGGAGTTGTCTATATGGCGTTTCTGCGGAGCCCGCACGCCCACGCGCGGATTCGTGGCATTCGCACAGATGCCGCACGTCAGGTGTCCGGAGTTGTGGCCGTTTATACCGGACGGGACACCGCGGCGATCGCTGGCTCAGTACCGTGTGGCTGGATACTTCCAGATATGAAGATGCCGACGCATCCCCCCTTGGCCGTGGACACGGTACGTCTCACCGGCGACCCCGTGGCCGCGGTGCTTGCGGAGTCGCGCGAGGCTGCGAGTGACGCCGTGAGCTTGATCGAGGTTGACTATGAGCCGCTGCCAGTAGTTACGAATGAGATTGAGGCCCTGGCGGAAGGTGCCCCAAAGGTCCATGAGGACCTCGATTCCAACCTCTGCTTCACCTGGAAGATCGGCAGCGGAGATGTGGACGCCGCCTTGGCCGCGTCTGATGTGCGCGTTAGCGAGCGCATCATCAATCAGCGTCTCATTCCCAATGCCATTGAGCCGCGCGCGGTGGTGGCCGAGTACTCGGTGGGCACGGATTCGTACGTGCTCTATACCTCGACTCAGATCCCGCACCTAGTGCGGCTTCTCCTCTCGCTCACCATTGGAATCCCAGAGACCCGCTTGCGAGTGATCGCGCCGGACGTTGGCGGTGGTTTCGGAAGCAAGCTCTACCTCTACGGTGAAGAGATGCTGGCATGCGTGTTCGCCAAGCTGAGTGGGCGCACCGTGAAATGGACCGAGGACCGGAGCGAGGGCTATCTGGCAACCACACACGGTCGCGCGCAGACGCACGATATTGAGATTGGCGCAATGGCTGACGGCACGTTCACCGCGCTCCGTGTGCGCAACACGGCCAATCTCGGGGCATACCTCTCCACGTTTGCGCCCGGAATCCCCACAGTGCTCTTTGGCGTCATGCTCTCTGGCGCGTACCGCATTCCAAATATCGATTGCGAAGTACTGGGCGTGTTCACGAATACAACCCCCGTTGACGCCTATCGGGGCGCAGGTCGGCCGGAAGCGATTCACCTGGTGGAACGCGCCGTGGACCTGGTGGCGGACGCGTTAGGCATGGATGCGGCCGAGATTCGTAAGAAGAATTTCATTCCCGCGACTGAGTTCCCATTTACCTCGGCCACCGGCGTGAGTTACGACAGCGGAAACTACATCGTAGCCTGCGAGCAGGCCCTGCAGACTATTGGCTACATCGATCTGCTTCAGGAGCAGGCGCGGCGCCGCGCGGCAGGTGGCACGCTCATGGGCATTGGTATCTCCAGCTACGTAGAGATCTGCGGCATGGCGCCTTCCCAGGTGCTGGGCGCCGTGGGGGGCCAGGCCGGTGGTTGGGAAAGTGCCACGGTCCGAGTGCACGCCACGGGCAAGGTCACAGTTATGACCGGCGCATCGTCGCACGGGCAGGGCCACGAGACGACGTTCTCACAGATTACCGCGGACGAGCTTGGTATCCCCATGGAGGACATCGAGATCGTTCATGGGGATACTGACAAGGTGCAGTCCGGCATTGGCACCTTTGGCAGTCGTAGCACGGCCGTGGGCGGTGCTGCGCTGCACATGTCGCTCACCAAGGTGAAAGACAAGGCTCGCAAAATCGCCGCGCACCAACTCGAGGCTGATGAATCGGATCTCGAGTATGAGGAAGGCGCTTTTCGCGTAAAGGGCGCCCCGGAGCGGGCGAAGTCGTTTGCGGAGATCGCTCTGGCCGCCTTTCTGGCACACAACTACCCTGCTGGGCTCGAGCCGGGGCTGGATGCGACGAGCTTCTTCGACCCATCGAATTTCACCTGGCCTTTTGGCACACACATCTGTGTGACTGAAGTGGATCCTGATACCGGCCATGTGGAGATTGTTCGCTACGTCTGTGTGGATGACTGCGGACGCGTGGTGAACCCCATGATCGCAGATGGGCAGGTGCACGGCGGCGTGGCCCAGGGCATCGCTCAGGCGCTTTTTGAAGAGGGCGTCTATGACGAATCGGGACAACTCATCTCTGGTTCGATGATGGATTATGCTGTCCCCACGGCAACCCAGCTCCCATCGTTTGAGACGAGCCACACCGTGACCCCCTCGCCCGTAAACGCGCTGGGAGTCAAGGGGATCGGCGAGGCCGGTACCATCGCGGCCAGCGCCGCGGTAGTTAATTCGGTCGTTGATGCGCTATCGCACCTCGGCGTTCGACATTTGGATATGCCCTTACGGCCAGAGCGAGTCTGGCGCGCGATTCACAACGCATAGGAGATCATTTTCATGTTTCCAGCGGCATTTGAATACCACCGGCCGTCCACCGTACAGGAGGCCGTGGCGCTTCTTGAGCAATCCGGCGGAGATGCCAAGGTGCTTGCAGGCGGTCACAGCCTCCTGCCGCTCCTCAAGCTCCGACTCGCTGAGCCCAGTGCGCTCATTGACATTGGCCGCCTGCCAGGAATGTCGGACATCCAACTCCAGGGTGGAGACCTTGTCATTGGCAGCCTGGTCACACATGCGAAGGTGGCGGTCTCTGATGTGGTCAAGCAGGCTGCGCCCCTTCTGGCGGAGGCGGCCAACGTCATTGGTGACCAGCAGGTGCGGAATCGAGGCACTATTGGCGGGAGCTTGGCCCACGCAGACCCTGCAGGCGATCTTCCGGCGGCAATTCTGGCTCTTGACGCGCAGATGAAGGCGGTTGGGCCAGGTGGCGAGCGGACCATCGTTGCCAGCGAATTCTTCGTCGATATGCTCACGTCAGCGCTGGGTGAGTCGGAGATTCTTACTGAGATTCGTATCCCGGCACTTCCGACTGGCGCCGGCACGGCTTATCTGAAGATGGATCATCCGGCGTCACATTATGCCCTCTGCGGTGTGGCTGCAATTGTGCAACTTGATGCGAGTGGGAATGTCCAGGATGTGCGCATAGCCGTTACCGGGGTTGGCTCCAAGGCCTACCGCGCCACGGCTGTGGAAGATGCGGTGCGCGGGCAGAATGCCTCGGAGGACAACGTCGCGCAAGCAGCGCAGCATGCTGCCGATGGCGTTTATGCACTCGGGGACATCCATGCCTCCACGGAATATCGTTCGCACCTGGCGCGGGTATTCACCAAGCGAGCACTCAATCAGGCTATCGCCCGCGCCCGATCCTAACGAATTCCGAGGTTCGATCCAAATGCGGCGCCGCTGTGCCTAGCGGGCGCCGCATTTGTGCGTAATAATGCCCTCGAGAGGTCGGAGCGGCCACTGGCTTCGAAAACCTCTCCCCACGGCTGAGCAGGCGATACTTCTCCTGGTCTGCTCAGTCGTGATGCGCATTTGTGCGCCAGTGCAGACATCCGCTTAAGCTGTCGTCATCCTGTGAATCCAAGAAGGGCAGGTCCCCCGCCTT